>JBBRCX010000003.1:0-93432 GCA_038204465.1 Tepidisphaerales bacterium | reverse complement strand
CCTGGTGGCGCTGTCGGGCGCGAGGGTGGAATCCACAAACGTGGCGGTGACGGCGACGCTGCGCACGGTGCCGGCGGCGGCGCCGTCGGCGAAGACGTGGGTGAGGGAGCCGGAGGGGTTGTTGCCGGAGAGGGTGGACGGCTGCTGCCCGTCGTTCCAGTTGGCAGTCCAATGGTCGATCGGCTGGGTGGAGTCGGTGCTGAAGCCGAGGGAATAGATTGAGCCTTCGTTGACGTTGGGAAGGCCGGTCGGCGTGACGGTGAGGAGCACCCGTCTTTCCAACGGCTCGACGGCAAAGCGAGCGGCGGCGGCGAGACGGTCCACGGGGCGCGCGAAAAGCGCGCGCAGGAAATGCTTGAGCGGCATTGCCCCAACCCTTCAGAAATGAGTTTCCTAAAGCCCGGTCTCCCGAAGAACGGCCCCGTCCTTCGGCCACTTCTACTTCGAGACGAAGACTACATCCATTGACCGCCGTCAAGTCAAGCAAGAAATATAATAAGGAATACTTTAAAGAGCTCACGGGTATCCTTGTCACGGATGAATACCGGACCTCGAGTTCGACCCTCCTTGGCAACTTGCTCAGCTTTTCGAGCATGTTCGCTCGTGACTTCAACAAGACGCTCAGCGTCATCTGCAGTCTGGAGGTTGTAGACCGTCACCCCGTCCGAACGCTGTCGTCGGCATTGGCGACCATCGTAAGCGTCTGGCGGTCCGCAGGGCATTAGGCGCGACTTCGCCAGAGTCGCCTTCCCTCGTTTCAATCCGGCCCGCATCCGATGCGTCGGGACCCGCAGGGCGAACCATCCCAATTGACCACCCCGGCCCTCCCCACCACAATCAACCCATGCAATACGAGCTGGGGATCATCGGCGCCGGAAACATGGCCGAGGCCATCGCCCGAGGCGTCCTGGGCGCTGGTGTCTTCCGCGCCGAGCAAATCATCGCCGCCGACGTCTCACCGCAGCGCCGCGACCTCTTCTTAAACGAGCTGAAGATTCGCGCCGTCGAAAGCAACGTCGAGGCCGCCCGCGGCGCCGCCACGATCCTCCTCAGCGTGAAACCGCAGCAGATGGCCGAGGCATTGGCCGGCATCGGCGCGGCGATGGATCCTTCAACGCTCGTGATCTCCATCGCCGCCGGCATCGGCACGAGCTTCATCGAACAACACCTGGGCAGCGCGGCCGACTGGCGGGTCGTGCGCGTCATGCCCAATACGCCCATGCTCGTCGGCGAAGGCATGGCCGCTCTCTGCCGCGGAAAATTCGCTTCGGATCAGGACATCGCCATCGCGCGCCGGATCTTCCGGTCCGCGGCGTCCGTCATCGAAGTCGCGGAAGACAAAATGGACGCGGTGACCGCGGTCAGCGGCTCCGGACCGGCCTATTTTTTCTTTCTCGTCGAGCAGATGATCGCCGCCGCCGTCGCTCTCGGCCTCTCGCCGCAGCAGGCCCGCGAGCTGTCGGCAAAGACTGCGCTGGGGGCCGCGAAGATGCTGGCCGCCTCGCAGGACACGGCGCAGGAATTGCGCCGCAAGGTCACCAGCCCGGGTGGAACCACCCACGCCGCCATCACCCACCTCGAGGGCAAAAACGTCGGTCCTGCCATCATCGAAGCCATCAAGGCCGCCGCGCGCCGCAGCAAAGAAACTTGCGAGTTGAGCATCCGCCGGCCGATATAGGACGTAACTGAACCCAGGGAACGACGATGAAGGACCCGCTTAAATCCGAAGCTGCCGCCGGCCTGGGACTGCTCCTGGCGCGGGTGCCACTCGGCTTCGTCCTCGTGTTGGCCGGCTACCGGAAGCTGGTCGACCCCGGCCTGGGCAGCTGGGTGCGGGCCAACCTGTCGCGCGTTCCCGGCTCGATGCCCGGTTGGTTCGGCAACGTCTACCTGCACAGCGTGCCTTTCGCCGAGATCCTTTGCGGGGCACTGCTCGTCGTCGGTCTGCTGACGCGCCTTAGCGCTTTCATCGTAACCCTCATGCTCGTCAGCTTCACGATCGCCGTCACGGGCTTCATCTCCCATGACAAAGGCGGCCTGTTTACTCCAAACGTGTTTTACCTGTGTCTCGCCCTGGTCACATTCCTCGTTGGTCCCGGCCGATTCAGTCTCGATGCCTGGATCTGGGGCAAAGACAAAACGCCGGCCTCGTAGCCGCCGCGGGGAAAGGATGGATTTCAATCCCGTCCTGATTGTCGCCGCCGTCGTGCTGCTGCTCGCGATCGCGCTCCCGCTGACGTGGTACAACAAACTCGTGCGCCTGAGGCAGCTCATTCGGGAGAGTTGGGGTAACGTCGACGTGCAGCTCCGCCGCCGATACGACCTGATCCCCAATCTCGTCAATACCGTCAAAGGCTACGCCGCCCACGAGCGCGGCGTGCTGGAGGCGGTAACCGAAGCCCGAAATCGCGCGGTGGGAAATACCGGCGCTGTCGGCGCTCAATCGCGGGACGAACAGCAGCTCGTTCGCGCGACTCGCCAATTGCTTGCCGTCGCCGAGTCGTATCCGCAGCTCAAGGCGTCCGGGAATTTTCTCGCGCTGCAGCAGGAGTTGGTCAACACGGAGGACCGCATCGCCGCCGCCCGGCGGTTTTACAACGCGAATGTGCGCGACTATAACGTCAGCCGCACCACCTTTCCGGCAATCCTCGTAGCGGGGCTGGGTGACTTTCCGCCGGCGGATTTCTTCGAGGTCGACGACTACAGCGTGAGGCAGGCCCCGGCCGTCTCCATTAATCCCTGACCTTTAATCCTTTGCTTTGTCCGGACAAATGATGAGAACAACCGCACTGATTCTGTTGTCGTTCCTGATCGGCGGCTGTGCCCAGACGATCTATCCCCAGGCCAGGCCCGTGGATCCCGTTCCGGTATACGTCGCTGATTACGGCATCCATTCCAGCCTGATGCTCCCGGTCGCAGAGAACAAGTTTGTCGAGTACGCCTTTGGCGACTGGGGCTACGCCACCGAGAACCACTGCGGCGCCAACGATGCGCTCGGCGCATTGCTTTTGTCCTTTCAATCCACCTTCGGCCGGCGTTTCATCACCCAGGAGTCGGGCGAGACGCACCCCATGCCTGTGATTGACGGGCCCGGTAAAGTGCAGAAGTTCTATGCGTCCCGCGCCCAGGTGCAGGAACTGGTGGGGCGCTTGAACGAGCGCTTCGAGAACGGACAGAGCAAACCGGTGCGTAACCCCACCAACGACACCAACTACGTGAAGGACACCGAACACTACAGCGTCGCCAACAACTGCAACCACCTGACCGTCCGCTCGCTCAAACAACTCGGCTGCCGGGTGGAGGGCTTCATCGTCACCTCCCGATTCAAGGTGGCGCCGCAGCAGGTGGAGTTGCCGAAGAACGCCTCCGGCACGGTTAGAGCGTCCACGTTTACTTCGACTGCGTCGGCGTTCGACTGATGGAGTGATGTCCGCGAGGCAAGGCAGATAGGCGACGGATGAATCGCTACGCGGGGGGCGATGGCTCGCGGACGCTTCCCACGAGCTTCGCGACGTACTCATCATACCGCCGCTGGATTGATTCGAAGTCCATTCCAAGATAGTGCTCGAGCATCGGCCTCGCCGAGTTCGGGTTCCAGGCCCGGCGCGATCCGGGACGCGGCGACGTGTGGCTGTACAGCGTCCCCGCCGCGGCGTCCTTCAGCATTCGCTCCAGCACCGGCCGGTACCTGCCCCCGTCCGCCTCCCACAGGAATCGGGCGAAGGCCCAGTCCTGCCCGTAGAACCCCTCCACCCTCGTGCGCGACTGATCGACCACCTGCCCGGCGTGCATCGTCACAAGCTGCTCCAGCGGGAAAACCTCACCCGCCTTCACCGCCTTGCGAAGCCCTTCCAGCCGGCTTGGATTGCTGCTCAGGTTCCACCGCGGCAGCTCCCCGTCCCAGTGGACATACTCAAACATGCACGCCAACCCCTCTTCCAGAAATGGCGGCAATCGATCCAGGAAATGCCGCGCGACGTATTGGTGCCACCCCTCGTGCGACGCCACCGAATACGTCTGCACGTCGCCGATGAAATACGCCACGTACCAGTCGCCGACCGTATACCCGCCCCGGTTGATCTGCAGGTAGACCGCCGCGTCCGAGCCCGTCCGGCTCCGCGTAAATTGGGCCCACTCGCTTCGGTAACTGAACAGGTAGCACTGCATCGGGCGATCCGAAAGCGGCACCTCCGGCGACAGACGGTGGTACTGGCTCAGAGCGCCTTCGGCGACCTGCGCCACCGCGCCCACGATCTCGTCGTCCGTGATCGTCGTGTAAATCGCGTAATGGCGGGTGGTGATCTTGCGGGCGGGCTGCCCGTGATACGTCCAGGCCGACAGGTCATACGAAGCGCGCTGGTGCGGCCCGTTCTGATCGACGCTGGATTGAGCGCAGCCCCCGATGGCAAGCAGAAGCAGCAGTTCGATCAGTCGGCGGTTCATGCATCAACGACAAGAGGAACGTATTCTAATTCCATTCTAATCCCCGCCCCGCGCTACGCCCGCCGCGTGGTTGTCGATCGCGCGGACAATTCTCTCCTGCAGCGCCTTCACGCCCGAATTGCTCAGCTTAGGGATTCCATTCATCAGAATCGAGAAGACATACATCTGCCCGTCCCGCGCCTTCAGGTAACCGCTCAGCGAGCTCACCCCCTCCACGAACCCGCTCTTGCCGATCACGCGCTGCCGGAGGTCGCTCCCCTTGAAGCGCTCCTCCAGCGTTCCGTCCACGCCCGCCACCGACAGGCTTCCAATGAATGTCTCGCGGTTCTTCCCGAAGTAGTCGTACGACAGCACGCTGCTCATCGCGTGGGGGCTGATGCCGTTCTCCTTCGACAGCCCGCTCCCATCGTCGAGGTTGAACTGCGATTCCGGCACCCCGATCTGTTTCAGAAAATCTCCCACCGCCTTCGTCCCGTCCTCCCACGACCCGCTCTGATGCGTTCGCGCAAACGCCAGGCGCTTGCACAGCGACTCCGCGTACAGGTTCATGCTGTCCTTGTTGGCCCGGGCCAGCACCGCCGGCAGCTTCGTCTCATGCGCCGCCAGCAACTTCCACTTCCCGGCCCCCGCGGCCCCGGCCTTCTCGCGCGCCTCGCGGATGCTCCGGTCGCGGGCCGCCCCGCCGCTCACCTGCACGCCATTGGCCGACAGCGTCTCCGCCAGCACCGTCGCCGCGAACAGCGATGGATCGTGTACGGTTACCGAGACCGGCGCCTGCGAGCTCGCCAGCGCCTCCCCGCGCAGGACCAGCGTGTTTCCTCCGAGCTCGCGCGAAAGCCAGATCGCGTTCTCACGTCCCGTGATACACGAGTTGCGCACGTCGACGAACCTCGTCGGCGGGTCCATCGCGTAACCGACCAGCGCGCCGGGAGTCGTGATGCGAATAAAAAAGTCGATGCAGTTGGCGTTGAAGCTCACCCCGCCGACCCCCGCGACATACCGCTTGTGCTGCTGTTCGGCCGGCCAGCGCGGGTGGACGAATGTTTGGTCGAACACGCTGTCGTCGACGATCACCTTTCGCACGCTGCTGACGTTGTGCTGCTTCAGCGATGCGGCCCAGTTTTCGAACACGGTGGTCGAGCGCCAGCCGAGCTTTTTCAGCATCTCCGCGTCGCCCAGCGAAGGATCGCCGTCCCCGATGAGAACCAGATCGCCGTCGCCATACATCAGGAGCGTGCGAAACTTGAAGTCCGGGCCAAGCCGGTCAAGGGCCGCCGAGGTGGTGACCATCTTCAGGTTGCTGGCGGGGATGAATCGCTGTGCGGCGTTCAGCTTGTAGACGATGTCGCTGCTCTCGCTCGATTTGCCCAGGCGGGTCACCTCGATGCCGACCGTCGCCCGCCGCAGCAGCTTGTCCTCGAGCACCGGCCGGATGTCCGAGGCGAGGTCCGCTCGGCCCGCCAGCGGGAGCAGCGCGATCAGCACGCAGACGAGGCACGAAACGCGTTTCATCCGTGAAACCTTTGTACGGGATTCCAAGTTTCCCGTTGTAAGTTATCGGTCCCGCCCCTTCCAGCGCGTGAGCGCAAAAAACCGGGTATGGGATGCTCGTTCATCCACAGTTCGCTCAGCCGGCCAGACATCAAACCTCGCCTGCAACCGCCAGCCGTTGGGGCGAACAAGCGCCCCTCACTTCGACCTCCCAGCTCCCGCCAGCCCAGGTGGTCTTCGCCGGACTCTAGCGGTCTTCGGCGATCTTCATGCAGGGCTTTGGTGGGGTTATGAGGGCTTTCGTGGACGATGAAGACCTCGCTACCGCGCCACATTCCTAAATACCCGCCACGGACGCTCGCAGCCCGGCACATAGATCCACCGCGACCCTCGCGACCTTATCCGATTCACTTTTGAAAGAGCGCCCAACACGTCCCGGCATCAGGCCAAAGACATTATTCATTATACATTCTTCTTTGCTGGAGTCAATCGTTCGTTTGCCAGATTTCAAACCACCCGGACCCTCGGATTCTCAACGTCCCCTGCGGAACATCGGATTCCAGGCGGCTTGGGCGCTCGATCGGTTAGAAGCGGCGCGGTGTTTTAGAACGATCGGTCAAATACTTTTTGCGGGGTCCGGGATGCCGGCCCCGCCCATACTGATTGCATCCGCCGCTTGCCCTCACCCCCGCCGTTCCGTCCTTCCATCCATAGGCGGCTACTTCCTCCTTTTTCCCTTCGCGCCTTCGTGCCTTTCGCGGTAGTCTTTCTTTGAAACTCTTACGTTCTTCGACTATTCGCGATGAGCCGGTTCGCCCCGCGTTACCGCCCCAGTTTCTCCTTCCACTCCCGGATCAACTCGAAGGCCGCGATCGGTGTCAGCTTTTGCACGTCGATGCCCGCCAGAGCGCTCGCCAGCTCCTTCGCGGGGTCGCTGAACAGCGGCAGCTGCGCATCGTCCTCGGTTCGGCGGTTCTTCGCGCTGCGGCTGTGGCCGACGTGATGCACCGCCAGCTCCGAAAGCAGTTGCCGCGCCCGATCGAGCACCGACCGCGGCACTCCCGCCAGCCGCGCGACATGAATGCCGTACGAACGGTCCGTTCCGCCTTCGACGATGCGGTGTAGAAAGACCACCTGGTCTTCCCACTCGCGCACCGCCACGTTGAGGTTGCGCACCCCGCGAAACCGCTGCGCCAAGTCCGTCAACTCGTGGTAGTGCGTCGCAAAAAGCGCCCGGCAGCGGACGTTGCCGGCGATGTGCTCGCAGATCGCCCACGCCAGGCTCAGCCCGTCCAGCGTGCTCGTCCCCCGGCCGATCTCGTCCAGGATCACCAGGCTGCGGTCCGTCGCGTTGTTCAAAATGTTGGCCGTCTCCGTCATCTCGACCATGAACGTCGACTGCCCGCGGTGCAGCTCGTCGCTGGCGCCGACGCGCGTGAACAACCGGTCCGCCAGGCCGATGGTCGCGCTCTTGGCCGGCACATAACTGCCCAGTTGCCCCAGCAGCGTGATCAGCGCCACCTGCCGGATGTAAGTACTCTTGCCGGCCATGTTCGGCCCCGTGATCAGCGCGAGCGAGTCATCGGTCCCAAAGCGCGTGTCGTTTGAAACAAATTCATTTCCCAACTGCTGCTCGAGCACGGGGTGCCGCCCGTCGACGATCTCCAGCACGCGCTCTTCGACCATCTTGGGCCGGCAATAGCGCCGCTCCTGCGCCAATCCCGCCAGCGCCGACAGCACGTCGATCCGCGCCAGCGCGTACCCGAGCTCCTGGAACGAAGACACGTGCGGCAGCAGCGCCTGGCGGATCTGCTCGAACAGACGCTGCTCCAGTGCGATCGCCTTGTCGCGCGCCCCCAGCGCCTCGTCCTCGAATTGCTTGAGCTCGTCGGTGATGTAGCGCTCGGCGTTCTTCACCGTCTGCCGCCGCGACCACGCCGCCGGCACCTTCTCCCGGTGGCTGTCGGTCACTTCGATGTAGTAGCCGAAGACTTTGTTGAACCCGACGCGCAGCGAGGATATCCCCGATACGCTCGCCAGCCGTGACTGGTATTTCGCCAGCCACTGCTGGCTGTTCGTCCCGATGTCGCGCAGCCGGTCCAGCTCAGGATCGAAGCCCGCCGCGATCACCTCCCCCTCGCGCAGGTGCGGCTGGGGGTCAGGCCGGATCGCCGCGGAAAGATACTTCGCCTGCTCCTCGCAGAAAGGCTTCAGCGCCGTCAACTCCGGCGCCACGTCCTGCGCGCCCTCCATCGCTGCCAGCTTCTCCAGCAGCGCCGGAAGCGCGCCCAGACACCTGGACAGCGATGCCAGGTCCCTCGGGCCCACCCGAGCCACCGCCAACCGTCCGACGATGCGCTCCACGTCGCAGACTCCGTCGAGGCAATCCACGATCCCGCGCAGCGCCGCCGGCGATTGGAGAAAAGCCCCGATCGCATTCTGCCGCGCTTCGATATGCTCCAGATCACGCAGCGGCATGCGCAGCCACTGCCGCAGCAGCCGCCCCCCCATGCTGGTGCGCGTCCGGTCGATCGCCGACAGCAGCGAGCCCTCCGTGCCGTTGGCCCGCGTCGTCCGATCGATCTCCAGGCTGCGCCAGCTCGCCGGATCGATGCTCAGGTAGTCGTCCGCGTCGTGCCGGCGCAACGGACGCAGATGCGCCAAATTGCTCTTCTGCGTCTCCTCCAGATAACTCAGCACCGCCGCCGCCGCGAAGACGCCGGGGTCGTCATCCGCGAAGCCGAAACCACCTGCCGTCTTCACCTGCCATTGCCGCTGGATCTGCTCGGCTGCATGGTGCGGCGTGAACTGCCAACCCGCGCGCGCCGTCACGGCGGTAATCCCCAGCTTCTTGATCTGCTCCGCGATCTCATGCGGACGCCCCGACGCGTGCTCCGGCACCAGCACCTCCGCCGGGCGCAACCGCGCGATCTCGTCCAGCACCTGCCCCTCCGAGCCGCTCGTCGCCACGCACGCGCCCGTCGAGAGCTCCACCCACGCGAGTCCCGCGCGATATCCCTGTGCCCGGGTCACGTGAAACGCAACCGCCGCCAGGTAATTCTCCGTCCTCCCGTCCAGGAGCGGCTCATCCGTGAGCGTCCCCGGCGTCATCAGCCGCACCACCTCGCGCTTGATCAATCCCTTCGCCAGCGCGGGATCTTCCGTCTGTTCGCAGATCGCCACCTTGTGCCCCGCCGCGATCATCCTGCTGAGGTAACTCTCCACCGCGTGGAACGGCACCCCTGCCATCGGAATCGCGTCATCCGCCTCGAGCCCGCCCCGGCTCCGGCTGGTCAGCGCCACGCCCAGCGTCTGCGCCGCCAGCTTCGCGTCTTCCCAGAACATCTCATAAAAATCGCCCATTCGAAAGAACAGGACGTAACCCGGGTATTGCGTTTTGAATTGCTGGTACTGCCGCATCGCCGGCGAAAGCTGTCCACGCTCCACAGCGCGGGGCTCCGCCGCCGCCGGCTCAGCAGGAATGGTTGTCGCTGAGGGGTCGCTCATACGCTTGTCCGAAGGTATCCCGCTCCCCCGCAATTCGCCAGCGAAGACCCCTCCTGCGTCACGCTATCAACCCACCCGTCTCGCGATCGCCGGCGCTGTCTCCGTTCACACGGTCGGGGACGGCTTTGCGCTCACCAGCGCCGTGGATAGAATCCCAGCCCGTGATTGCCTTATGACCGCACCGCTCGCCATCGATGTCCCTCCCGCCGCCCCGGTCGCGCGCTGCGGCGGCCTCTGGCTGCCGGCGCTGTCGCTGTGCCGGCGCGAA
The DNA here is from genome assembly GCA_038204465.1 of Tepidisphaerales bacterium. Taxonomy (GTDB): domain Bacteria; phylum Planctomycetota; class Phycisphaerae; order Tepidisphaerales; family Tepidisphaeraceae; genus JBBRCX01. The sequence goes on along the minus strand of JBBRCX010000003.1, from coordinate 83,723 downwards.
CTCGTCCGGTTCGTCCGCCAGCGCAATCGGATCATCGGCGCCCTGGCCACCCCGATCGTCTTCTGGCTCCTCATTGGCGGCGGCATGGGCCGCAGCTTCAAGGTGGAAGGCCTGCCTGGCGGAGATAACTACCTCCGCTTCTTCTTCCCCGGCACGATCCTGATGATCCTGCTGTTCACCGCGATCTTCTCGACGATCTCGATCATCGAAGACCGCCGCGAGGGCTTTCTCCAATCCGTCCTGGTCGCGCCGGTGCCCCGAATGGCGATCGTGCTCGGCAAGGTCCTGGGAGGCACTCTGCTTGCCTTCGGCCAGGGCTTGATCTTTCTTCTGCTCGGCCCGCTGATCGGACTGAAGCTCAACGCCACCGGCTTTCCCATCGCGGCCGCATTCATGCTGATCATTTCCTTTGCGTTAACCGCGCTCGGCTTCTGCATCGCCTGGCGCATGAGTTCCACGCAGGGGTTCCACGCCATCATGAACCTGTTCCTCATGCCGATGTGGTTCCTTTCGGGTGCGCTCTTCCCGCCGCAGAACGCCTGGAGCGGGATCGGCTGGATCATGCGCTGCAATCCCCTCAGCTACGGGCTGGCCGGCTTACAGCATGCGCTCTACGGCGCGGACGTGTCGGCCCAGCGACTGCCGGGATTGGGTCTGTGTTTCGCGGTGAGCATCGCCTTCGCGGCCGTCCTGTTCCTCCTCGCGAGCTTCATCGCGAGCGGGCACACGTCGGCTGACCTACAATAGCTCCAGGCCATGGATCGAAAGCAAAAGATCATCACCGGAATTCTGTGGAGCGTGCTCATCGTCGTGATGGTCGGCGTGGTCGGCACCGGGCTGTGGGCCCGCAAACGCGACGAGGCGGCAAACGCGCTGCCGCGCCTGTTTCATGTCCCGCAATTCTCGCTGATCGACCAGGACGCCCGGCCGGTGACCGACGCACAACTCCGCGGCAAGCCCTGGGTCGCCGCTTTCATCTTCACCCAGTGCGCGGGCGACTGCCCGATGATGTCGCGCCGCTTCCAGTCGCTGCAGAAAGCGACCGACGGCAGCGAAGTCCGTCTCGTCTCCTTCACCGTCGATCCGCAGCGCGACACGCCCGCGGTCTTGAAGGCGTACGCCCAGCGTTTCAATGCCCAGCAAGGGCGCTGGATGTTCCTCACCGGCACCCAGGAGCAAATGCTGAGCACCGCCGCTGAAATGAAGATCTCCGCTGTCCCTGCTACCGCCACCCAGCCCATTCTCCACGCCGACTTCCTGCTCCTCGTCGATGGCGAAGGGTGGGTCCGCGGCGTGTATCGCAGCAAGGACGACGAGACGGAGAAGAAACTCGCGGCCGACGCGCTCGCGCTGGCAAGGCAGCAAGGGCGCTTCCCGTGAAGATCCAGGATTTCCCCGCCCTCAACGCCAGCCTCAACGCCACCAGCGCCGTCCTTCTGCTGAGCGGCTACATCCTGATCAAGCTCAGGAAGGTCCGGTCGCACGCGACCCTGATGATCTGCGCGGTGGTGACCTCCACCGCCTTCCTCGCCTGCTACCTGATTTACCACGCCCAAACCGCCCCCAGGTCGCTTGGCGTGCCGCCCGGGCTCTTCCGCACCATCTACTTCTCAATCCTGATCTCGCACACCATCCTGGCCGTCGTCATTCTCCCGCTCATCGCGATGACGCTGCTCCGGGCCTACCGCCGCCAGTGGGAGCGCCACCGGCGAATCAGCCTGATTACATTTCCTTTATGGTTTTACGTTTCGGTCACCGGCGTTATCATCTACTGGATGCTCTACCGGGTCGCCCCTGGCATGGGCCGGTAACGTGAGCAAAGCGAGGAAGAAATGAAACGTTGGATGCCGCTGTTGAGTGTCGCCCTGCTGCTGAGCGTCGCCGTCGTGGCCAGCGCCTGCCCGATGTGCAAGGACTCCATCCCCAACGCCACCGGCCCCGGTGGCGGTGCAGCCCCACCGTCGGGCGGCAGTCCTGTAACCGGCGGAAGCCTGCCTCACGGTTTCAACACCAGCGTCTACTCGATGCTCATCGGGTTCTTCACCGTGCTGGGCATGATCATCGGAATCATCGTCCGCGGAGTTCGAACGTCCGTCGCCAACACGTCCATCGTCGCCGGCGCGCAGTCTCAGCACGGCTTCCCGGTCGTCGCGCCCGCTACATCGCCGCAAAGTTAGACAGGATCTGCAGCCCCACCTTCTGGCTCTTTTCCGGGTGAAACTGCGTCGCCACGATGTTGTCGCGCCAGATGCTGCTCACAAAAGGCCGGCCGTAATCGGTCGTCGTCGCGACCACCGAAGCGTCCTGCGGCACCACGTGATACCCGTGCACGAAGTAAACCCCGCACCCCTCGGCGAGGTCCTTCAGGATCGGCGAGCGCCGGAGCACCTCCAACTGGTTCCAGCCCATGTGCGGCACCTTCAATCCCATTGTGTCGTCGACGTCAAACCGCACACACTTCCCGCGCAGCACGCCCAACCCGCGATGCTCCCCATCTTCGTACCCGGTGTCGAATAGCATTTGCAGGCCGAGGCAGATCCCCAGGAATGGCTTGCCCTTCGCGATGTGCCGCAGGATCGGCACGTCCAGCCCGCTGCTTCGCAGCGTGGCAACCGCATCCTGAAACGCGCCCACGCCCGGCAGCACGATCTTGTCCGCCCGCTCGATCTCCTCCGGACGCGAGATGATCTGCGCGCGGGTCCCCACCTGCTCGAATGCCTTCTGCACCGAGCGCAGGTTCGCCATCCCGTAATCCACGATAGCGATCGACATAATGGCAAGGGGCACCCACGTGGGGTGCCCCGTCTTCATTCGTGACAAGTCAAACGCCCGTCTACTTGTTCATGCTGTTGTTGCTCATGTTTTGCGCCCCGCCGCCGTTTACCAGCACCACGATTTCCACGCGCCGGTTGGCCGCCTTGTCCTGACCTCGCGGCCGGCTCTCGCCATAACCCATGGGCGTGATGTTTCCCGAATTCACGCCGTGATCCACCAGGTATTTCTTCACCGCCGACGCGCGGGCCTCGGAAAGCTCCTGGTTGCTCTTCCACTTGCTCACCCTGATCGGATCCGTGTCGGTGTGCCCCTCCACGCGCACCTGCTTGCCGGAGTAGTCCTTCTTCAACGCCGCCGCCACCCGATCGAGCGTTGAATGCACTCCCGACTTTATCGTTGCCTGCCCCGCATCGAAATAGACGTCACTCGCCAGATTGACCGTCATCGTGCCCTGGCTGGCGTTGTATTCGGTCGGCACGCCCGTGATCGTCGGCTCCGGGGTCGGCGCGACCTCCGCCACCCGCGGCGCAGGGGCTGTCGTCGGCGGCATCGGACGCTCCACCATCGCGGGCGGCCGCATCCTCATCAAATCGTTCTGTGTGTGCAGGTCGCGGTTCTCACGCCACAACCGGTGGTTCTCGTCATCCACCTTGTTCTGGCATCCGGTTGCAAGCAGCGACAGAACAGCGGCACAGAGAACCCCACCAGGTAAGATGCGCATGACGATTCCTTTCATCGCGAGCGTTGGACCGCCAAAAATGTAGGGAAATTCGCCGCGCCGTCAAGTCACGGCCGCCGCAGGAGTGAGATAGTCGCTGCGCCGCGGCGTTAAGCTTCCGGCGTCGACGCTTCGTCAGCGGTTCCCGCCTTGCTCCTCAGCATCCCCGCCTTGGAGCGCATCTCCGCCATCTCGCTCTCCAGCCGCTCCGTGCGGTTGCGCCGGCGCAGGTCGCGCACCTGCTGAAGTGTCTTGAACGTCGTGCTCACCAGGATCGTTACCACGACCCCCGTGAGGAAGGCCGACAGAACCACGACCAGCACGCTCGTCTCGGACGCCCGCCCGAACCAGAACCACGGCGTTACCGGCTTTGAGCTGTTGTTGTAGACGAAGAACAGCACGTAGATCGCCAGCAGCGCAAAGAGACTGATCTTTGTCCAGATCCTGATCCTCAGCCAAAGGTTGCCCATGCCGTCCTCAATTCGGAATCCAACGCCCCTCAGCCCCCCGCGCCGGCCCAGCCACCGATCAACTCCACCAGTCCGCCCATCCCCGGTCTCAGGTAGTCGGCGATTGGACCATAAAATAGCATGACCGCCGCCGTGCCCAAACTCAGATATGGACCGTACGGCAGCTCGCGGCGCGTCCCGGTGAGCAGCATGTAAATCGCGATCGCGATACCGAAGAACGGCGCCAGGAAAAACGCGGCCGTCGCGCCGCCCGCCCCGATCACCGCGCCGACGCCGAACATCAGGTGCACGTCCCCCAGCCCCATCGCCAGCCGTCCGAAGCCCAGCGTCCCCAGGATGCGCGTTACCCAGACCACGAAGCCGCCCACCAGCGCCCCGAATACCGCACCGAGCAGGCCGGTAGCCCAGTCGTGATCGATGATGCGGTCCCACCACCCCCTGAGCGGCTCGATTCGCGTCAGTAAGAACCACGCCACCGCCAGCATCATCGGCGGCAGAAGGAAGACGATCTCCTTCCCGATCTCTGCCCGCACCTGCCTGCTGGTGTACTGCGGGGGCAACGGAGCCATCTCCCGCCCGGCGCGTCTCGCGGCCTGCCGCTCGGCCTCCGCCGCGTCGCGATCGAGGTCCATCAGCGGCTCGCCCTCCGCAAAGCTCGTCGGGACCCAGTCCGCCAACCACAGGACAACGCTCACCAGCAGCCCGACGGCCGCGCCCGCCGCGATCGCGTTGAGCGCCGACGGATTCCCGCGCTCATCCACCAGGTTGAGCGCACCCGCTCTCGTGGGATGATCCAGCAGGGCATGGAAGACGATCCCCACAGCCGCGATCAGCCATGGGATCTGCACTGGAATGACGAACTGCTCGGCGTCGACCAGGCTCGCCGCCAGCAGGCCGCAAACGGTAAACATGTAGAGGGCGTAGATCGGCCAATCTTCCGCAATCGACAGCGGCGCGTGCGCCGCGCGCATCGTGTGCTCTCCCATCGGCGACGGATGCCACCGGCACGGGCCGACGTCGAAAATGAAGAACAGCACGAAATACAAAACAAGCAGCGCCCCGGTCACCGCCTCGACGATCGGGTAGCGCGGCGAAATCGGCTCCCTGCAGTAGCGGCATCTCCCGCCGAGCTTCAGCCAGCCGAGAATCGGAATATTGTCGTACCACTTCAGCAGCGCATTGCACTTCGGGCAGTGCGAAGGCGGCGTAACCAGCGACTCGCCGCGCGGCAGACGCCAGACGACCACGTTCAGGAAACTCCCGACGCACGCGCCCAGGGCAAAGATGAAGAAGATGTAGACGAAGTGGTTCATCGCACATCGAGCAATACGCAACGGCGCAACCGAAATGAGACCATCACATTAGCCTCACGATATAGACCACGGCCTCATCGGGGCTCAGGTGGGTCACATCCAGTTCAGCACTCATCGCCGCTCGGTAAAGCGGCTCGCGGCGCTGCAGCATCATCTCGATCTCCTCAATCCCTCCGCCAAGTGAGGTCAAGTTCGGCCGCGCATCCTGCGTTTGCGGATCAGATCCGATCCGGCGGAGTAGTTCCTCCGGCTCGCACTTCAGGTAGATCACCTTGTGCCCCGAGTCTTTCAGCACTGCCCGATTCTCCTCGCGTTCGAGCGCGCCCCCGCCCAGCGCGATCACCTGATCGCCCAGCTGGCACAGATCGCGTACGAGCGAAGATTCCAGTTCGCGAAACTTCGCCTCGGAATCCGATTCGAAAATCTCCCGGATGCTTTTGCCGGCGGCGCGCACGATCATCTCATCACTGTCGACAAACTTCTGCCAAAGCCGGTCGGCGAGCTTCCGCCCGATCGTCGTCTTGCCGCTGCCGCGATAGCCGATCAGCACGGTACTCACGCAAATCGATTATCGGCCCGTGCCCGAGCCCCACAATAGCCCCGCCGCGAGCCGCGCCGCCTTCGCCTCCAGCGACAAGCGGTCGGGCCTCGCTATAATGCCGCCCACCATGACGCTAACCGGCGGCGCCGTTTACCAGCGCGTTCTGCTCAAGATCAGCGGAGAGGGATTCTGCCATGAGGGCGGGTTCGGGATCGAGGCCGAGCAGCTCGAGGCCATTGCCCGCCAGTGCGTCGAAGTCGCCCAGATGGGCGTTCAACTTGCGGTGGTGGTCGGCGGCGGCAACTTCATCCGCGGCGCCACCTTCGCCGAAGATGGGCACATCCCCCGCGCCACCGCCGACTACATGGGCATGCTGGCCACCGTCCTCAACGCGCTGGCGCTGCAGGAGACCATGGAAAAGTTCGGGCAGCCCACGCGCGTGCTCTCCGCCATCAGCGTCTACAACGTCTGCGAGCCTTTCATTCGCCGGCGCGCCGTTCGCCACCTGGAAAAAAACCGCGCGGTGATCCTCGCCGCCGGCACCGGCAATCCCTTCTTCACCACCGACACCTGCGCCGCCCTCCGCGCCACCGAAATCCAGGCTGATGTGCTTCTCAAGGCGACCAAGGTCGATGGCATTTATTCCGCCGATCCAAAGAAGGACCCGAATGCGAAGCTCTACCGCGACGTGAGCTTCGAGCAGGTCCACCGCGAGCAGCTGCGGGTGATGGACCTCACCGCGATCACCCTCTGCATGGAGCAGAAGATCCCGCTGGTCGTCTTCAACCTGAAAACCCCTGGCAACATCGCCCGCGTCATCCGCGGCGAAAAGGTCGGAACAAAGATCAGCCCAAGCTAAGCGTTTCGAGTACAATCCCCGATCAAAAATCGAGAATCAAAAATCGGAAATCCCAGAGGTTTCTATGCCAGCGGATGACATCCTGTTCGACTGCGAAGAGCACATGGAAAAATCCGCCGAGCACCTGCGGCACGAGCTGCGCGGCATCCGCACCGGCCGCGCCTCGCCCGCGCTGGTGGAGAACATCAAGGTCGACTACTACGGCACGCCCACCGACATCCGAAACATCGCGGCGATCAACATCCCCGAAGCAACGCAGATCCTGATCAAACCGTTCGCTCCCGGCGATCTGAAGGCGATTGAGAAAGCGATCAACGACAGCAAGATCAACCTCACGCCCCACAGCGACGGCAAACAGCTGCGCCTCGTGCTCCCGCCGATGTCGCAGGAGACCCGGCTGAAGATGGTGTCGCAGTGCAAGCAGCTGGCGGAGGATGTGAAGATCCGCATCCGAAACGCCCGTCGCGACGCCAACAAAATCGCCGACACCGAGCAGAAGGGCGGCGTGATGACCGAGGATGACGCCACCGAGACCAAGGAAAAAATCCAGGAGCTGACCAAGCTCTACGAAACCAAGGTCGACGAGATGATCGAGCACAAGCGCAAGGAAGTGATGGAAGTCTAGCTCGCCCCGCTCCCGCCATCCGGCCGCGCCGAAATCGGGATCATGAAGTGCTTCGGCGGCGCCACCTCGAACACCACCCGCTTCCCCGTCCTTGGATGATCGAAGCCCAGCCGCACCGCCGCGAGCATCAGGCGCGGCGGCTTGTCGTCCTCCCGGCCGTACAGCACGTCGCCGATGATCGGCATCCGGTTCTCGCTCAACTGCACTCGAATCTGGTGCTTTCGGCCGGTCTGAAGCGTCACCCGAAGCAGCGTTTGCCCTCCGCTCCGGCTCACCACTTCATATTCCGTCACCGCCCGCTGTCCCTTGCCGTGCTGCCGGGTCGAGTGGACTGTCCCGTCCGTACGCTCCACCAGTGACGAATCGATGCGCCCGCTGTCGGATGGAGGCGAGCCGTAGACTACCGCCAGGTACACGCGTTCGGTGCTGTGGTGGAAGAATTGCGACTTCAGCGACCGGTAGCTGGGATCATTCTTGGAAAAGACGAGCAACCCCGCCGCGTCCCGATCAAGCCGATGAATGAGCCCCACGCGTGCCCGCGGGCTATGCGCTTCGACGTATTCGCGCACCATCGCCAGCAATGTCGGCCGACGCTCGCGCGGCACCGTGCTGGTGAGCAGCCCCGCCGGCTTGTCGACGACCAGGACGTCGGCATCCTCGTACACGATGGCGAACGGAAGTCTGCGCGGCGCCGACCTGGCCCTGCGCGCGTGCTGGTTCGATCGCCTCTTCACGGACGACACCTTACCCGCCTGTACGAAGCGGACGCGCGAAGCGGACGATCATTTGGAATGAAGTCGATGGCGAATGTAGTCGGCCCGCGCGGCCCGCCGCGCATCCCCTTCGAGCTTGCGCCCCTGGACCTTCTGCAGGTGCGCGGGCTGCGTCAGCAGGAATAGCTCGTTGATCGTCCGCATGTCCAGGTCCTTGATCCGGCCAAGGTTCACGCCCATGCGCAGATGACTAAGCAGCGACAGTGTCTCCTCGCTGGAAACGAGCCTCGCCGTCTGCAGCACCCCCAGTGCCCGGAAAACCTTGTCATCCAATGCCACCGTGCGATCGTTGAGCAGCGTCTTGCGCGCGTGGTGCTCGTAGTCGATGATCTTGGGAATCACCAGGTGCTTGAAGTCGCTGATGATGTCGTCTTCGGTCTTGCCCAGTGTTGTCTGGTTGCTGATCTGGTAGAAGTCGCCGGTCGCTTCGGTCCCTTCCCCATACAGCCCGCGGACTGCCAGCCGCATGTCCTTTGCGGCACGGAAGACCTTTTCGATCTCGCCGGTGAGCTTCAGCGCCGGCAGGTGCAGCATCACGCTGACCCGGATGCCCGTTCCGACATTGGTCGGGCAGGCGGTGAGGTATCCAAAGCGCGGATGAAACGCCCAGTCCAGGGTTGACTCGAGCTGATCGTCGATCTTGGTGATCTGCTCCCACGCCTCTTCCAGTTGAAGCCCGCTGCGCAGGACCTGGAGGCGCAGGTGGTCCTCCTCGTTGACCATGATCGAGATGGTCTCGTTCTCTCCGATCGCGACCCCGCGGGCGCCTTCCGCCGATGCGTGCGGCTTGCTGATCAAATGCCGTTCCACCAGCAGCTGGCGGTCCACTTCCGGGGCCGCCTCGAGATCCACATAGAGCGTCTGCGGCGCGATCTGCGCCGCCAGGATCGTCTCGCGCACCTTCGCTTCCAGCGCCTGCTGCTGGTGACGTGTGCAGCGCGTGAGGAAAGGCTGACCGGAAACGTTACGCGCCAGCCGGATGCGCGAGGAGATCACGATCTCGCTCATCGGCCCGTTGCCACGGAGCCATTCGCCCGCCTGGTTGGTGAGATCGCTGAGCTTCATAAGTCACTGCCGGGCCATCGACTCCTGCAAGCGGCACGGCTCTGCCGGGCGGGGCTTCCGTGCGCGGGGCGGCTGCTTCCTTTCATGCGCTTTCGGCCTGCCGGATCTGGTCGCGGAGCTTTGCAGCGCGCTCGTAATCTTCCGCCTCGACCGCCTTGGCCAGCTCCTTGCGGAGCTTGGTCAGGTCGACCTGCCGCTTCATCGGCACCCCGCTCCCGCCGCGACGCCCCGGCACCTTGCCGACGTGGTGCGTCGCGGCCTCGTGCGCCCGTTGCAGCAGCGGCGTCAGGTCCTTTTCAAAAAGCTGGTAGTCGTGCTGGCAACCGAGCAAACCGTTCGTGCGAAACTCCGCCCAGGTCACGCCGCAGTGCTCGCAGGTCGTCCCCTTCTCCTGCTGCAGCCCGGAGTGGGCCATGACGAAGTTCGTCAGGAGCTCATTGATGGGCATGTGGCTCTTTACCGGCATGCCTTCGTTTTGCGCAGCGCACTGTTCGCACAGGTGTTTCTCGATCTTCTTCCCGCTCTTGATCTCAGTGAGATGCACCGTCGCGGTTTTGTTGCAGTTGTCACACTTCATGAAGGCTTACTTTCTTATTCAAGCCGGCAAATCAATCGTATTTCGGTCGAACCATAGCGTCAACGTAGGATCGGGAATCACGGCCGGCACACCGCCGAGTTCTCATCCGTCTCCCAGACCTCCACGATCTGCAGGGTGACAGGATGGGGCAATTGCAACGTCCGGGCCACGTGAAGCGCCACATTTTCCGCCGAAGGATTCAACTCCGCAAACGTCTGCAACTCGTTCAGGTGCCGGTTGTGCATCGGACCGAGGATCGCGTCCAGCAGCCGCTCGAGTTCGTGAAAGTCCATCACCACGCCGATCGCGTCGAGGCGCGGTGCCGCCGCCGTCACCTTCACCCGCCAGTTATGTCCGTGCAGCGGCTCCAGTGAGCCATCGTAAAGCCGCAACTGATGGGCGGCGGAGAAGAAACGCGTCGTGGTGATCTCGAACTGCATGAACGCTTCTCGATCGACTCGTTGACGAGCGGCGCCGTCCGCTGCTCACTGTCCTTCGTTCGCGCGAACACTACAATCAGCGGCTGATGCGGCGCTACTTTCCCGATATCGACACGTTTGCCGCGGCGGCTGAAGGCTACGAGGTCGTGCCGGTCTATCGGCAACTGCTCGCCGACCGGCTCACGCCCGTCAGCGCCTTCGAGGTCCTCGGACGCGACCCCCACGCATTTTTGCTCGAAAGCGTGGTCGGGGGCGAGAAAATCGCCCGTTACAGCTTCATCGCCGCCTCACCTTCGCTGGTATATCAGGTGAGCGGTGGCGACGCGCTCATCAGCTCCGGCGGATTCGGCGTCGCTGGCCAGGACCTGCCTCGCGAGTTCCACACGTCCGACCCGCTGGCCGACCTTGCCAAACTGCTCCCGCCGCGCCGCTTCCGCCCCGACCCAAATCTGCCATCGTTCACCGGCGGGTTGGTGGGCTACGCCGGCTACGACACCATCCGCTATTACGAAGGTGAAAAGCTTACCGCTCCGCCGAAGGACGATCGCCGTCTCCCGGACCTCCTGTTCGGATTGTATGGCGAGTTGGTGGTCTTCGACCACGTCGACAAGACCATCAAGGTCGTCGCCAACGCCGAGATCACCGGCGGCAGAAGCTCCGCCGACGCTTATCGCGATGCCTGCCGCCGGATCGACATGATCGTTACCCGGCTGCAGCAGCCGCCGACTTCCAGGCTCGGCGAGATCGACCCGAGCGGGCCGGTCACCCTCAAGTATGAGAGCAACTTCCAGCGCGCTGATTTCGAGGCGTCGGTGGCAAAGGGCCAGGAGTACATCAAGGCCGGCGATATCTTTCAGTTCGTCCCCAGCCAACGCCTTCGGGTTCCGAGCGACGCAGATCCGTTTGATGTCTATCGCGCGCTGCGCATCATCAACCCCTCTCCTTTCATGTTCTACTTGAAGAGTCCGATGTGCACGCTCATCGGCTCCAGCCCGGAGATCCTTTGCCGGGTGATGGGCGGAAAGATCACGAGCCGTCCGTTGGCGGGCACACGCAAGCGCGGCCAGACGCCGGAGGAGGACAACGCCCTGGAGGCGGAATTGCTCGCAGATCCCAAGGAGCGTGCCGAGCACGTGATGCTCGTCGACCTGCACCGTAATGACGTTGGCCGCGTTGCAAAAATTGGTTCCGTCCATGTGGACGACGTCATGTCAGTCGAGCGATACAGCCACGTGATGCACATCACCACCAACGTCACCGGCGAGCTGCGCGAAGGAATGACCGCACTGGATGCGCTGCGCGTCTCACTGCCGGTCGGAACCGTCAGCGGCGCGCCCAAGATCCGCGCGATGCAGATCATCGATGAACTGGAGCCCACCCGCCGCGGGCCCTACGGCGGCGCCGTCGGATACCTCGACTTTGCCGGCGACATGGACACCTGCATCGCCCTGCGGACCATCGTCTGGAAAAATGGCGTCTTCGATGTCCAGGCCGGCGCGGGCGTCGTCGCCGACTCCGTCCCCGCCGCTGAGTATGAAGAAACCATCAGCAAGGCAAAGGCAATGCTCAAGGCAGTCGAAATTGCGCAAGCCGGCTTCTAGCCAACCCTCCGCCCCAGTGCCCTATTCGAAGCGATTGGACTTGAGGTGAAGATTTCAAAAGTTTCACTTCTGCCCTTTGCCGCAGCTCGTCCGTCCCAGCCGCCCCCTTCGGCTGGACACCGCGAACCAATTGGCACCTCGCGCTCGCGTCGGGTATAGTCCCACCTTGGCGGCGGGAGACCAGTCGCCTGTTTAGGGGATGACGGGGGAATCACATCGTCGCGGTGGCCCCAATGTTCGGGGATGGAGCAGGAGCCACAGCATGCCGACAAGCAGTCCCTCGCGCCGCCCCAGGATGGGCAACGTCAGTGCCATGGTGCGCCTCATGAACCGCTTCGAGCGACTCCCGCCCGACCCGGTCCTTCGCAAGCGCCACATGGTCGCGGACCTCTGCCGCCTTCTGGGCGCACAGCTGGGAAAGCCCGAAGCCTTGCCGCCGGGCCTCACGCCCAGGCTCGGACAGACCCTCACCCGCCTGCTCGCGGGCGACGGCGAAAAACAGGTTGCGACGCAACTCGGTCTCAGCCCCCACACAGTCCACGTCTACGTGAAGGCCCTCTACAGGCACTTTGACGTTTGCAGCCGCGGGGAACTGCTCGCGCGCTTCGTCCGAGCGCCCGGCGGGCAGCGTGGGGCCGAAACGCTCGCCAGGGCCCCGGCCAAATCCCTTGTGCGGGAGCATAGCGCCAAGATGCCGGCGATACCGATGCCTCTGCTCTAAAACCGGCAACCGACCGTCCATGCCATTCTGAGCGCAGTGGTCTTCTGGCCGCCGCTCGAGCGCCCATGCGATGGTGCGTTTGGTTCTCGCCACTCGTCGCCGGCTCCCCATTTCGCCCGTTCTGGCCCGCCCCTTTTGCCGCATCTCCTGTGGAATCACCTGATTAGGTGATAGCCCCGCCCCGCGCTCATTTCCGATACTTCAGCATCGCGAGGCGAGTCATCGATATGCGTAGCGACCCGACCAGCTTCCGCATCGGCCACGTCAAGGCGATGCTGACCCTTAGTGCCGCCCTGCACGAGGCCGCTGACCCCACCGGGCGAAAGACCCAACTGCTCGAAGGGCTCCGCGGACTCATTGGGGCCACCTGCGGCGCTTCAGTGGTCGCCCACTTTGCACGAACCACTGCCCGACGCACGACCGTCGCGGCGGTGCGCACGCCGCCCGCTCGTGGCAAACTGCCGGCGGACGACGAAACGAACGAGGCCCCTCTGCTGCCCTGGAATGAGTTCGTCCGCCGCGCGGCGCGATCTCTGGCCCGACCGAATCCCGACGAGGTCCACACCACAGCTTGGTACGCCACCATTCGATCCGGAAAAAAGAACTCACCGGCCGGGCAGTACCTGTTCTCCTTCCTTCCGTTTCCGGGAACGCGGCTCGTCGCCTGCGTTGTGCTGCGGCGCCTTGCTAGCCGACGCCCTTTCACGCCCCGCGATCTGGCAATGGTTCGGCTGCTGCATTCCGAGTTTCAGTGGATTTACCAGCCCGATGTCATACTTTCGCGCCCTGACGCGCTCGCGCTCTCGCCCCGGCAGCGGCAAACGCTTCAATACCTCCTGGCCGGCCACAGCGAGAAACAGGTCGCGGCCCAATTGCGGCTGAGCCATAACACCGTGCACCACTACGTCAAGGCGCTGCACCGTCACTTCGGCGTCTCCAGCCGAAGCGAGTTGCTCGCCCGTTGGGTAAGGAAATAATACGCGCCCCAACGCTGGTTCCCGGCGCCGGGCATGATTACAACCTCGCGCGCGATGTCACAGGGAACCTCAGCTCCAACCAGGCTTGAGAACGACGAAGCGGAACTGCCTCTCGGACGCCGCCTGCGCGAGATCGCTCTGCTCTTCACACGTCTCGGCTTCACCGCGTTTGGGGGCCCAGCGGTTCATACCGCGATGATGGAAGACGAGGTGGTGCGCCGGCGCCGATGGATCGACCGGGAGCATTTTCTCGACCTGGTCTCGACGCTGAACTTCATCCCTGGCCCTAACTCCACCGAGCTCGCGATCCACCTCGGATTGATCCGCGCCGGTTTCGCCGGCCTCCTTGTGGCCGGCAGTTGCTTCATTCTCCCCGCCGTGCTGATCATCCTCCCGATCGCCTGGGCCTATGTCCGCTTCGGCACCCTGCCGCAGTGGCAGCACTTCCTTCAGGGCGTCAGCGCGGCGGTCGTAGCCATCCTCGCGGTCGCCGCCTGGAGATTCGCGCGAGCCGCGGTCAGGGATACCTTCACCACTCTGCTCGGCGCGGGGGCGTTGATGGCCGCGTTTCTCCTGCAGCGCTCGCCCCGCCTGCAACCCGAATTGTTGATCCTCGCCACCGCCGCAGTCGTTGGGGTGGTGTGGCGCGGCCGCCCCGCGCGCGTCCGACTGCCGCTGTTCAGCGTCTTCTTCCTTCCGTTCGCGAGTGGCTCGGCAGTGCGACTCAGCGAAGTGCTCCGGCTCGCGCTGTTCTTCCTCAAGGTTGGAGCGACCCTCTTCGGCAGCGGCTACGTGCTGGTGAGTTACCTGCAGAGCGGACTGGTGGACGCGCGACCGGCCTGGCTGACGCCGCAGCAGTTGTTGGACGCGATCGCAGTCGGCCAGGTGACGCCAGGTCCGCTGCTCACTACCGCCACGTTCATCGGCTACGTCTGCGGCGAACGCCTCTTTGGGACCATCGCCGGCGCGGTCCTGACGGCGCTGGTGACGACCGCGGCCATCTTCCTTCCATCGTTTGTCTTCGTGGCGCTGCTCGGTCCACTGCTGCCGCGGTTGCGCAGGAACCGCTTCGCGCGCGGCGCGCTGGATGGAATGAATGCCGCCGTCGTAGCATTAATCGTCGCCGTCACGGTGAGGCTCGGGATGGTGGCGCTGCACGATCGGCTCGGCATTTTGATTGCTATTGCAGCCCTGGTGGCGGTGCTGGTGTGGAGGGTGAACGCCGCGTGGCTGATCCTCATCGCCGGCGCGGTGGGCTGGCTCGCGACAATCGGGTGATGGCGCTTAACATGCGCGACCGGCGTTCACGACATCACCACGGAGGCACGCTTGCAAAAACTTCTCCCGACGGTGCTGCTCATCCTGCTTCTTTCAACGCGCCTCCTGGCCTGGAGCACGAAGGAGCACGTCCTGCTGACGCGGCTCGCGGCCGAAGAGCTCATCGCCGATCCCAGTACCCCAGAAGCAATGAAGCACTGGCTCCGCCGGGCGGCCCCCGACCTGCGGGACCGCCAGGACGAGAAACTATTTTTGCTCGAGCAGCGCGTGGGGATCTTTCCGCGCGGGGCAGCAGGCGTTGGATTCTGGGCCACCATCCCGGATATGAACGCGATGCTCGAGAAGCCCGGCGCGGAAATCAAGCTCGAGCCGTTCCAGGCGCCGGAGCACCTGATGCACTTCATCGGCCTCGAATTCTTCATGCCTGACGAAACGAAGCGCACCTACGCCGAAGACCTTTCCCATAAGCCGGGCATCGAATCCTTCCCCCGGGATTACCACGATGCGCGCTACCAGCGCGCCGGCATGCTGCCATTCCGCGTGGAACAATGCTTCGGCGAGCTGGTGAAGTCTTTGCGTGAAAAACGCCTCTCCGATGAGCCGGGCCAATACCCTCGCGACGAGCATGCGGCCAAGTGGGCGGGCTTCCTGGCGCACTACCTCGAGGACAATACCCAGCCGCATCACGCTACGGTCGATTACAAGAGCGCGAGCTATTTCCCGAATCCCCTGCGAGCCCCGAATATTCACGCTAACATGGAGTACCGGCTCGTTGATGACGATCTGGACGATTACCCGGAGCTCCGCAAAGAGTTCTGGAATTCACTTGAGCAAAGCCTGGCCGAGCTGAAGGACCCCGCAAAGTCGGACGACCCCTGGACCGCCACGCTCGAGGTTGCCCTCGTCAGCTATGATGCCCTGCCGATGATCGGGCGTGCGGGCCTCGCCGCCTACACGGACGAAAAGGGACAACCGACCGATCGCTTCAACGCGAGCGCGTTCTTCCATTTCAAGGGCGTGTACCACGCGAAGCAGATGACAGTCCTGCAGCTGAAGGCCTATCAAATGGCGTGGGCCGTCAAGCGGGTCGAGCGCGTGTGGCGGCAGGCGTGGGACCAGGCAACCGCCACAGCGCCCATCGATCTCACCACGAAGACCAGCGACGGCGTCGAGAACTAGCGGAGAACCGAGCCCTAGACCGTCACCGACTCCGGGATCTCCGCATTGTGCGAGACCGATTGCACGTCGTCGTTGTCTTCGAGCGCGTCGATCAGCCGCAGGAGTTTCTGGGCGGCTTCCACTTCCACAGGGACCGTGCTGCCCGGCAGGTGGGCGATCTCGGCGGCTTCGATCGGAATCTTCGCCGCCGTCAGCGCTTCCTTCACCCTCAGGTACGCCACGGGCGTCGTCAGCACTTCATAAACCTCGACTTCGTTCTTCACGTCCTCCGCGCCTGCTTCGAGCGCGGCCTCCAACAGCTCATCCTCGGCAATGACGTCCGCCTTGATGGTGATCACACCCTGCTTGGTGAATTGAAAAGCAACCGAACCGCTGTTGGCGAGGGTTCCGCCATGCCGCTCGAACGTCGTGCGCAGCTCGGGGGCGGTGCGCGAGCGGTTATTGGTCAGGGCATCAATCAGGATGGCAACGCCGCCCGGCGCATAACCTTCATAGGTGGCGGCCTCGTAGTTCTCAGCGCCCAGCTCGCCCGTCCCTTTCGCGATCGCTTTCTCGATCGTGTCCTTGGGCATGTTGGCGGCCTTGGCCTCATCAATCACATAGCGCAGCGAGAGGTTGTCGCGCGGGTCGCCGCCCCCCTTGGCCGCGATGATGATCTTCCGTGCGATCTTGCTCCAGATCTTGCCGCGCTTAGCGTCGGTAGCGCCTTTGGCACGCTTGATCTTCGACCAGTGACTGTGTCCGGCCATCGTCTCTCCTCTGCCATGCCAAACTAACCAACATCGCTAAGCATAAATCGCCCATCGCCGCAATCAAACAGCTCACAAGACGACGCCTCAGTGTTGGGCAGCGGCCGAGCGCGCCGGAGTCTCCGTGACCGGAGCTACATTGACCGGCTGGCTGCCTTTGAGCTGTTTGTTCTTCTTCTCGAGTTGAAGACGAAGCTGCTTCAGGTCGCCGCGGTCCTCTTCCGAGTCATCCAGGCGCTCCGACGCCTGCTGCCACCGCTCCCCGGCGGCCTTGGCATCCCCTTGCCGATACAGCAGATCGCCCATGTGGTCGAGGATAACCGGGTCGGGCTCCCCCATCCCGATGGCCTCCTGCAGGTAGCGCCGGGCCTCGTCAAACTTGCCGCGCTTGTAAAGTACCCACCCGAGGCTGTCGAGGAACGACTGATTGTCCGGCTCCGATTTCACCGCCTGCCGTGTCAGCGCTTCGGCCTGGTCCAGGTTCTTCCCGGCTTCGCCCCACGTGTAACCCAGATCGTTGCTTGCCGGTGGGTGGTCCGGCTCCAGGTGCAGCACCTGCTGCAGCACCTGCTCCGAGGTTTCCTTCTGCTCGATCCGTGCGAACAGATGGGCGACGGCATAGAGCACTTCAGGGTCTCCCGCTGCCGCCGAACGAACCGTGTCGAGCACGCGCGAAGCGTCGGACCGAAGACTCTGCGCCGAATAGATCTCCACCAGCGCGGCGGCCAGAGAAAGGTTCTGCGGCTGCCTCGCGAACTGCTCCTCCAGCTTCGGGAGGAGGCGCTCCAGATGCCCCGCCTGCGCGTAGAACCACTGCAATGCCGCCAGCACCAGCGGGCTGCTGGCATCGTCGCGCAGAAGCCGCAGCAAGATCGATTCGGCGTTGCTTTCGCGACCCTGGCGGTAATACAGCTTCGCCTGCTCAACCTGGGCCGCACTGCTCTCCGGCATCGCGCCCAGCCACGTCTTCAGCACGCGCTGGGCCTTCGCCTGCGCGGATCCCTCAAGGTAGTAATTGTAGAGAATTGCATATGCTTCTTCATAATAGGGATGGTCGCTCAGGAGCGTCCAGAACAGCTGCTCGGACCCATCTTCATGACCCGCCGCCCGAAGCGCGAGCGCTTGGTAGAGGGCGACTTCCGCCGATCTTTCGCCGAGCTGCAACGCTTCCTTATACGCCACTGCGGCGCCTTCGGCGTCCTTCGCAGCCAGCGCCATCGACCCGCGCAGTTCGGCCGCAAGCGCGTGATCCCCCGCCTCGGAGGCGGCCGAGATGAGCTTGTTCGCGAAGGCTCTGACCTCTTCCGCCTTCAAATCCTTCCGCGACTGGACTTGCCGGAGCAGGTCGCGATAGGCAGGCGCGAACGGCGGGCTCACCGCCACCGCTGCCTGCAGGTCGCGCATGACCGAAGCCCGCCGGCCCGCCACCTCGGCCAGCTTCGCAGACCAGTAAAACTGGGAGGCACGCGCTTCCGAGCTCACCTTCAGCTTGCGCAAATCGTTCTCGCGAAGGCGCGAGCCCGGGCGGAGCACGCTCGACCACAGTGGCGTCACCTCCGGGACCAGCCACGGCGCGCGGGCGCTGAACTCGATCAGCAGGGTCGCGGCGGCGGCGCTGTCTCCACGCTCCACGCGAAGCTCCACACGCCGGCGCATCGCCTGGATGTCGGATGGGCGCGAAGCGGATGCCTGCTCGAGGATGCGCTCCGCCTGGTCGAAATGCCGATCGGCGCGGAGCAGGTCAACCAGGGCGAACAGGATGGAGCGGTCCGCTGGATTGCGCTCGTGAAGGCGCTCCAATTCGTTCGACGCCGCCGACTCGCTGCCCAGCTTGCGATAGACCTCGCGCAGCAGGGCGATCGATTCCGGGCTGGCATGCGACCGGCCCACGGCATCCGCCGCCCGGCGGGCCGCCTCTTCGTCCCGCCCCAGCGCGGCCAGCGCCCGAACCACTCGCGACTCCAGGTCGAAATCCGCATTCGACCCGCCGGCGGCAAGCTCGTACGCCCGCAACGCCTCCTCGTAATTGCCGCGCCTGGCGTGCAGATCACCCACGTCGGCCTGCAGCCGATCGGAGATCAGGTATGCAAGCCGCGGGTCCGACGCCAGCGCCGTCGGGTGGTTCTTCACCCGGGCGAGCAGCCGGCTGTACTGGTCCAGCGCAGCGCGGTCGTACCCACCCTGCTGCAGCGCCCGCGCCAGAAAAAAGTCCGCCAGCGCCGCCTGCGCTTCATCCGAACCATACTCGCGCGTCTGCAGCGCCAGTCGGAGGCGCCGGACCGCCAGATCGACGTTGCCGGCCGCCAGATACTGCCGGCCCAGCTCGAGCTGAAGCTCCAGGTGGTCAGGATCGATCGCAGCGGCCTTCTCGAAAGCCGCCAGTGCCTTGCGGTCGTTGCCCCCGCTCCCCTGGTACGTCCAGCCGAGAGTGTTGTAGAGCTCGAAGCTGTTGGGATCGAGTTGGATCGCGCGCTCGAGAAGGTTGATCGCGGTGAATCGCCGATTCGCAAGAATGTTCTCGCGCGCCCTGGCGAACAGCACCAGCGCATCCAGCGGCGGCTGCGAAGGCCCGGTCGAGGGTCGAGTCGCGGGGACGAGCGCCGGCCTCGGCAGGATTTCATCCAATGCGAGAAGCGACAGCGGATCGGCTGGCCGAGTCGTCGCCGGCGTGGGCGTGGACCAGGGTGCTTGCCGTCGCGGCGCGCAGCCGACAGCCGCGACAAGAAAAGTGGCGAGGATCAGTCGCACTCGAGAATCCATCGACAAAGCCAGTGCGGGCGTCCCCTATGATATGCGCGGCCCGCTGGCCGGGGACGGGGAATCTCACCCCCCGGGACGCAATGATGCGCAGCGCCGATGGATTGTGCCGCGGTCACGGAATTACTTTGTTCAGCGGATAGGTAATGATGCCGCTCGCCCCGGCGCGCTTCAGGGCGGGAATCAGTTCGCGTTCCTGTTTTTCTTCCAGAATGACCTCAACCGCCACCCACGCCGAATCCGCGAGGCGGCTCACCGTCGGGCTCTTCTCCGCGGGAAGGAAGCGGATCACCTCCGCCAGTCGGTTCTCCGGCACGTTCATCTTCAGACCCACCTTGACCCGCGCTTCGATCGCCCCCTTCAAAAGCATCGCCACGTTCTCCATCTTTTCCCGCTTCCACGGGACCGCCCACGCGTCCTTGTTGGCGACGAAGCGGATGGTGCTGGAGAGCAGGGTGTCCAGCACGCGGAGGTTGTTGGCGCGGATGGAAGCGCCGCTTTCCGTCAGGTCGACGATCGCGTCAACCAGCCGCGCCTTGATCTCGGTGGTGCCCCAGGAAAACTCGACCGTCACCTTCACCCCGCGCTCGGCGAAATATCGGCGCGTCACGTTCACCAATTCGGTCGCGATGATCCCGCCCGCAAGGTCCTCCGGCTTCTGCGCCGCGCTCTCCTCCGGGACCGCCAGTACCCACTTCGCCGGCATCGACGTCGCGCGCGAGTAGGTGAGCTCGCACACTTCGATGACGTCGTTCTCGTTGCCGTTTTCCACGATCCAGTCGTGCCCGGTCAGGCCGCAATCGACGATGCCGTCGGTGACGTACCGGCTGATCTCCTGCGAGCGGAACAGCACCGCCGACATCTTCTCGTCGTCGATCTGCGGGAAGACGCTTCGCTCCTGCAGGCTGATGTGGAACCCCGCGCGGCCGAACAACTCGATCGTCGCAGCCTGCATGCTCCCGCTGGGCAGGCCAAGTCGCAACGTGGATAGGGGAAGCCGGTCGGTCATGGTCCTCTCAGCGCACAAATTCAATTCCAGCGCGGTGCCGATCCACCGGCCACCGCCTGATAGCTTCCGCTGCCGCGCCGATCCGCCGCCATCCTATCGATGGATGAGCCCGCGAAGAAATCGCGGTCAGCTCTTCACCTTCCTGCGTCCCCGCCCGGATTCCTCGGAGACCGCCCGGCGCGCGACAGCGAACAAATCGTAACATTCTTCCGCCTTGAAGTGGTGCTCGACGAAGCGCTGCGCCTCGTCCAGCGGCATTTGCTCGTCGAGGATCCCATGCTCGCGAAGCAAGCCCGCGATCTCGTCGTCAATCGGGAAGGCGTGCCCGTCGAAAGCGAACAGCATCACGTACGCCTCCACAAACGGATGGATGTCCGGAAGTTCGCGAAGAAACTGCCGCGCATCGCGCTTACTGATGGTCTTCAGCCGGTCGAGGCTCAGCGTGTGCTCGCGCTCGAAAATGTTGTTCAGTGACTGGGTGATCATGGCCACCCGGCGCTCGATGATCGGGTAGCGGGTGCCCAGGAGTCCCTGGATCTCGAGGTCGGTGGCAACGCGCAGTTCGTTCAGATCGACAAACTCTCGGTCGATGTGGCGCATCGCCTCCTCCGCCTTGGACTCGGGCATGTCAAAGCTCATCGCCCCCTTCACCAGGGCCTTCAGCGGCTCCTGCGGCTGTCTGGGCTCCGGCTTGTGCTCCCTCATCAGCCGCTTGAGCAGCGCCTTGAGGTCGTCGGCGTGTTTGGTCGCGTTTTTCATGTCTCGTTGTTGTCCCGTGTCTCGATTTCGCCGGCGCCGGAGGGTTTGCCCTCGCCGGCCACGCCCGCGCCTTCCCCGGCAGCCGCCGCTTCGGCGGCGCGCTTCCGGTCCAGCTCTTCATTCTCTTCCTGCACCTTGCGCAGCAGGTCGAGCACCGCCATCTCCTTCTTCAGGTTCTCGTCGAAGTGAAACTTCAAAAACGGCGCGACGCGCAGCGTCAGCACCTTCGTCAGCTTCGTCCGCATCATGCCCGCCGAATGCCGCAGCGCGTTCAGGGCCGCCGTTTGCTGCCCCGGCGTCCCCATGATCGTCACGTACACGTCAGCGATGGAAAGATCCGGGCTTACCTTCACGCGCGTGATGCTGGGCAGCCCCGTCAGCCGCGGATCGCTCAGCTCGCGCATGATGATCTGCGCCAGCTCCTGCTGGATCGTACTGGCGACTCTCTCGGTGCGTCTGGACATCGCGTCGCCGCGTCATGCAACAAAAACGGCGAGGCGTGCCCTCGCCCCGGTCGTTTCCTGCTTTCAGAGCAGCTCGATCTGGTAGTCAATCAGACTGACCTGCGGCACCATCCGAACGAAGTCGACCAGCTTGCTCAACGCGCCTTCAACATAACGGCTGTCGTTGCTCACCATCGCAAGGCCCAGGATCGAACGGCGGTGCTCGTCGAGCGCGCCCACCTCGGCGATGGAGACGTTATGCGCGTGGGCAATCCGGTCCTTGATGCTCTTGATCACCCGCCGTTTGTCCTTGAGGGACATCGCGTCGGTAACCGACAGTTCCAGCTGGAGCACGCCGATCGTCATCTCACCTGGCTGCGGTGCTGGGCCGCTCGCTGGTCAGTGCCTGCCCGGCGCCATTCGGCACGACCAGTCGAATTTCGTTGCGCCGCTGGTAGTCCTGAAAACGATCCCCATCGGGATGCTGGCTCGGCGGGAACCCTCCCCCGAAGGGAGTGTCGTTCGCCGTCGGCTGCCGCTGCTCGAAATACGCGCCGCGCTGGCAGCCCGCCAGCACAAACAGCAGCGACACGCGTGCCAGCCATTTCCTCACACGACATCCCTCGCCTTACAGCGTCCTCTGGAACGTCTCGCGGATGTACGCCTCCATAATGTCGCCAATCTTGATGTCGTCATAGTTGGCCAGCTTGATGCCGCACTCGAAACCGGATTTGACCTCCTTCACGTCATCCTTCAGGCGGCGAAGCGTCTCGATCGACAGGTCCTCGGTGATGACGATCCCGCCGCGGCTCAGGCGGATCTTGCTGCCGCGCTGGATATGCCCGTCCGTGACCATGCATCCGGCGATGTTTCCGACACGACTGACCTTGAACACCTGGCGGATCTCCGCGTGTCCGTGGAGCTTCTCGCGAGTCTCCGGCTCGAGCAATCCGGACAGGGCCTTCTTCAGGTCATCGAAGATCTCGTAGATCACGCGGTAGAGCCGGATCTCCACCCGCCGCTGCTCCGCCATCGCGCGGGCGGATTCGTCGGGAACGACGTGGAAACCGATGATCACCGCGGTGGAAGCGTCCGCCAGCTCGACGTCGCTCTCGGTGATCCCGCCGACCGCGGCGTGAATCACGCGCACCCTCACTTCGTCCGTGTTGGCATCGGTAACGGTCTTCTGCAGCGTCTCCACCGATCCTTGCACGTCGCCCTTGATGATCAGGTTGATGGTCTTGACCTCGCCGGCCTTGATGGTGTCCATCAGGTTGGAGAGGCTCACCTGCGTCTTCCCGCCGAGCTGGTTCTGGCGCAATTGCGCCTGACGCTCTTCGGCGATCGAACGGGCGCGGTCGATGTTTTCGATGACGTAAAACTTATCGCCTGAGCCCGGAAGCTCGTCCAATCCGCTGACGATTACCGGCGTGGCCGGGCCCGCCTCCTGGATCATCTCGCCGCGATCGTTGATCAGACTGCGGATTCGGCCATAACCCGGACCCGACAGGATCACATCGCCAACGCGGAGTGTGCCATCCTGCACCAGGACGGTTGCGACGGCGCCCAGCCCCGGGTCAATCCGGGATTCGATGACCGCGCCGCGGGCGGGTGCGTCGGGATTCGCCTTCAGCTCCAGGAGTTCCGCCTGGTAGTCGAGGATTTCGATCAGGTCCTTGATTCCCTGCCCGGTGACGGCGCTGGTGCGCACGACTTCGATGTCGCCGCCCCACTCGACAGGGTTCAACCCCTGCGCCGCGAGCTGTCCAAGCACCTGCTGCTCGTTGGCGTCAGGACGGTCAATCTTGTTCATCGCCACCACGATCGGCACCTCGGCTGCCCGAGCGTGGTTGATCGATTCGACCGTCTGAGGCTGCACGCCCTCGGCGGCGCTAACCACCAGGACGACCACGTCCGTCATGTTCGCGCCGCGGGCACGCATGCTGGTGAATGCCTGGTGGCCGGGCGTATCGATGAAGGTGACGCGCTTTTCGCCGAGCTGGACCATCCACGCCGCGGTGTGCTGGGTAATGCCCCCTGCCTCGCCCGCCGCCACATTCGCGTTTCGAATCTTGTCCAGCAACGAAGTCTTGCCGTGATCCACGTGCCCGAGAATGGTCACCACCGGCGGGCGGCCAACGAGATTCTCCGGCGCGCTCTCGCGGTGCTCGAACTCCCCGACCAGCTCCTCCTCCATCGTCGCTTGCTGTGCGATCTGAAGCTCGATGCCGTATTCCAGCGCGATCATTCCAGCGCTGTCGCGGTCCAGGCCCTGGTTGATGGTGGCAAAGACGCCCTGGCGCATCAGCTTCCCGATGATCTCACTGCTCTTCACGCCCAGCGCGGCCGACAGGCTCTTGACCGTGATCGGCTCCTCGATCGGGATCGGCTCGCCCTTCTGCACCCCGGTCAGCGCCTGGATGTGATGGCCGCGCCGCTTCATCTGCTCGAGGTGGCTGTCAAACACGCTGCGGTGCTTGCCCGCTTCGGACAACCGCGTGCGCCGTTCCTCGAGATCCGCCTCGGTAAATTCCTTGATCTTATCGATGGCGTCTCCGCGCCGGCCGTCCGGGCCGCGCCTGCGGGTCGACAGCGTTCCCTTGCCGCCGCCCTTTGCCGCCTTCTTGCGTGCCTCTTCCTCCTCCTCCTCGCTTACCTTCACCCCGCGGCCGGTCTGCGGCCGCGCTGTCGTAAAGCCGGGACCGCTCTCCGGCGCCCCGGCGCCAGGACGCGGACGTGCACGCGGTGTCGGCAGGTTGTCCGCCTTCTCAACCCGAACGACACTCGGGCCCTGGATCTTGGCCGGTTCCGGAACCAGCTTCGGCGCGGTGGCGATGCTCTTGCGCTCAACCACTGCAGGACCCGCGCCCCGTGATGGGCCCAGCGTGATGGTGGGACGCGACACTGGCGGACGGTTCGGATCCAGGGGCTGGGTCGGCGCCCGGTGCGAAGGCGCGGCGGGCGCCGGCGGCGCTGCAATCGCCGCGGCCGGCAACGGAGCCGCGGGCGCCGGCATCTCCGGCGCCGCTGGCGGTGGACTGATCTGATGAACGTCACGGACGGGCAGTTCGACGACCGGCGAAAAGGCCGCCGGTGCATCGACGATCGGCGCTGGAGCGACCGCGGGTTCCGGCTCAACCGGATACGCCTCCGGCGCGGGATGCTCCATTGCCGTCTGCTGGTCCTGCAGCGCGTCGCCTGTGGGCACTTCGGCGGTGTCGATCACCTTCTTCCGCGTCGGTCGCACTCGTTTGGGCTTGACCGCGACCGGTGGGGCGGCCGTCTCCACCGCAGTGCCAACGCCCCCCGCGCCGCTGCTGAACCACTCACGCACGGACTCCGCCAGCCCCAGCGGCAGCACGCTCATGTGGTTCGGCGCCTTGTCGGCCAGACCCTCGTCCCGAAGCTTCGTGAGGATCGACTTGCTCTCCACACCAAGCTCTTTGGCGAGCTGATTGACTCGAATACCTTTAGCCAAAACGGACTCCTAAAAACCCGGCGACCCCATGGGCGGCGGCGTTCATCTTAACCGCCCGCCCGAAAGCAACCTGCTTCAGGTCGCGCGTTTCACACACCCTTAACCACTTACGTTCGCCGGCCCACGCGGGTCGGCGTCTGATCGCTCCGAAAACTTATGCCGCCGGCTCGTCGCGCGTCGTGGCCGGCGGTTCGGCCCGGCCTTCCGCGAGGGCGGCGGTGTCTGCGTCCTCGTCGGCGTAGTCTTTGCGCGCCTCCTCAACATTCTCATCCTCGCTCAGCCCCTGGATCGCGCGTTCCTCCGGAGAAAGCTCCGCGCCTGAGGAAAGCTCCCCTTCCTTGTGAGTCGTGATCTCCGGGGCCGATCCCTCTGTCGATTCCATCGCACCGGGCATCCGCTCCCCGTTTTCGTCCGCCGGCGCGCCGCCAAATGGGTCGTCAGCCTTGGCGGACGCTTCACCGTCCTGCGGCAGCAGCGGGTTGGCAAACGCCTCCGCATCCGCGCGCTGACCCGCAAGAAAGGCCTCGCGATCCGCGGCCCTTGCCTTGGCTTCGGCGGCCTTCTTGGTCTCCTGCTCGCTGGCCACGATCTTCGCTTCCGTGGCACACCGATCGACCACCCGTTGCGCTGTCTCTTCGTCGAGCGTCAGTTCTTCCATCAGCGGGCCGGTGCCGACCTCTTCAATATCTCGCACGTCGATCAGACCCAGCGCAATCACTTTGTCGACCATCTCCTGCGTGATTCCGTCAATCGTCTTCAGCGTCTGGTCGAGCCGCTGCACACCGGCCTGGAATTCCGGCGGGGTGAGGATGTCCACGTCCCAACCGGTAAGCCGGGCCGCGAGACGCACGTTCTGCCCGCGCTTGCCGATCGCCAGGCTGAGCTGGTCATCATTCACCACCACCGTTGCCCGTCCCAGCTCGAAACAGAGCGCCACCTCCGTCACCTCGGCCGGCTTCAGCGCATTGCCGATCAGGATCTGCGACGACTCGTTCCAGCGCACGATATCGATCTTCTCACCGCCCAGTTCGTCCACGATGTTCTTGATGCGGCTGCCGCGCACGCCAACACAGGCGCCGACCGCGTCCACCTTGCTGTCGATCGAGCTGACCGCGATCTTGGTCCGGTGCCCCGGCTCACGGGCCAGCGCCTTGATCTCGATTGTCCGCTCGCCAACCTCCGGAACCTCGCGCTCGAAGAGCCGCCGGATCAGTTCCGGATGGCTGCGGCTCAAGATGATCTTCACCGCCGAAGGCGTGTCGCGTACTTCCATGATCAGCGCCTGGATGCGCTCGCCCACCTGGTGGGTTTCGCCCGGGATCTGCTCGCTGCGCGGCATGATTCCTTCGGAGCGGCCGAGGCTGACGATCATCGTCGGGCCCTCGAACCGCGCGATGGTGCCGGTCACGATCGTTCCAACCCGGTCTTTATATTCCTCGTAAATGCTTCCCCGCTCGTCCTGCCGGATGAGCTGGATCATTACCTGCTTCACGGTCTGAGCTCCGATGCGTCCCACGATCGACAGCGGCAATTCCTGCTGCGGCTGGTCCGCCGGCTGGCGGAAGGCCTTGATGTCGCCCGTCACCCGGTCGAGCGACACGGTGAATTCACTCGTATCCTCCGTGTTGAACTGTTTGCGCAGCCCCGACGCGATGGCTTGCTCAATGTCGGTGTAGATCTGGTCGCGCTCGATGTTCTTGTCGCGCGCCATCCCGTCTACGATGCGGATCAACTCAGGATTCATAGGTCCTCGCTATTCGGTTTTTGCAGACTATGCGGTTGTACTATTCGGTTGTTCAAACTCTTCTCTCGATCAGCACATCCCTACAAACGAAAAGGCCACCACGATCGGGCGGCCACTCTTCCGAACCGAACTTGTAGGCAAACGCTTACCCGCTCATCCGAAGGTCCTCCGGATGGGCGAGGTTGTCGCCCGGGCCGCTCGTCCATGCTTTTGCTTATGCAAGTGCATGGGCAGGCTCGCTCGCTTTGCTCAAGTTCATCCCGGTCTCTCCGGGTTCGAAAAAATGGGCCCTTCGCAGGTCGACATGCAGGGTTGCCTGCGTGTCGACCTCGAGGCCCGGCTGAGCCTCAACCCGCCCGACGATCCCGTCATTCAGGTTGGTGCTCACGTATACATCCATGTCATTTCCCAACGGCTCGATCACCTTCAATTTCACGCTCAAGACCGCCACCGCGGCGCCGTTAACCGGCTTAACGTGCAGGTGTTCCGGGCGAATGCCCATGACAACGTGCCTGCCGACCGCGCCAGCCAGGGTTTCCACCAGATGGGGCGGCACGGGAAGCCTAAACCCGTTGCCCGGCAGCGTCAACTCGCCGGCAGGCACAATCGGCGCCCCAGTGCTCGCCTTTGGGCTGCCCTTCGGGCCGCCATTGGCCGACCCGAACCGCTCCAGACACCCTTCCTCGAAAACCATCTCGCCGTCGACCATCTTCACCGCACCGTCGAAGAAATTCATCGGCGGCATTCCGATAAACCCCGCCACGAAACGGTTGGTCGGAGAATTATAGGTATTCAAGGGCGTGTCGGCCTGCTGGATCACGCCCTCTTTCATCACCACGATCCGGTCCCCCAGGGTCATCGCCTCTTCCTGATCGTGGGTGACATAAATCGTGGTCGTCCGCAGGCGGTGATGCAGTCGCTTCAGCTCGGCCCGCGTGGTCACGCGCAGCTTCGCGTCGAGATTCGAGAGCGGCTCGTCGAACAGGAACGCCGCCGGCTCGCGCACGATCGCCCGGCCGACAGCGACGCGCTGCCGCTGCCCGCCCGACAGCGCCTTGGGCTTGCGATCCAGCAAGTGCTCGATGTCCAGTATCCTCGCCGCTTGAATCACCCGCTCATGCCGCTGCGGCTTTGGCATCCGCCGAAGCTTCAGCCCGAACTCCATGTTCTTGTACACCGTCATGTGCGGGTACAGGGCGTAATTCTGGAACACCATCGCGATGTCGCGGTCTTTGGGCGCGACGTCATTCACAACGCGATCGCCGATCCGGATAACCCCCGAAGAAATGTCTTCCAACCCCGCCACCATCCGCAGCGTCGTGCTCTTCCCGCATCCCGACGGGCCGACGAGCACGACGAACTCCTGGTCCGCAATCTGAAGATCGATCGCGTCCACGGCCTTCACACCGCCAGCGTAAATCTTCGAGACTTTTTGAAGCTCAACTCGTGCCATGGGGGACGACCGGGGAGTATACCGGTGCCCCGAAACACGTCAAAGCGGCGCTCTAACGTGATCCAACCTGGCACGTGGCGCTCCCCGCATACTCGTCCGCACATCCAATTCTGCGCGGACCGGCCGAAACGGCGCCAACCGAATGTCCGGGGCAAAAGATTTCCTCGCGAAATAGCAGGGCGGTCTCGGTCGCGTGGGAAGCTCAGGCGGGGGTTGCGTTCCGGGTCGCCTCGGGCATTGCCGCCTGCATCGCATCCGTCACGCGCGTAAAGGCTTCTTCGAAGCTGCCGTTCAGTTTGAGGCCCGCCGCCCGCGCGTGACCGCCGCCGCCGAATTGCTCGGCGAATCGTGCGACGTCCACTCCGCCCTTGCTTCGCAGGCTGACGCGGATTGCGCCGCCGTCGGGTGGCTCGACGAAGAGAATCGAAACTTCGACCGTCCGGATCTGCAGCGGAATGTTGATCAGGTTCTCGGTGTCGGGCACGTTCGCCCGCGTCTGCTCGAAATCGCCCTTGCGAACGCTCATCGTCGCAAGCCGGCCGTCCAGCAGGATTCGCAGAGAATCCTGGGCCCGCGTCTGCAGCGCGACGCGTTCCGCCCGCTCGTTCTGATAGAGCATCTGGTAAAGCCGGTCTGTATCGACCCCCGCCTCCATCAGCCGGGCGGCCAGGCGCATCGTGTAGGGGCGCGTATTGGAGAACTGGAACCACCCCGTGTCGCTGGCGATGCCGACGTACAGCGCCGATGCGATCGCCGCGTCGAACTGCACGCCCCACTGGTCCAGAAGCTCCGCCGCGATCTCCGCCGCCGCCGCCGCCTCCGTCACCACCAGCTTGACGTCCGCCCAGTCCTCCTGCGTGAGGTGATGATCGAGCACCAGCTTCGGCGCCGACCAATTCTCAACCTGCTCGCGGAGCATCGGCAACTGCGACCACGTCCCCGTGTCCGCCACCAGCAGCGTGTCATAACGGTTTAAATCCAGCGACGCCGGCCACCCCTTCTCCGCATTGTGATGGACGATTCGGTTCTCCTGGAAGATGAACGAGTACTTCCGCGGCAGGTGGCTCAGCAGCAGCACCTCCGCCTCGACCCCCGCCTTGCGCATCCCGAGCACCAGCGCCGCCGTAGTCCCCAGCGCATCGCCGTCCGGCCGAACGTGCGTGGTCACGAGCACGCGCTTGCTGCGCGACAGATGGTCGATGATCTGTTGGTAAACGTCGGTCATCGTGGACCGCGGATGGATGGCCTTGTTTCACGCGCTCGAGGCGATCGCTTCCTGGGGCCTCAACGCTTCGCGAAGTCGAACCTCGCCAAGATCACTTTGCAAGTACGCCTTCAGCGCTTCGGCGCTCACAAACTTCATCTGCTCGCGCAGCCAGTCGGTCAGCTCGACCCGGATTCGCCGGCCGTACAGGTCGTCATCGAAATCCAGCAGGTGCGCTTCGACCTGCCGGGCGCTGTCCCCGAACGTCGGCAGCGAGCCGATGCTCACCGCAGCTGCGTAGTGTTGGCCGTCGATCTCGCAACGTCCCGCGTAGACGCCATCGGCCGGGATTAGCTGCTCATCGCACTTCAGGTTCGCCGTCGGCATGCCCAGGCCGCGGCCGCGCTGGTGCCCTTTGATCACTTCACCCTGCAACGCATACGCCCGCGCCAGGCAGATCGCCGCGTCGCGTGCCCGCCCGCAGGCGAGCAGCCAGCGGATCAGCGAGCTGCTGACCGGCACGACGTGCAGGTCCAGCAGCGCGACGCTCACCGGTTCGACCACGTGCGTCTGCACCCTCGTGCCCGCCGACCATTCCTGAAGTCGCTCGATGGTTCCGCCCCTGCCCTTTCCGAAAGAGAAGGAACGCCCCTCCACCAGATGCGCGGGCCGCACCTCGTCGCGCAGGATCTCCCAGAAGCGCTCGGCCGTCAGATCCAGCACCTCGCGCGTCGGTGACACGACGACCAGATCTTCCGCCCCCGATTCTTCGAGCAGCGCCCGTTTCATCTCCGGCGGCGTCAGCCGGGGCGGAGCATGCTCGGGCCGCAACAGTGTCATCGGATGCGGCTCAAACGTCACGACCGCAAGGCGAGGGCCGCCATCGCCAGCCAGGCCCCGCGCCACCTCGAGAATGCGCTGATGTCCGCGGTGCATGCCGTCGAAGTTGCCGATCGACAGTACGCCGCCGCTCTGAAGCTGTCGCAGGCCTTCCAGTCCCTCGAAAATCTTCATGGTGACTGCCGCAAAAGCTCGCGGTATCTATGATCATTGCCTGTGCGCCGGCGCGGACCGCGCGGGACGAATTGCGTTCGGACGGTACATCAAGCAAAGGAGATTGTCATGAGGACCCTCTTGGTCGCGGCCATTGCACTGATTTCTCTTGGACACAACGCCGAGGCGGCGATGAAAACTCAGATCATTGAATACAAGCAGGGGGACACCACCCTGAAGGGTTACCTGGCCTATGACGATGCCAACGCCGGCAAACGCCCCGGCGTACTCGTCGTGCCCGAGTGGTGGGGGCTCAACGATTATCCGAAGCATCGCGCCGAGCAGTTGGCCGGAATGGGATACGTCGCCTTCGCCGCTGACATGTATGGCGACGGAAAATCCACCACCGATCCGAAGGAAGCGGGAAGGCTCGCGACCGCCGTCAAGAGTGATCGCAACCTCATGCGCGAGCGCGCCAAGGCGGGGCTCGAAGTGCTCAAGAAGCAGGAGGCCGTTGACCCGAGCCGTGTCGCCGCGATCGGCTACTGCTTCGGCGGCACCAGCGTCCTCGAGCTCGCCCGCAGCGGCGCCGACGTGGCCGGCGCTGAAGCATGACTCCGCATCGCCTTTCTGGGCCGCCCGCCGATGCCACGCGAACGCTTTGCGCGGATCGCGCCGGCAGCTAAGCCCGCGCTCATAGTAGTAACCGGTATTGTGCTGAGCTCTGTCGTCGCCTTGCTTCGCCGCCCGCAGATACCAGTGCAGTGCGAGCTTGCGGTTTCGGCGAACGCCTTCGCCAAACCCATAACAGACGCCAACGCTGTATTGAGCCTCAGCATGGCCTTGGCGCGCCGCCTTCAACAACCATTCGAAGCCGGCGAGTTGGTCGCGCTTGACACCTTTTCCGTGACGAAGGCACCACCCATAGTTGTATTGCCCATCCCAATGGCCGCCCTCCGCAGCGCGCCGAAACCAGGCCGTCGAACGTCTTGCGCTGCGCGGAAAGTGAATTCCATGCAGGTGCCAGTACCCGAGCAGAATCTGCGCGTCCGCATCGTCCGCTTTTGCGGCGCTCAGTGTCTTGTCAACAGTAGATTGGTCCGGCGACCCGTTCCCCATGACTCGCGCCCCGTGCATCAATCCGCCGGCATTGTGCCTTCACACCTGCGGCGGGGGAAGCTCCGCGACGAACGCTGCCAGCTGCTCCGCCGTCGGGCTCTGGCCGGTGCGGACGTAGTAGCCGCTCGTGGCGACGCCGCTGCACAGCGATTCTTCGAGGCTCAATCCCAATGTGCGGCCCAGACAGAAGCCCGCATTGAAGTGATCGCCGCCGCCGGTGCTGATTTTCGGCTGCTGCACGAAGGGCCCGGCAAAGCTCGCGCTTTCAGACTCTGTCGCCGCCGCGGCGCTGCGCCGCGGATGGATGACCACGCACGCCAGGTTCAGCTCCCGGCGAATCGCAACCGCGTTCTCCTCGATCGCTTCTTCGGGATTGGTCCGGCCCGGCAAACCAAGAATGTCCGCGATCTCCAGCGATTCCTTCAGGTTCAAGCCAAGGATCACGTCCACCTGGTCCTGAAATCTCGTGAGCAGTTTCAGCGCTTCCAGGATGTCGGCCTGCGTGCGCTTCTCCGGGTCGGCCAGGTCGATAAACAGACGCCGCTCATGCCGCTCGCGATTGGGGATCACGTCGTCGAGCATCTTCGCCCAGATCCGGCTCATGTGTGGAAGCATCGTCCAGTTCAGCAGACCGATCAGGTGCGAGCCGCCAAGCAATTCTTCGAGCCGCTCGCGCCCCACACGGGCGATCAGGTTGTCCCACGTGACTTCCTCCAGCGGCTCGAGCTTTCCGAACATCAGCTTTCCATCCTCAAACTCCAGCGCGTCCGTGTGCGCAGGCTCGCCCACCGAGACCACCGTCGCCCGCCGCGCAAACTCCTCGAAGACCGGGTGCAGGTTCGGGTAGCCCAGGTTGCCGATGTAGCTCACGTTCATCCCGAAGCTCGCCAGCGCGTTGGCCATGATCGGCCCGTTGCCGCCGAGTTTCATCTGCTTCACCACCAACTCGTAGTTACTCGACTGCCCCGCCGCGCCGATAATCTTCTGCGCCAGCCCGTCAATGGTCTTCACCGCCGCATAGTTGCGCTGCCCATGGCGCTTGTCGACGACGGCGATGATCTCGTCCACGAATCCATCAAGCCCAACCGTCGCCTTCAGCGTGGGCAAGACCGCAGCGGCAGCGCGAAGCTTGCTTGCCGCCAGTTCGCAGATTTGTAGGCGCGTCAAAGGCATGGGAGTCAGCTGCAAACCATGAAATGTGAACCCGGGATCGCCGCATCCACGCGTTAAAGCGCATGGCCGCCGCGCAGGCTCATTCGAAGCGCAGACTTGCCCTACTTGCTTCCGCCCGCGCCGCCGCCCGTTCCACCGCTCCCACCCGTTCCACCTGTTCCGCTCCCACCGGTGCCGCCTGTTCCGCTCCCACCGGTGCCGCCATCCGAGGGCGCGCCGGGGGCGCTGCGACCCGCGCCGGGTGCGGGTTGGGCGTTGGGATTGTGAGGTTCTACCGTCCCCCCGCGTGAGCCGCCCCGGTCGCGCTCGGAGTCAGGCGTCAACCGTGAATCGTCGGCGCCGGGGACCATGCGATCCGCCGGCGTCTGAATGTCGGGCGCCTGCTCACCCGGCGCGGGCCGGACCTCGCCGGGTCGCGCCTGGTCCGGCGCCTGCTCGCCCGGCGTCCGGTCGGCGGGCGGCGTGCCGTTGTTGCCAGGCGTGCCGGTGTCGCTCGGCGTCCCGGTGTCGCGCGGAGCGCCGGTCTGCTCTGCGGTCCTGCGCTCATTCAGCGTTCCCGCGCCGCCCGGCGTCGCGCCGCTTCCATCGCGCCCAGCGGTGCCCGCTTGCGTCGCTTCCCTGCCGTTAGACCCACCGCCCGGCTCAGGCGGGAGGGGCGGAACGCCCGTATAAGTCGGATCGATCAGAACGCCCGGCCAAATCTTCTTCACCATCGGCGGCTCGGTGATGTAGGTGAACGGCAGGTACAGCACCTGCCCCACGAACAGCATCGGATCGAGCAGCGCCGCCGCCGGCCGCGGCGTGCTCTCCGGGATTTGCAGATTGAACCGCCTCGCGCCCGCCACGGTTTCCCCGCTCGGGTAATACGCGACTGATTGCGGGAAATCGCGGCGCTGCGTCGGCTCATCGATGATCAGTGGAGGGCTCGGCGGGTCCGGCGCTCTCTGGGGAATCGCGCAGCCTTCAACGCCACACAGCAGCAGCGCGGCCGAAATCACGAGCAGGCGTCCGCGGCGGTCCACTCCGTTGGTTGTGCCGCTGCTGTTACGGGTTGAGAACATGGTCCAAGTCCTTTCGCATTCCCTCGCGGTCGAAATCGGCTATGCCCCCACCGCTGATGTTCGGGTTCTCCCCGGGTGAATAGTGAAACGGATCGTTGAGCGCCGCCTGCGAGCGATCATAAGCTGAGGATGGTTGCGTGCTGGGGGTATCGTCGGGTTGGCTGGCGCAGCCGGGAAACGCGGCCATCGCGCACAGCGACGCGATCGCCGCGCATGGCATGACCAGACTGCCCCGCCGCATCCGCGCCCGCGTCGTCTGTGACTGCTGCATGACGTCTCCCTGTACGGCGAGCTAATTCTCGGTGGCGAAGTCGACGCTGTAATTCGGCGACTCCTTGGTGATCGCAATGTCGTGCGGATGGCTTTCCGCCATGCTGGCGGCGGAGACGCGGCAGAATTTCGCCTGCTGGCGGAGCTGCTCGATGTTCCGCGTGCCGCAATAACCCATCCCCGCGCGAAGGCCGCCAACCATCTGGTAAACGAAATCGCCCAGCGGCCCGCGATAGGGGACGCGCCCTTCCACGCCTTCGGGAACGAGCTTGCTCGACTCCTTCACGCCGCCCTGTCCGTACCGGTCCTTCGAGCCCTGGATCATCGCCCCCATGCTACCCATGCCGCGGTACGTTTTATAGCGGCGGCCCGCGTGAATGATCGTCTCGCCAGGCGACTCATCGAGCCCGGCGAAGAGGCTGCCCATCATCACGCAGTTCGCGCCGGCCGCGATGGCCTTGGTGATGTCGCCGCTGTGGCGGATGCCGCCGTCCGCGATCACCGGCACGCCCGCGGCGTCAGCCACGCTCACCGCCGATAAGATGGCGGTGATCTGCGGGACCCCCACGCCGCTGATGATGCGCGTCGTGCAGATCGCCCCGGGACCGATGCCGACCTTCACTCCATCCACGCCCGCCTCGATCAGGTCCTTGGCGCCCTCCGCCGTCGCGATGTTGCCCGCGATCACCTGGATCTCGTGGCGGTGCTTGATCTGCCGCACCGTGTCCAGGACGTTCTTGCTGTGCCCATGCGCCGTATCGACGACGATCACGTCCACGTCCGCTCCAATCAGGGCCTCCACGCGCTCGAAGTCGTTCACGCCAATCGCGGCGCCGACCCGCAATCTCCCCCGGCGGTCTTTGCACGAGTTGGGAAACTGGTGCATCTTGTCGATGTCGCGCATGGTGATCAGCCCCGCGAGCCGGTTCTCCGGATCGACCAGCAGCAGTTTCTCGACTTTCGCCTTGTAAAGGATCCGCTCCGCTTCATCGAGCGTGGTGTTGTCCGGCGCGGTGACCAGGTTTTCCTTGGTCATCACGTCGCCGATCTTGCGCGAATCGTCTTCCTGAAACTTCAGGTCGCGGCGGGTGAGGATGCCGACCAGCCGGGCCGCCCGCGGGCTGCCGTTGCCGCCATGCGCCCTGCGCTTGGGGAACTCGTGGTTCTCCTCGCCCCCCTCGACGATGGGAATCCCGCTGACGTTGTACTCGCGCATCACCCGCCGGGCGGTGCCGATGGTCGCGGTGGGCGCCAGCGTGATCGGGTCAACGATGACGCCGTTCTCGCTGCGCTTCACCTTCTCGACCTCGCGCGCCTGGTTCTCCACCGAAAGGTTCTTGTGGATGACCCCCATCCCGCCCTCCTGCGCCAGCGCGATCGCCAGGGCCGCCTCGGTAACGGTGTCCATCGGCGCGGAGATCAGCGGGATGTTCAGCTCGATCGATCGAGTCAGGCGGGTGTGCGTATCGGCGTCGGAGGGAACAAAGTCGCTGCGGGCCGGGATCAGCAGCACGTCGTCAAACGTGATTCCGTCGTGCAGGATCTTGGGGTGTTCCATGTGGTAGGATTACGGGCACCGCCCCGCGAAGTCAAGCAAAACCAACGGTCGTCGCATCGCCATGCAACATCCCGACTGCCAAAAGTGGCTTCGTTTTAGCCACTAGCGATTCGCTGCCATCTTTTCGTCGTCTCGACCGAAGTCAAAGCCACCCATGCAGGGCTTTCGTGGGCTTTCGTGGGGTTTTCGTGGACCTCCTGGACGCCGAACAGCACTGCCCCCGGAGGGACGGGTTTCAAACCCGCCCGAATTCCAATGGCGCATGGTGACGCCGCTCACTCGATCGCGCCCCGGTCCATTGCTCCGCGCGACTGCTCCGCGAGCGGGGACCGTCGCTCTTTTCGCTCTATTCACTTCTCAAAGAGCCCTCCGACACCATATCGGAGGCATTATTCATGATACATTCTTTTGTTCTTGTGTCAACCGCTGGTTCCACATTTTTTTTACTTCGCGCATTTGCGATCTCTTTCGTTTTAACCGTTCGGGTCGGGCAGATGCGCCCCTGACGTGTGTTCCATCCGAGACCGGCTGATCACCCTTCAATATCCAGCCCGATATCCAGCGCCGGCAGCATGCTCGCTCTTCCGGGCTTAATCCGTCAGAGCGCACCGACGCGTCTTGCCCGGTTTACCCATCGCGCCCACGCGACGTGGATGCGCGGTTCGAAAATCTCGTCGGCGTGCACCGCAAATTACCCTTCAATATCCAGCCCGATATCCAGCGCCGGGGCCGAATGCGTCAGCGCCCCCACCGCGATCCGCTCCACTCCCGTCGCCGAAATTGACCGAACCGTCTCCAACGTCACGCCGCCCGAAGCTTCCAGCTCGATCACGCCCTTCTTCCCCGCCCGGCCGCGCATCTCCACCGCTGCCTGCATTTTCGGGCAGTCCATGTTGTCCAGCAGGATCACCCCGACGCCCTCCACCTTCAGCACCTCGCGCAGCTGATCGAGCGTATCCACCTCGATCTCCACCAGCCGCGAAGCGTCCTCCGCCCGGCAGCGGCCCACCACCTGCGCCAGGTTCGCCGCCATCTCCTTCAGCGGGATCGCCGCGAGATGGTTGTCCTTGATGAGCAGCCCGTCATACAGCCCGATGCGATGATTGAACCCCCCGCCGCAGCGCACCGCGTATTTGTCCAGCAGCCGCATCCCCGGAATCGTCTTGCGCGTGTCGTAGATCTTCGCCCCCGTCCCCGCCACCCGCCGCACGAACCGGTGGGTGTTCGTCGCCACCCCCGAGAGATGCTGCAGGAAGTTCAACACCACCCGCTCGGCCGACAAAAGCGCCCGCAACGGCCCGCGCATCCGCAGCAGCGGCGAAGACCGCGCATCGCTGAACCGCCCCTCGATCACCTCCATGTGAAACCCCGGAATCATCTCCACCCGCAGCCGCTCGTCATACGTCCGGCAGATCATCTCCACGATCGGCAGCCCGCAGACAATCCCCACCTCCCGCTGCACCAAGGTCCCCACCCCGACGGCCTCCTCCGAAACCGTCAGCCGGCTCGTCACGTCGTCATCGCGCAGGTCCTCGCGCCGGGCAAGCTGGATCAGGTCACGCAGCTCTTCGTAGCCGGGAAATGGAAACATCGCTTTTACTCCATTGTGCGAACGCTGGCCTTGGCAGCGACCTATTTCGCCACGCGCTTTCCGTGCCGCGTGCTCGTCCTGGGCTGCCAGATCTTTCGCTGCTCGCCCTCGTCCGGTGCCCAGCTGCTGCCGCTCTTGATCGTCGGAGCCCCCTTCATCTCATTCAGCTTGTCGCGCAGCTGCGCCGCACGCTCGAATTCCAGGTTGCGGGCGGCCTCGAGCATCTCCTCTTCCAGCAATCGGATGATCTCGGTCTGGTCGAACTCGGATTCGCTCGCTTTGATCGCCTCCTGCGCCGTGTGACGCGCCCGCACCTCCGATTGGATCGTCGTGCGGATCGCCTTCTTCACCGTCTGCGGGGTGATGCCGTGGTCGGCGTTGTACTGCCTCTGCACGTCACGCCGCCGCTTCGTCTCGTCCATCGCCTTCTGCATCGCGGGCGTCACCGTGTCGGCATAGAGGATCACCTTGGCGTTCACGTTCCGCGCCGCGCGCCCGATCGTCTGGATCAAGGACGTCTCGCTGCGCAGGAACCCCGCCTTGTCCGCATCGAGGATCGCCACCATCGACACCTCGGGCAGGTCCAGCCCCTCGCGAAGCAGGTTGATCCCCACCAGCACGTCGAAGTCGCCCTGCCGCAGTTCTTTCAGGATCTCCACCCGCTCCAGCGTCTGGATCTCGCTGTGCAGGTAGCGGCCGCGGATCCCCGCCTCCTGGATGTACGCGCTCAGGTCCTCCGCCAGCCGTTTCGTCAGCGTCGTCACCAGCACGCGCTCGCCGGCCTCGGCGCGCTGCTTGATCTCCGACAGCAAATGCGGCACCTGACCCTGCGCGGGCCGCACCTCGATCTCCGGATCGATCAGGCCCGTCGGGCGGATCACCTGCTCGACCACTTCGCCGCCGCTCTTTTCCAGCTCGATCTTCCCGGGCGTGGCCGAGACGAACACCACCTCGTTCCACATCTGCTCGAACTCTTCGTATTTCAGGGGCCGGTTGTCCATCGCGCTGGGCAGGCGGAAGCCATGCTCGACCAGCACCTCCTTGCGCTGCCGGTCGCCGTTGTACATCGCCTTGAGCTGCGGCAGCGTCACGTGCGACTCGTCGATGATCAGCAGGTAGTCCTTGGGAAAATAATCCACCAGCGTATACGGCTTCTCGCCCGGCTTGCGCCCATCCAGGTGCCGGCTGTAGTTCTCGATGCCGCTGCAATACCCGACCTCGAGGATCATCTCGATGTCATATTTCGTCCGCGCGAGCAGCCGCTGCGCCTCCAGCAGCTTGGCTTCGCCGCGAAGCTGCATGACCCGATGCTCCAGCTCCTCCCGGATCGAAGCCACCGCGCCGGCCACGCGGTCCTCCGGCATCACGTAGTGCACCGCCGGGTAGATGAAGATCTGGTCCTCGCTGCGCAGCAGCTCGCCGGTCAGCGGGTTGATCGCGTCGATGGTGGTGATCTGATCGCCGAAGAATTCGATGCGATAGGCGAACTCTTCGTAGGACGGATGCAGCTCAACGACGTCGCCGCGCACGCGGAAGGTGCCGCGCTTGAAGTCCATGTCATTGCGGGCGTACTGCAGGTCGATCAATTTCCGCAGCATCTCGTCGCGGTCGGTCTCGATGTCCCTGCGGATAGGCAGCACGCTGCGCTGGTAATCCACCGGCGAGCCCAGCCCGAAGATGCAGCTCACCGACGCCACCAGCAGCACGTCTTCCCGGCTCACCAGGTTGCTCGTCGCCGACAGCCTCAGCCGGTCCAGGTCGTCGTTGCGGCTCGCGTCCTTCTCGATGTAGATGTCGCGCTGCGGGATATACGCTTCAGGCTGGTAGTAATCGTAATAGCTGACGAAGTAGCCCACCGCGTTGTGCGGGAACAGGTCCTTGAACTCTTCATACAGCTGGGCCGCCAGCGTCTTGTTATGGCTGATCACCAGGGTTGGCTTGTTCACCCGCGCGATCGTCTGCGCCATCGTAAAGGTCTTGCCCGACCCGGTGACGCCCATCAGCGTCTGGTGCCGCCGCCCGTTGTGAATCCCCGCCACCAGCTTGTCGATCGCCTGCGGCTGATCGCCCTGCGGCTCAAACGAGCTGACCACCTTGAATCCCGCCATCGCTTCTGTCTCCGACCAGCAACCCTGCCATTGTACGCTTACGCCGCCTGGCGGGTCGATGCGCACGCGGGAACAACAATGTTTCAGCGCGGCCCGCTGACACGAGAACTTGGCAGAGCATCACAACCAGGAAACATCAGATGCGGCTCGATCGTCTCCACCGTCGCCGCCCCAATCCCCTTCACTTTCGTCAGGTCCCCAGTCTTTCGGAAAGCGATGTCGCCGGCATGTAGCGCAGCAAACTTCTCGCGAAACTCCACGATTGTCCTGGCCCGCTTCTCCCCCAGCGTCGGCAGCGCCGCCAGTTCCTCCCACGTCGCCGTGTTCGGATCCAACCGATCCGCCAGCTCGTCAAACCGCGCGCCTCGCGGCGGCTGGGGATCGCTGACAAACGTTCGATTCCGGACCACTCGAACCGCGAGGTAGATCGCGAGCAGTCCCATCAGGACAATCAGCGCCCGCCGCTGCGAGGAGTTCCAGATCTCCATAGCTCAACAAACGCCGCTCCCCCGCTTAATCAATCGAAAATCGCAAATCGAAAATCGCAAATCCCATCACCCCTTCTTGATCTGCTTAAACTTCTCGCGCATCTGCTGCAACTTCGCGAATGCCGGCTTGGGCCGCAGCATGTCGTCCAGCAGTCCGCCGGCGGGCATGGTCTGATGCAGGTCCGCCAGGTTTCCCCAGGCGATGCTCTCGATGAACGGTTTGCTGAGCGCCATCTGGTAAACCGCTTCCATCCACTCCGCCTGCAGCTGCGCGTCCCACGCCCGCCGCCAGCGCCCCGCGAGGCTCGGGTTGAGCCGGCCCTCGGATTGATCGGTCGGGTCCGGGCCCGGCCTGCCCGGCGCGCACACCGCCGTCAGGAAAACCGGCCGCCCCAGCGTCGAAAACTTGTCGAGCAGGCTGCTCAGCTGGAACAGGTCGCGCACGAACATCCCGGGCGCCGGAACGCCCATCTCGATCTCCAGCCCGAACGCCTCGAAGTTGATCCCCGCCTGCGCCACCATCTCCGCATAGAGCATCGGCGCCACGCTCTGCTTCGGCCGGGCGTGATATTCGCCGAATGGGTGGGTGATGCTCACCAGCGTCCGGGCGTTCGGCAGGATCGTCTTCACCTGCGAGACCAGCAGTCGCGTGAGCTCGATGATCTGCTCGAACGTCAGCGTGAACGCGGCATTCGTCTGGATCCCCGCCACCACGTTCCACACCCCGACGATCTTCCGATAGCGGGTGACGATCTTCTGGACGTACTCGTACGCCATCTCGCGCAGCATGTCGAAGTCGTGCTCCCAGATCACCATCCAGTCCGGAACGCTGTCTTCGTCAAGCCGGATCAGCGGACCGGCGATCGTCGGCACGCGCCGGCGGCTCAGCATCTCCAGCCACTCGTCAACCGCCTGCGTGTTGAACTGATTCTCCTGCGGCTGCATGTGCTTCCAGCTCATGGGCAGGATCGCATAGTCAAACTGCGTCGCCGCAGTCTCGCGGTACCGCTCGTTTTGAACCGTCGGGTCGACGCGGCAACCGAAGATGTGCTTCACAAACGATCCGCTCAGCCGCCGGCGGCTGAGCAGCAGGTCGCCATGGAACTCCGCCAGGTTCTCCGACAGGTCCAGCGCCATCTCCAGCGACCGGTCCGCCAGTTGTGACGCCGCCTCCGGCTCATGCAGCTTTCCCAGCGCCTCGGCGAACAACATCTGGGCTTCGTGGAACCGCTGCGCGAACTTCTCCGCCTTGGGGAAATCGAAGAGGCTCCAGTCCTCCTGCTTCTGCATCACCTTCATCAGCCGAAAACGCGCCAGCTCGACATTCAGGATGTAGGGTTTGTCCCGCGGCGGCATGCGCGTCGTCTCGATGTGAAACGCGCCCAGCGGCCCGCAGTCCCAGAGCAGCGCAACCCCCGTCGCGTGCTCGTCGCGACGATTCACCACCAGCAGGGAGTCTTTGAAGAAAACTTCCCCCGAGATCGGCACGCTCTCGGGCCCGATGGCCATCGCTGCCACCGGCTCGAAGGCGGTCAGGCGCTTGCCGTCCCGGTAGATCTCAAACTTGATGGCCATAGTCCCCTGCCGCCGCGCCGGGGGACCCGCGCCGCTCCTGGGGCGGGCATCTTAGCAGGAGCGCCGGGCTGCTCAAACGAGCCGGCCTCACCTTCGCGGGTACAGCGGGATCGCCTCGACCGGATATCTTGCGCCCGGGATCGTTCAGGTTGGGCGACGCATAGTTTCACATGGGCCTGATGGCGTCTCGCGCCGTATAATGCTTGGCAAGACAGAATGATGGTCGTATCGGCGCCGCAAAGGCGGGAGGGAACTGACTTTTGTCGGAACTAAAACGCACT
The DNA here is from genome assembly GCA_038204465.1 of Tepidisphaerales bacterium. Taxonomy (GTDB): domain Bacteria; phylum Planctomycetota; class Phycisphaerae; order Tepidisphaerales; family Tepidisphaeraceae; genus JBBRCX01. The sequence goes on along the minus strand of JBBRCX010000003.1, from coordinate 41,998 downwards.
GAACTGTCGGTCCGCCAGGAGCGGGCGATCCTTGTCGGAGTGATTCTTCCGCGTTCGACCGCCGACCCCCGCGATCCGCTCGGCGAGCTCGCGTCGCTCGCCCGGACGGCAGGCGCGAAGGTCGTCGGCACGGTGCTGCAGAAGCGGCACAGGATCGACAGCGGCACCTACGTCGGCAGCGGCAAGGCGATCGAGATCGCCCAACTCGCGAAGAAGAACAAGGCGGACGTCATTGTCTTCGACAACGATCTCTCGCCAGGGCAGATCGGCAGTCTCGAGAAACTCATCAACGAAGAAGTCGGCTCGAAGCGCGGCGAAGGGATCAAGGTCCTGGATCGCTCGGAGCTGATCCTCGACATCTTCGCCACCCGCGCGCAGACGCACGAAGCGAAGCTTCAGGTCGGCCTCGCCCAGATGGAGTATACCTACCCGCGGCTCACGCGCATGTGGGGTCACCTCGAGCGCATCGCCGGCGGCGCCCCGGCCGGCATCGGCACGCGCGGCCCCGGCGAGCAGCAGCTGGAAATCGACCGCCGCATCGTCCGCAAGCGAATCGGCGAACTGAAACGCGAGATCGCCCATATCCAGGCGCGCAAATCGCGCCTCGTCGCCCAGCGCAACCTCGAGCATTTCACCGTCTGCATCGTCGGTTACACCAATGCCGGCAAGAGCACGCTGTTCAACACGCTGACCGCTGCCGGCACCTACGCCGACGACAAGCTCTTCGCCACCCTCGACACCAAGACGCGAGCCTGGCGGCTGGAGCGCGGCACCGAGGTGTTGCTAAGCGATACCGTCGGCTTCGTGCGCGACTTGCCCCACAACCTCGTGGCCAGCTTCAGGGCGACGCTGGAGGAAGCGGTGCACGCCGACCTGCTCCTGCACGTGCTCGACGTCGGTCATCCCCATGCCCAGCAGCAGTTCGACTCGGTGCATGGCGTGCTCAAGGAGATTGGCGTAACCGAGAACCCCGAGCTGCTGCTTCTGAACAAGGTCGACACCGAGGAAGGCGAATCCGCGTTCCCCTTCTGGCGGACGCTCTATCCCGACGCGGTGCCCATCAGCGCCCGCACCGGCCAGGGCCTCGCCGAAGTCGCCGAAGCTGTCTACCAGGCCGTCCGCGGGCAGCAGGTCGACGTGACGCTCGAAGCCGACGTGACCAACGGCCGGCTCATCGCGTTCATTGAGTCACACTCGCGCGTTCACGACCGGCGGTTCAACGACGGGCGGATCGAGCTCCATGCCGTGATGGGCCGCCGCACCTTTGCCGACCTGTCGCGTAATGAACAGGTAGAGGTGAAGTCGGTTAATGCGCTGGAGCCGCGCCGCCGCGCAGCGCGCAATCCAGCCGCGCTGGAATCGCATTAATTGCATGATCCGGAAAGGCACCCCGCGGACTGCCAGGATCGATAAAGGAAAGATCGCCCTTTTCGGAAAGGCCTGCATTGAAGCGTCGCACTGCATTCACGCTCGTCGAATTGCTGATTGTCATCGGGATCATCGCCCTGTTGATCTCCATCCTTCTGCCGACGATCAACGCCGCGCGAGAGCAGGCAAATAAGACCAAGTGCTCGAGCAACCTGAAGCAGCTTGGAACTGCGTGGACGGGCTATCTCAACGAGAGCAGGGGCGTCTTGCCCGCGCCGTCCCAGGGGCTTAAAACGCGCATCTCCAAACGCGACTGGTTCTATTGGCAGCCGGGCCGCGATCCCAACGAATCGCCCATTGCGCCTTATCTCAGCAAGCCGCTGAAGCTCGACGTCTTCCGATGTCCTTCGGACAACGTCGAACAGCACAAGAAGGACGATGGGTCCGGTCCGTACCGATACAGCTATGCGATGAACATCTTTCTCTCCAACCCGCACGAGATTCCGCCCAGCGAGCCTCCGATCAATCCGGCGTTCGTGAGGAACCTGAAGATTTCCAACGTGGTCCGGTCTTCTGAGAAAATCCTGTTCATTGAGGAAGAGGAGCGGACCATCAATGACGGCGCCTGGGCCGCCAAGCAGGTAACGGGCAAGGCCCCTACGTTCCCATCGGTCGACCGGCTGGCGAGCCGGCATGAGAAGCGGAAGAAGTCCATCGCCGATAAGGAAGCGCGGGGAAACGCCGCCTTCGCGGACGGACATGTCGAGTACATCACGCGCGGCTATGCCCAGGACGATCGCTACATCCTTCCCTTCAAATAGGCCATTCCCGCCTGGAGAACGATGCAGTTGGCATGTCCCTTGTGGGCCGGGCATTTCTTGCGATAGCCTATTGTCGCGGGGGAATCATCCAGGCCCCGGACCGGCACGCGTAATCGAGGAGCTTTGCCCATGCGTCAGCGCATGCGTCTGTCTCGCGCCGCCCTGTTGGCGATGCTTGTTCTTACGTTCTGCTTCACGCCCTCTGTTCGAGCGGAGGAGAACACCCGGGTGATGAAGTTCATTGGGTCGCGCAAGGGCGCGGCCAACGGCCACCCGGTGATGCTGCTGGCCTTCGAGTCGGCAACGCCAGGCGGCCGTGGCGGCGAGCTGGTCGTTCCCAATACGGATCCCACCAAAGGTTATGATCCCCTTCCCGGGGTGCTGCAGGTCGTCAACGCGTCGAAGAAGGGCGACTTGCTCAAGGTTGAGATGAGCGCCGAGCAGGGCAAGCCGGTGATCAAATCGCTCGCGCCGTTCACGCCATTGCCAGGGGAGGAGACCCCTACCGGATACGTTTTCGTGAAGTCGGAAAAGAAGGAGGCAAAGCCGCCGCAGGTGACGGTGGTCCTGAGCAAGTTTGGCGAGGAGATCACAACATCCATCCCACTGATCAAGCCTGAGAAGACCGACCCAAAGCAGAAGACCCCGGATCCGGCGCCCGATCCGAAGATCGTTGGAGTGGTGGATTCCCTCAAAGCCGGCGATGTCGTCGATGCTGAAGTTCGTCGCGGCTCTGTGCCCACGCTGGTCAGCATTGAGCCCTACAAGCCGCCGGAGAACGGCAAGTTTATCAAGATGACCGAGGCCGATGCGGAGGGGCAGAAGGTCCCGGCGGTCGAGCTCGAACAGGATGGGAAATCTCTCACACTCATCGTTGTCGGGAAACTGCAGGGAAAGAAGTGGGCCGCCGACAGCAAGGTCATGGGCGAAGCGCGCAAGCTCAAGTCCAATAGCGCCGTCGTCTACAAGACCCGCCAGGACGGTGACAAGACCTGCCTCAAAGACATTCAACCGGCGCCGCAGGCGCCGGATGCAGCCAAGAGCGGCGCCGCCAAGAAATAAACAAACCGGAATCGTCTAACGCACCGGGGCATTTACCAGCAGATCAGGATTCGCGGCGGCGGTCTGAGTCCCCCCCACCGACTCCCCGGCATCAGCTAAAATCTGGGCAGCGCCGCGGCGGACCGTCGCCACGTTCATGTAGCGGCCCGGGCAGTCGGTCGGCTTGGCATCGCCGTGGCCAACCACGCGGTCCGGGGAGATGTGATACGTCTTCATGAGAAACGCGACCAACTTCTCGACCGACTGCATCTGGGCCGCGCTGGGGCGCGAAGCATCGAAGTTTCCGACGAGACAGATGCCGATGCCGAAGTCGTTGTAGCGATTGTCCGGCGTCTTGCAGTGGGCGCCCCACTTCTGCTTCGGCCATCGGGGGCCGACCTCGACCCGGCCATCGGTGGTGTCCGTGCCGTTGCCGACGACGAAGTGGTACCCCAGCTCATCCCACCCCTTGGCCCTGTGCATCTTGTCGAAGGCCGCGGCGCCGCCGGTCGGCGTGGCGCTGTGGTGGATGACGATGTATCGCCAGGCGTTTGCCTGCGCGATCGGAATCCAATCACGAGGGCCGCCCGAAGAACGAAGCGGAGGCTGCCCCGGTGCGATGGGCCGCTTCGCGATCGCTGCCGGCGGCGCAACCGGCGGCGTTGACAGCGTCGGGCCGTTGTAATTGGGTGCCGGCAGAGATTCGACTACCGGCGTTTGCTGGCATCCTGCCGCCGCAAACAACGCGACAACGAGCGAAGCGTACCATTTAGCCATCCTTGGCCCTCGTAAAAAGTGCTGTCTGACGAGCGCGAACCGGCGGGCCGTCAGCCCCGACGAACCTCCCGCGGTCGCGATCGGATTGGTGCCCATGTCTTATTTATCGGAACACCGCAGGGGTTTCCAGCAGAACTGCGCCGGAAAAAACAAGGGGCTGCCCCAGGGACTTCCCCGGCGCCTGGGCCCCATCGCCTGAGGCTGGTACGGCCTTCCTCACTTCTGGTTCATCTCAAAATTTGACCTGCGGCGCCTCTCGCTGGGCGGGGTCCTGGATCTCGAAGAAAGGCTGAGCGGTAAATCCGAAGGGGGCCGCCACCAGGTTGTTCGGAAAACTCAGGATGGCCTGGTTATAACGCGCGACCAGGCTGTTGTACTGCTGCCTCTGCTGGCTGATGCCGTTCTCGGTCGCGGACAACTCCCCCTGCAGTTGGAGAAAGTTCGTGTTGGCCTTCAGGTCTGGATACGCCTCGGCCAGGGCGAAGAGTTGGCGGAGCGACCCGCTCAAGGCCCCTTCCGCCTGCGGTGCACCGCTGGTCCCTACCGCGGCCACCGCCGCGTTGCGGGCGGCGATGACGCGCTCGAGCGTTTCGCGCTCGTGCGCCGCGTATCCCTTCACCGTCTCAACCAGGTTTGGAACCAGGTCGTGCCGGCGCTTGAGCCCGACGTCAATCTGCGCCCACGCCGCCCGCACCTGCTCCCGCAGCGCGACCAGCGCGTTGTACGACAGGATCACGTACCCCACGATCACGGCGACGACTGCGGCGCCGATGTATAAGGCGGCCATGGAAGCTCCTGTAGTGAAGCGCGGCTACTTCCTCGGTGGACGCACGGGTTGCTGCATCCGCGCCCGAATGTCTTTGAAGTGCGCCTGCCACGTCTGTGTATTCCATTCGACCTCGCCCGCCTGGGTGACGCCGGTGTCCACGCCGGAGCTGAAAACGCCGGGCTCGCGCTCTGTCCCCGTCGCGGTCAGCAGATTGCTGCCAGGATCGAAATCCAGCCTGGGGGAAGAGAGGCTCGCACCGCTTCGAGTCACCTGCACGTTGCCGTCGGCGCGAAGGTGCTTGAGGCGCAGCGCCGAAGAAGGGTCACCTCCATTCGCCCTCTCAGCCGGTTTGGCGACCGGCTCAAAATCGGCGGTGAGCTTGTCGGTGGCGAGCCGCACACCGCCTTCGGCGTTGTCATCCGGGCGGAAGACGACCACGACGTCTCCGGTAATGACCGACTGCTTCGCCAGCTTGTCGTAGACGAACCCGTCCTTCCACTCGAAAGCGATCGCGCCGCGGCTGCCGCCGAGGTTCATTGAGTCATCGCGCTTTTCCTTACTGGCGCCCTTCTCCGGCGGGCGATGGTCGCGCACCAGCATGCGTCCGGGCTCGGGTACGATGAGCCGCTCTTTGCTCAGCAGGTAGCGAATGGTGGGGGCGTCGAGCAGGAACTCGCGCAGGATCGTGCCATCGGGCGCCGCCGCAAAGGATCGAACCTGCGCGTCCTTTTGAAGCACGAGCTCCGACACCTCCTTGTCCTTGAACGCGTCCATCTGCATGGCGCTGGCAAGTGGATCCGGCTGCGTTGAAGGACGCGTCGCGCCAGAGTGAGTGGGCCGCGATGATGCAGCATGCGCTTTTTGAGTCAGGATTAATTGAAGATTCTGCGCCTTGGCTTCGCTGATCATGCCGCCCGAATCCGGCAGGGTCGCGGTCACGCCGCCGATCACGTCAATCCGGTTCCTGGCTCCGTTAAGCGTCGCGCCCTCGGTCCATTGGACGTGCATCTTTCGCGGCCCTGCGGCGGCCTGCTGCGTCGAGTCAAGCGTGCCCGCGCCGCTCACCTGAGCGATCCCCGACTTCGGATCGATCGTGATGCGAGGCCCGGTGATGATGTTGTGCTTGTCGTCCTCAACCGACGCGGATGGCTCGCCACTCAGCTCGACGTGCGATGTTTCGCCCTTGCTCGTCACCACCAGTGTGGATCCCGTCGCGACCGAGCCGTTGGCGGCGACCACTTTCACCTTCTCGCGGGCCGTCATCGCTTCGAGCTCCACCGCCGACGTGTCCAGCCCGTCTGTTCCCGCCGGTCGAGTAGCGCTGTGGGACGCTGGCTTCAAGGTGAGTGCGATGTGACCTGCGTTGAGCTGCTGGCTCTTGTCAATCGCCTTCACGTTCCCATCCGCGTTGACCTGCCGTGGATAAAGCCTGCCGTCCTCCGATCGTTCGGTGCGCAGCACGAAACGGTCGCAGTCCAACGTCTGCTCGGCTCCCTTCACATTTCGCATCACGCAGTTGACGGCGCCTTCAGCGCTGACCAGCTTCAATCCAGCCGAAGTCGAGGGGGCGGAGGTGGGCGCGGTCGCCGGCGAAGGCCCGCTTTGGGGCGAGGCTTCGTCAAATTCCAATTGCAGCGCCTGTGATTTCAGCCCGAGCAGCGGATGCTGAACGTCCACGTCACCCGCCAGGGCAACCTTCTGAATCGTGGCTTTCTGCCGATCGCCCCCGAAATGAAGCTTGCACCATTTCGACCACCTTGCATTTGCCATCTTCGCTTCACGACTCGTTGGATCAGATTCACCCCGATTTGATGGCCTCGGATCGGTCGGGAAGATCGCATGGCCCGGCCCGGTAAGCGTGGCGCTGTGGTCGGCCGGAGAATAGGCGGCGCTCTGGGCGACCACGACAGCGCCGGCGGCTCGATCGGCCTCATCCAGCGGGCGCAGGGTCACCACGCGAATTCGCTCAGAGGCGCGCAGGATCGCGCTGTCGTCGTCGGTGAAATAAATGGCCTCGCCACACTGCGCCTGATTGCCTTCCGCGTTCAGGACCACGGGGGCGCCCATGAGCCGGATGGCGGCGGAGCCGGGAGCGATCGGTCGCACGGGGACGGTGGGATCCGGAGTGATCCGCAGCTTCCCGGTCCAGGTCACGACGATCGGCGCCTGCGCCGGTTGCGATGAAGGCGAGGTGGACACGTTTCGCGGGCGTTGGACCGGCGCCGCTGCCGGGCCGGTGCTGTTCATCGCTCCTTGAACGCGCGAAGGTTCTTCGTAAGAAGAGGAAGCGGGTTTCATTTCCGACTGTTCAGTCGTCGATGCCGTCGCAGCGCTCGTTGGTCGCGTCTGCGGCTTTCGGTCGCCCTGCAGCATATGAACGTGAAGTTGCTCAGCGGTCGCCAACACCTTCCCCGACTGCTCGATCCGCACATTCTCAAAGAACGTGGCGTGATATAGCGGCGGCTCGGATTTTGAAGTTGTCGTTGCACCGCGCGACGGCTTTCGATCCGAGCGCGCCCGCCGCGCCTTCGGGTCGAGGTTGATCGCGTCCCCCGCCGCTCTCTTGTCCGCTGCGGCCAGCATCTGCGACAGCGGCACTGTGAGCCCATGCATCATGGCGCTATGGGCATCCTCGCTCCCGCTCCTGGCGCCCGGCAACGATCCGGACATGGCGGACGGATTCTTTAAAACCAGCCGCTCGCCATGCGCGATCTCGAGCAATTCCAGTTGCTCGTCGAGGTCGTTCCAGCGAACGGTCAGCCCCCTGCCGTCGAAGTCGTAGTCCTTGCCGCGGATCGTCACCGGCACCTGGTCCGGGGCAACCGTATTCGCGCCGTCGACGTAGCTTTCAGTCGTGAACAGGAACGTGTCGTTGTCGAATGAGATGTTGTTCGCGTCGATCGTGAGGTACGGATCTTTCCGATCGGACTTGTCGAAGAAGAGAATCTTTACCTGATGGATCCGGCCACGGCTCGGCGCGGAGGACGAAGCGCCGGCGTTCAGCTTGCTCAGGTCCGGATCTTCCGGAATGAAGATGTCGCCGTCGGCGCCCTCGATGTGCACCCGGCCCTCTTCATCCCCGTTTTTGGCATGGAGGAAAAACTGCGCCTGCGGGGCCTTCACCTTCACATTTCCGCCCGACTGCGGGGTGTATTCCGCAGCCTTAAACTGATAGTTCAGGAAGCCGCTTTTGCGATCGAAGACCTTCATCCAGACGCCCGCGCCTTCGCCGATGGTCCGGCCCTTCTGCAACTCGGGCTTCATCGGGGGCGGCTTGGCGTTGTCGACCGGGCTTTGGATCTTCAGGCGCGGCTGCGACAGCCAGTAGACGAAGAAGCCCGCGCCGAGCAGCAGGATCGTCGCGCAGATGAGGAGGAAAGATCGCATGGTTGTCAGGCGTTAGCCGGCGATTGACGCGATCGACGCCCGCTGGCGGCAATGCGCACCATGAACAGAAGCGATGAAGGTTTCAGGTTTCCGGCTCCATGTCCAACATGCGGAGGACGAGAAGATCCTGGATGTCGATCAGCCCGATCGGCTTGTCGGCGTCATCGACCACCGGCAGTTCGTCGATCCGGTGAGGGCGCATGATGGCCATTGCTTCGCTCGCAAGCTGCTCGCCGCGGATACGTTTGGGGTTTCGCGTCATGACGTCGCGGATCGGACGCCGGGAGGCCGACCCGTCGTCGTCCGTGAATACGCGCCGCAGATCTCCATCGGTGAAGATGCCCGAGACCCGTCCGGCGTCGTCGATCAAAATCACGGCCCCGCTGCGGCGCTTGATGCTGCTGACCTCGTGCAGCACCTGCCCCACCGTCAGCCGGTCTGACGCGATCGGCAGGTTCTCGCCCCGCCGGAAGGTCATCGCTTCGCGCACGCGGATCAGCTTTCGTCCAAGCTGCCCCGCCGGGTGATAGAGGGCGAAGTCGTCGGCGGTGAAGTTTCGCTGCTTCATCACCGACAGGAACAGCGCGTCCCCCAGCGCTGCCATCGCCGTTGTACTGGCGCTGGGAGCCAGGCCGAGGGGACACGCTTCCTCGATCCGGCCCAGCTTCAGAACCACGTCGCTGAAGCGTGCCAGCGCGCTGTTCGCCGTTGACGTGATGGCGATGACCGGGTGGCTTAACTTCTTCAGCACGTTGAGCATGCGGAGGATTTCATCGCTTTCGCCGCTGTAGGAAAGGATGAGCACCACATCGCCCTGCCGCACGGAGCCCAGGTCGCCATGCAGGGCCTCGGCGGGATTGAGGAAGTGGCTCGGCGTCCCCGTGCTGGAGAACGAGGCGGAGAGCTTGCGGGCGACATGGCCGGCTTTGCCGATCCCGCTGGTCAGCACCGCCCCTTTGCACTCCTGAATCAGCTTCACCGCCCGCTCAAATTGCTCGTCCAGCGCGGGCAAGAGGCCTCGCACCGCCTCCGCCTCCGCTTCGATCACCCCCTGGGCAAATTGGCGGATCGATTGCTGCATGACCGATAATGTGAATTCGAGGATCTGTGCTTCTATGGGATCGCCGATGGGACAAGTGTGGAAAGAGTCGAGCGATTCTGCGCGCCATTGACCTTCAACTCGCGCTCGCAGGCTGGATTATGGAAGCACCCCCTCTAAAATCAAGACACCTCTGACAGGGATGGACGTGGAATACCGAGTCGAGCTTGATGTTTACAACGGCCCGATGGATCTGCTGTTGTACCTGCTCAAGCGGGACGAGCTGGACATCTATGACATCCCCATCGCGCGAATCACCGATTCATATCTGTCGCACATTCGCCTTCTGAAGGACCTGACGTCCGATTCGGCGCTGGACATTAACGTGGCCGGCGAGTTCCTGGTCATGGCCGCGACGCTGATGGAGATCAAGTCGGCAATGCTGCTGCCGCGCGCCCCCGCGAGCGACCCGCGCCAGGGAACGACCGCCGCTCAGGAGCTGGCCGACCCACGCATGGAGCTGGTGCAGAAGCTGCTGGAGTACAAGCGATTCAAGGATTCCGCCAGCCAACTGGACCGCCAGCACCGCTCGCACGAGAACCGGTTCGCTCGCTATCCCGCGCGAATGGAAGGCGACGCGGATGAGCCGCCCCCGATAGACCTGGAGGAAGTCCAGGTGTGGGACCTCATGTCGGCATTCGACCGGCTGATGAAGGAAGTCGGACCACGTCAGCCGCGCTTCCACGAAGTCACCTACGACGATACCCCCATCGATCTGCATGCCGCCGACATCGAAGACCGCTTAAGCCGCGAAGGCCGGCTGACGCTTCGCCAGCTCGTGATCGGGCGCAAGAGCCGCAGCGAAATGATCGGCGTCTTCCTGGCGCTTCTGGAACTCATCCGCGAAAAAAAGATCCTCGTGCAGCAGGGCGAAGATCTCAACGACCTCCAGATCGACCCCGCGCCCGAAGAGCACCGCAGGACCTACGTCGACGCATCCCTGCACCTCGCCCCCGACCACGACGAACCGCAGCAATTCCCCTCCCAGCCAACAAGTGCTTCCGAAGCCGACGCGGAAACTTCGACGTAGCACGGGCGTCCCGCCCGTCTATACGGTCAGAGTATTGGCGAACATTCCGCGGAGATCCCCTGGAATCGGCCACACCCAGCCACATGGCGGCGGGCTTCCGATATAGTCACAGCAGTTCTGGTTGTGTGACGAATCCCATGAGCACGACCGAGTCAATCTCCAGCCTCCGCGGGCGCTCTGTCGAGCGTCGGAAGATCCCCTGGACCCTCTCGCTCGGCATCATCTGGATCCTCGCCCTCGAGATCCTCCTCTTCAGCGACGTGCGTTCCCGCGACCGATTCGCGGTGCGCACCCATTCCCAGGCCGTCGGCGTGCTCGCGGTCTCGCCGCAAAGCCCTTACGCAAAACTCGCGCGCTTCGTCGCGATCAACATGACGCCGTTGGTCTGGCCCGGCTACGTGCTTCTGCTCGAAGGAATCCTCACGCTGCAAACCGGAACGAGCCCCGTGCGCCAGCGTCCCCACCACTTCGCGATGCTCTGCCTGGCGTCGGTCGTGATCTGGTGCGTATTCGACTGGATCAACTTCTACTTCATCGATGCCTGGGAATACATCGGCATGCCATCGCGCAATTTCTGGAGTCGCTTCTGGGGTTACGGCCTTGCCTTCGCGGCCATCGTGCCCGCGATGCTGATGAGCGGGCAGATCTTCCTGAACCTCGGACTCTTCGACCGCGCTCGCAGCAACGCCTGGCGCATGTCGCGCCGCGCGAAGTGGTTCGCATTGGTGATCGGCGCGATCATGCTCGTCTGGCCGTTCACCCGCCAGACGCCGGTGACCAACCTGACGCTTTGGACGAGCCTCGTCTTCTTCCTCGACCCGATCAACCTGAAGCTGGGCCGGCCGAGCATGTTCCGCGACTGGCAGTCGGGCTGGTATGGCCGAACGCTCGCCGCCTTTGCGGGGGGACTGCTCTGCGGCCTGCTGTGGGAATTCTGGAACTACTGGGCATTGGCGAAGTGGACCTATCACCTGGGTTTTCTCCGCGGGACCGAAAGCTTGCGCTACTTTGAAATGCCGTTCATCGGCCTGATCGGCTTCATCCCCTTCGGGTTGGAATGCTGGGTGATGTGGCAAAGCATGCGCATCCCGCTCGATGGACTGGTTGAGCCACTGCCCGATGAGCGTTGGCTGCTGTGAACACGATCGCTCCTCTCCAAAACGCGGCAGGGAATCCACACATGAACACCACGCTGATACAGCGAATGAATTCGATGGGAATCGTGCTGCCGCAGGTCTCAGGACCGTTCGGCGCGTACGTACCGGCGAAGCGGGCGGGAGACTTCATCTTCGTCTCAGGACAGTTGCCCATGAAGGATGGCAAACTGCTCGCGGTCGGTCAGGTGCCGTCTCGCTGCAATCTTGAAACCGCCCAAGGCGCGGCGCGGCAGTGCGTGATCAACGCCCTGGCGGCGATGAAGGCGATTGGAACAGACCTCGACTCTCTTTCTGGCGTCGTGCGCATCGGCGCGTTCGTCAGTTCCGACGATGCTTTCACCGAGCAGCCCAAGGTAGCCAACGGGGCGAGTGAATTCCTGCTGGAACTCTTCGGCGAAGCCGGCAAGCACGTCCGCGCCGCCGTAGGAGTGAATACGCTGCCGCTGGACGCCTCTGTCGAGATCGAGTTCGTCTTCAGCTGTTGAAACGCCGGGAATCAAACCCTGCGTTGATCATCGCCTCCTGATATGATGCTTCCGGAGATCGCTGCTTCGAGATGATCAGACCCGCCACAATTCATGACGTCCCGCGCATTCAGGACATCATCAACAGCCACGCCGAGCTGGGAAAGATGCTGTTCAAGAGTCTCTCGCAGATCTTTGAAGACCTGCGCGACTTCGCCGTCCACGAGGAAGAAGGGCAGATCGTGGGCTGCGTCGCGCTCACGGTAATCTGGGCGGATCTCGCCGAGATCCGGTCTCTCGCGGTGGATGCCCAGTTTAGTGGACGCGGGATCGGGCGCCGGCTCGTCGAGTGGGCCGTTGGCGAAGCGCGAAAACTGCAGATCCGCAAGCTGATGGCCCTCACCTACGAGCAGGGGTTCTTCGAGAAGCTAGGCTTCGAAGCCGTCGCGAAAGAGACGCTCCCGCTGAAGGTCTGGAGCGACTGCGTCCGCTGCCCAAAGCAGGAGGGCTGTGACGAAATCGCCGTCGTTCGAACGCTGGATGACGTGCCGATCCCCAACCTTCCGGCGACCGCACCCACCCCTCGGGGCGTCAGCATTCCCGTGCTCGAGCCGGTTGAAGACTGAGCTGAGAACCCGAGGCTCAAGGTCGCTTGATCGCTGAAAGCTACCCAGCTTATCGAAGTTGAAACTTCAGCACGCCGCACGATCTCTAAAAACTAACGATATCGTGCGTTCTACTTAACGAGTCCCGCTGAGTACGATGCCGCCAACTCCTTTCGAGGTCCCTGTGCAGAGTGTGGCAAGCACCTCTCTAGAAACCGGGCAGACCGTCGACACGAAGACACGAATCCTCGTTGTGGAGGACGATGTCGCAAGCCGCAACGCGCTGCGCATGCTCCTGCGGCATTCCGGCTTCGACGGCGCCTACGCCGGCACCGTGGCCGAAGGGCTCGCGCTGCTGCAATGGGAGCCCGCAGCGATCATCCTCGACCTCATGCTTCCCGACGGCAACGGGGCTTCAATCCTGCAATACATCCGTTCAAAGAACCTTCCGATTCGCGTTGCCGTCGCCACCGGCGTGGGCGACCTGACAGCCATGATCGACGTCCCTCGCCTGCAGCCCGACGTCGTCTTCCGCAAGCCGCTCGACTTCAACAGGCTGCTGGCATGGCTGACGGATGCCACCTAGCCGCCTTTGCGCCTTCCTCCGCTCGTGGTAGTCTGCCCCGCATGATTCACGAGAACCTGCCGCAGGCGATCGAAGGCCTTTCCGCCCGGATCATCGCGATCCGGGACTCTCTTTGACTTCCCCAATAAACTGACCCGCCGCAAAGAACTCGAAGCGAAGATGGGCGAGCCGGGCTTCTGGGACAATCAGGACACCGCCAAGTCTGTCGTCGGCGAAGTGAAAGTGCTCAAGGCCGTCATCGAGCCCGTCGAGTCGCTGCTGCGCGGGGTGGACGATGTTCGCGCGATGTACCAACTCGGTGCGGAAGCGGGCGACGCCGATACGATCGCCGAGGCGGACCGCATGCTGGCCGATCTCGAGGCAAAGGGTGAGAAAGTCGAGCTCCAATCCCTGCTCGATGGAAAGAACGACCACCGAAGCGCCTTTGTCCAGATTCACGCCGGCGCCGGCGGCACCGAAGCCCAGGACTGGGCCGAGATGCTGCTGCGCATGTACCTCTACTTCTTCGAGCGGCGCGGCTGGGAAGTGAGTGAAGTGGACCGCACGCTCGGCGAGCAGGCGGGCATCAAGGACGTCTCGCTGCTGGTCCGCGGCGATTACGTCTACGGCTACATGCGCGCCGAAGCGGGCGTGCACCGGCTCGTCCGCCCCAGTCCCTTCAACGCCCAAAACAAACGTCAGACCAGCTTCGCGTCGGTCGACGTCGTCCCGGAATTCGAGGAGGACACCTCCGTAATCGAGGTGCCCGAGGCCGACATGGAGATCGTCGCGTTCGTCCGCGCTTCCGGGCCGGGCGGGCAGAACGTCAACAAAGTCGCCAGCGCCGTCCGTATCACCCACAAGCCCACCGGCCTCCAGGTCACCTGCTCGGTCGAGCGCAGCCAGCAGCAGAACAAGCGCCTGGCCATCGCGATGCTCAGGGGCCGCCTCGAGCTGCTCGAGCAGGCCAAGCGCGACGAGGAACTCAAGAAGCTGTATGGCGAGAAGGGCTCGATCGCCTGGGGAAACCAGATCCGCAGCTATGTCCTCGATGACCGCCGCGTCAAAGACCACCGCACCGGCGTGGAGACTTCGAACGTCGAAAGCGTCCTGGACCGCGGAGAGCTCGACGACTACATCGACGCCGAGCTGCGCCGCCGCAAGCGGGAGAAACGCTGAACCGTCGCCCCGTCGGCCAGCGACCTCAACAGTTTCAAGTGACGCTCCCATATCTCTTTACATTTCATCTGCATCAAACCCAGCCCTACGTCCGATAAATAGAACCGGGTCAACCATCGCCACCGCGGCGGTTGACTCGCGACCGCTTCCTTTGACCGACTTACCAAAGTCCATAGGATATTCGCGTCGGTGCCGGCCAGGAGGGCCTTGTCCGTTCCGTCTGCGGGTTGTAGTCGGGGGTGTGGGTTTTGACTGGCCGGTCTCGACCGAAGTGAATCTATGATCGTTGATTGTCATACCCACATCTGGCAGTCCCCCGAACAATTGGGCCAACTCGATCTTGGAAACGGCGCCAAGCCGCGCTCGCGACCCGCGGGCCTGCCTGGGCTCAAATCCGAATGGCGAACGGTCCCCGCCGCCGACACCGATCACCACTGGGCCCAAAGCGCCTCCGTCGATAAGTCCATCGTCCTCGGCTTTAAGAGCCGTTATCTGCATGCGGAGATTCCCAACCGTTACGTTTCCGACTACGTGAGCCGCTTCCCCCAAAAGCTGATCGGCTTCGCCGGAATCGACCCCACCGAACGCGGTGCTCTCGTCGAGGTGCGGGCGGCCCAGGCGGACCTTCGCCTCCGCGGCATCACCGTCTCCCCCGCAAATCAGGACTTCCACCCCACCGATTCGCGGGCCATGGCCATCTACGCCGAGGCCGAGCGCCTTGGAATGCCCATCCTCTTCCATCCCAGCGGGCAATTCAGCGAGCAGAGCAAACTCGAATATGGGCGGCCGTACCTGCTGGACGAAGTCGCCCGCACTTTCCCCAAACTTCGAATCGTGATCGCCCAGCTTGGCCAGCCATGGGTCGACGAAACCATCTGCATGCTCGGTAAGCACCCCGGCGTGTTCGCCGACGTGAGCGGGCTCCTGTCGCGGCCATGGCACGCGTACAACGCGCTCGTCTCGGTCTATCAGCATGGCATGATCGACAAACTCCTGTTCGGAAGCGACTTTCCCTACACCAGCGCCACCGAGATCATCGAGGCCCTCTACAGCATGAACCAGATCGCCCAGGGGACCAACCTCCCGGTGGTTCCGCGCGAGGCCCTTCGCGGCATCGTTGAGCGCGACACGCTGGGCCTCCTTGGCCTTGACTAGCCGTCATGTCCCCCGAAAGGATTTCAAGTGAGTCAGACCCAACCCCGCTCCCGGGCCTGCCGGATCCTCCTTGTCACACTGCCATTGCTTGCCATGGCGCTGGGATGCTCGGAAAACCGGGGCAGTCTCACCCTGACCTCCCGCGAAAACCACCAGCGCTACCGCCAGGAGTTCGAGCAGGCGTTCGCCCGCCGCAGCTCCGTGGGCGATCTGGACGTCGTGCTGCTCGATGATGCCGCCGCCCGGGTCGCGGATGAAGCTGGGGCATCCCCGGCATCCGCAGCAATCCGGCAGATCATGCACATCCACGTCCTCTACCAGCCGATGCGCGGCACCAAAGCCGACAACCCCTCCGCCACCAATGCCTCAATCCATTGGTATGTCTTCGGTGGTGGTGGTCGCGGCCCGGCGGAGGTCCTGGAATATTCCGGCGCCGGCTTCGTCAAGCTGGACTCCGCCGGAAAGACCGTCAAGCTGGAGGTCCGCAATGCGACGCTCAAGCCCATGATCAATCAGGGCCTGAACGATCCGATCGGCCCCGCAAATCTGCGCGGCGCCGTCGTGGCCCGGACGAACGCCGCCCGTGTGAAGGAACTGCTGGCGGAGGTAAAAACCGAAGTCGCCTACGCGAGCGGCCGGGACCTCGCCGCCAGTCCGAACCCCTGAGCCAATCCTCCTGACCAATCCCGAAACGAAGCCGCCTCCGCGAACGATGCAGAGGCGGCGACAGTTCTCATTTGTTTCCCGGCACTCAGCTCAACTCCTTCTTCCGTCCCTTCTGCACGGCCCGTTCCAGCAGCTTCACGTTCCGAATGTTGGCCTTGAAAGCGATATCGAACAGATCGCCAACCACCGGCACCGTGCCCACCCCCATCTCGATCAGCAGGTTCACGGCCATTCGCGCCTGCACGACCCGCCCCACCTTATGCCGCCGCGCGACCCAGATGGGATAGACGCCCAGCAATGCGCCCGCGAAGTCGCCGATCCCCGGGAGCAGCCCGATGATCCCCTCCACGCCGAAGTGGACGCCGCCGATCGAGAATTTCGTATCCAGCAGGTCCGCCAGCCAGCGCACCCGCCGAAGATCAGTTTCGAGGTCCGGCTGACCGGCAGGGCGCAATGCGTCGATCGCTCCCGCCAGGTCAAATCCCGCCGGCTTCTTCGCATCCAACCGCCGGGCGGTCACCCGCACCGGCTTTTTCGCTATCGCTTGCATACCTGTAATGCGTCCCACACGCCGTGAGGTTCACCTCCATCGACTATAAAGCACCCCTCAAAATCGAACTGCGATGCCTCACCAAAATCGGTTCGATTTCGAACAGAGTTCCCCTCCGCTGAGCAGACTCCCTGCCCTTCTGAACTCGCTCAGCTCAATATCTCCTCCATCCGCCTCACCACCTCGTCCTCCAGCTGAATCCCGCTTGCCTCCGCGTTCTCCTCCACCTGCCGGGCCTTCGTCGCGCCGATGATGCAGCTGGTCACCTCGCCCCTGCGCAGGATCCACGCCAGGGCCAGCTGGGAGACGCTGCAATGGTTCTGCTCCGCCAGCGGAACCAGCCGCTGCACCTTCTCCAGCAACTCGCGGTTATTCACCTGCTCCCTTATAAAATGGTTCTGCCGATCGTCCTTCGCCCGGCTGTCGGCCGGCGCGGGCTGGCCCGGCCGATACTTTCCCGTCAACAGGCCCTGCGCCAGCGGCGACCACACCACCTGCCCGATCCCCGCCTGGTGGCACAGCGGCATCACCTGCTGCTCGATCGCCCGTTGAAGCAGGTTGTATTGCGGCTGACTCCCCTTCGGTTTGTAGTACCGCTCCCCGCAAATCTGCAGGCACTTCTGGATCTGCTCCACGCTCCACTCCGAGAAGCCCCAATACATCACCTTGCCCTGCCGGATCAGGTCGGCCATCGCACGCACGGTCTCTTCCAGCGGCGTGTTCTCATCGAATCGATGGCACTGGTACAGGTCGATGTAGTCCGTGCGCAGACGCTTCAGGCTCGCATGGCACTGGGCCATGATGTGCTTGCGCGAGAGCCCGCCGTCGTTGGGGCCGTTGTCCATCGGGAAGAACACTTTGGTCGCGAGCACGTAACTTTCGCGCCGCCGGTCCTTCAGCAATTCGCCCCACAGCGTTTCGCACTTCCCACCCGCATATGCGTTGGAGGTGTCAAGGAAGTTGATGCCGACTTCGAAAGCCTTGTCCATCACCGATCGCGCCGCTTGCCCGTCGATCGCGTTCCCGAAGGTCAGCCACCCGCCCAGCCCGATCTCCGAAAGCTTTACGCCCGCATCACCCAGACGCCGGTAGTTCATGCCCGCTCCAATGAATCGTTCAGTGCGCCCGATCGAACGGATCGAACGACGCCGACAGGGATGCTACAAAGACATTGCACCCGCAGCTATTCAGGATCGACGCTCAGCTCGCGGAGCTTTCCGTCGAGGTAAGCCTGCAGGAAACTGGCGGCCGCGAGGGCGTCGCGCTGCTCTTTCTTCCGCCCGCGCGTCAGCTTCTCCCCCTGCTTCCTCCGCTCGCTCAGTCGCTGCTCCGCTTTCACGCCGATCTTGTGCGAAGCGCTCGGCGTTCATCCGTCGCAAGTTGCCAAGCACCGGCGCGTCCATCCCGACATCCCGATGACCGACGATGGTCGCGTGGTGATCCGCAGTTATTGCGAGAACGTCCGCATCTGCAAGAAACTCGGCTTCGATCCAAAATAAAAACCCCGGCGCTCGTAAGAGTGCCGGGGCAAATGTCCGGGTTGAAGAAGGAGGGGGGGAACCTTCTTCGGGGAGTACCCGGACAACCACAGAATAAGTAGCGCTCAGCGGATTCTCAACGGCCAAGTCGCTCAGACGTGCGAAGTCCGCTTCGACTCGCCCTACTTCTTCACCGGGCAGCAGCAAAGCGGGATCTGCTCGCCGGTCAGCGGACAAGTGATTGTTGCCGCCTGTGCCGTCTTAACGATCTTGACCTCGGTCTTTTGCGGGGCTTGAGCGGGCTGGCTGCTCATGGGAACCGACGACAGGGCCATCAGGACGGGGAGAGTAGCGATGAACATGGCACAAACTCCTATTGCCCTCTGTCGTGTTGGTGACGCCCACGCGGAGGGCAACGCGCGGTGTCAATTGTTGTACGGCCCGCACTACCGTACGGGGTTCGACGAATCCAGGGCACTGACGATCATCGGGCGTCGATTCCCAAAGTTCGTCGGGTCTGCGCGGCGACCTGGCGCAGGTTTCCGAGACAGCAGCTACCTTGCGGGTTGCGTATCTCGCAGGCACACTTGCCGTCTTGAACGTAACGCGTCACTTGCTGGACGGCGGTGCTCTTGCGTGTTCGATTCAATTCGTCGGCGATCCTTTCGCGCGTGAATCCAAAACAGTAGCAGACCGGCAACGCGTCGGTGTTGTCCTTCTGGAACACGCGCACCGTCACTTCATCCGTCGTGAAAGTCTGTGCGCCGTTGAAATAGACAACGGGACAATCGGCAGTTCGGCAGAACTGATAGTTGGCGCTCGGCTCCAGCCGCGTCATGGCATCAGGGGTCAACAAGCTCTTGAGCGTGACAACCTCAACCGCTTTGCCTAAGCGACCGCAACGGGGACATGCGCTATGCGCAGCAGCAGTTGGGTTGCAGCATTCAGTCATGTTATTTGGCTCCGTTCTGCGAGGGGACGGTGCAACAGGCGTCTTGTCCGCTGGCGGTTGTTGTCGGTGCGGGTCTGTGCACTTTCGCGGATGCCAGGTACGGCGCGACATAGGGGACGAGGAGAAACGCCAGCACCACCGGTGAGACAATCCACAACGTCCAGCGGTTCGGCCGCCGCGAGTCCGGGAGGGAGCATGAGCCGCACCTCCGGTGCTCGCGGTAGAACGCCAGGGCAAGGATTGCCACCGTCGCGACGATCAGGACCGGTCGATACGGTTCAAGCGCCATGACACGACTCGCCCATGCACCGCCCACGCCAAGCGCGACGGCCAGCAGCGGCCCAAGACAGCAGATTGCTACCCCGACACTTGCCGCGAAAGCACCGGGCAGCACCCAACGGGTTTGATTCGGACTGTTCATCGTCTAGTTCCTTTCGAGTTGTTGTTGCCTTTGCTCCCTTCCAATTTGGTCAGAATGGGACAACAGTGGGATTGCGGCTGACCCGCGCAGGCACGGGCAAGGCGGGTTAGTTCGCGTTGCATCGCCCGAAGGTCGCTGATTTTCTGCGCAATGTCTGCGATCTTCGCTTCCGCTTGGGTGCGCACATCGGCACACGCCGTTTCAGGGTGCGCGCGTAGCGCGATCAATTGCTTAATCTCTCGCAAGGTGAAGCCCAACGCCTGCGCTCGTTTGATGAAGCGGACACGTCGGACGGATTCTTGGGGAAATACCCGATACCCAGAAGCCGTCCGCGGCGGCTTGGGAAGTAATCCCTGCCTCTCGTAGAAACGGATGCTCTCCAAATTGATCCCGCTCTGTTTCGCCAGATCGCTCGTGCTTAATCCATTCATCGTGTTATCCCTTCGCATTAACTCTACGGCCTGTAGATAGGTACGGAGTCAAGCCCTCCCGCGAGAAAAATCCCCGGCATCGCGTTGACGCGCTGCAACCTAACTAGCAAGCGGCATACGAATTTCTCCGCAATTTGAGATGGTAATTGCGGAGGCAAGAGGAAATAGCTGTTGAGAGTGAGCGTGCTGCGAAGCGCGACACCGATGAGGAAAGCGAAGAGGACGAGAAGCCCGAAGCCGTCAAGCCAAAGCAGCAGGTCAAGCCCGGCAAAAAGGAAGCGCGCGGTGAGGCTACCCCCAAGCCGGGGATTATTGCAGATTGACGCTCAGCTCGCGGAGTTTTCCGTCGAGGTAAGCCTGCAGGAAACTGGCGGCCGCGAGGGCGTCGCGCTGCTCTTTCTTCCGCCCGCGCGTCAGCTTCTCCCCCTGCTTCCTCCGCTCGCTCAGTCGCTGCTCCGCTTCGAAGCTGCTGAGCCTCTCGTCGACCAGCACCAGCGGCTTTCGCGCTTCCGCCGCCAACGATCGCGCCCAGGCGACGGCGTCGCGGGCAGCCGGCCCGACGCTGTCATCCATGTTCAACGGGACGCCCACCACGAGCCGTTGAACCCCCTCCTTCTCCACCACGCGCAGCACCAGATTCAGGGCCTGCCGGGGCGAGGTGACCTGAAGGACCTCAAACGGCGTCGCGAGCTTTCCCCCCTCGTCGCTCAGCGCGAGTCCCACCCTCCTCGTCCCCAGGTCGATCCCGAGCGTCCGCATCCGCGCAACATAAAACCCCGCGGGGCGAAACGTAAGAGAATTCCTGCGTTTCGCCCCGCGGCGTATCCGATTGATTCATTGATTGGGCTACTGATAGCGGTCGCCGAACTTCTCTTTGACCCGGGCGACCAGGTCCTTCACGCGCTGGGATTCACTCTTTGGGCAGATCAGCGTGGCGTCTTTGGTGTGAACGACGATCATGTCGCTGATCCCGATCGTCGACACCAGGTGGGCCGGATCGTCGCTGACTACGATATTGTCGTCGGAGTCGACGAACACACACGCCTCGCACGAACTGGCGTTGTTGTGCTCGTCCATCTGCAGCGTCTCGGCCAGCGAGGGCCAGGAGCCGACGTCGAGCCATTGCACCGGCATCTCAACCACCACGACCTGCGATTTGCCCTTGCCCTGCGAGGCCGGCTCCATCACCGCGTAGTCGACGCTGATCTTCTTCAGCTCGGGATAGACTTCGCCCAGCACCGTCTGGCGTTTCGGCGAGTCCCACGCCTCGGCGATTCGCATCAGCCCGCGGTGCGACTCCGGGAGGTGCGCCGCCAGCTCGTTCAGCACCGTCGCGCAGCGCCATACGAACATGCCGCTGTTCCAGTAATAGCGCTCTGATTCCACGTAGCGATCGGCGGTGGGCTTGTCCGGTTTCTCCTTGAACGCCTGCACGCGGTACGCGCCCAGCGTTCCGCTGTGCAGCTTCAGTGGCTCGCCGCGGTGGATGTACCCCAGCCCCGTGTGTCCGTGCGTCGGCAGAATGCCGAAGGTCACGAGCGAATTCGGATACTCCGCCGCCACCTCGAAGGCAATCTTGAGCGCGCTGCGAAAACGGTCCGCCGGCTCGATGACATGATCCGCCGTCACGAACGCCGCCACCGCATCCTTGTCGCGCTGCTGCAGCACCGCGGCGCTGAATCCGACGGCGTTGGCTGTGTCGCGCGCCACCGGCTCGCCGAGCAGGTTTTCCTTCGGCAGCTCCGGCAGAGCTTCCATGATGGTGCCGGCGTGGGCTGCGGCGGTACAGACGAAGATCCGCTCGGGCGGGAGCAACTCCCTCAGCCGTTCGTAGCTGAGCCGGATGAGACTCTTTCCACGGACAATCGGCAGCAGTTGCTTCGGCTTCCCGCTTCGCGAGAGGGGCCACAGCCTTGTGCCCGCCCCGCCCGCCATGATCACGCCATATTGCATCTTCTGATTCCGCTCAGGTGTTTGTTTTGCCGGGTGCGGCTCCTGCTTCTGCGCGCCGCCTGTGCCTTGTTATGGTTAGACAACGGTCGGCCGCAAAGGCGAGAGGCCGCCGGGTCCGGCCGTTGAACCAGCCGCTCCCGGATCAATCGGCTATTGCGGGCAGTCTCATCGAGTAGAACTCACCGCCAGGCCGCCCGGGTGCCGCCCGGGTGAGTTCCTAGCATACGAAACCAGCCGCCGAAGGCCAGACGCCGATTGCCTCCCCGCGCCGGCGCCGCACGGCGGCGCTATAATCCAGACATGGCCCTGACACGCAACATCGATTCGCGCGGCCGGGCCGTTCGCCTGATCAGCGGACTGCTCGTGCTGGTCGTCGGCGTCGTCTTGCTGTTCCTCTGGGCACTGTCGGTCGGCTCGGCGCTCGGCTGGACCATTACCACCCTGTGCCTGCTCTGCGGCGCTTTTATGGTGTTCGAGGCCCGGGCGGGGTGGTGCTGCCTGCGCGCGTTGGGAATGAAAACGCCCGTCTAACAATCCATCGCTCCAATACTCCTACAGCCCGTCCTCCGGTCTGCTGAGCGCGAGCCCCGGATACCAGTACTTCAGCACTTCCCACGACAATCCATCTTCCACCTGCACCCGCGCCAGCTTGCGCCCCCTGTAGGGCGCCGCGCCGTCGACGGCGACGCCGTTCGCGTCCCAGCCGGTCCCGGTATCTCGGTCGATGAACAGCGCTTTCGCTCGCTTGCGGTCCTTGTTCAGATCGAAGCGCGGCCGCATGTCATCCAGCCGCCGATCGAATGCTCGAACCTGCCCGCTGGCATCCCGAAACAGCAACACCGGCATGTCGTCGCAGACGAAGTGCATCGGCGCGGCGCCCACCTTCGACGATTCAATCGCGAGCGGCTTGTGCGTCCCGACCACGATTACCTGAGTTTTGCTCAATTCAGGCGTGAGCGAAGCTTGCGGCATCGGCTGACTCGGATGGATCGGCCCGCGCGGCGCTTCCGCCGCAAGCGCGCCTTCCCGCGCCATCACCTTCGACTCCGGGTTCAGCTGGCGCCAACGGCGCCATGTCGTCTTTTCAGTTGCAATCGCAGCCCCGAAGCTCGACGGCTTCGCCCCCTTCATCGTCTGCGCTTTGAACCCGTTGATGAATTCGCCGAGCCGGCTGTCGTACAGCAGCAGCGCGTTGGCCGGCATCCCCACAATCTCCAGGTCGCGAGCTTTGAGCTCGCGATTGATGTTCACCGCCACCGCGCGATTGCCATAGGCCGACCACATCAGCAGCATTCGCTTGTCGTGATCGGACTGGAGCACCACCGGCGCGGAATAGAGCTGCGCGTAAGGATATGCATAGGAGCAGTCGCCGAAGGATAATCCGACGATCCAATCCTGATCGGCCAGGCTCGCCTGCGCCGCGGGCACGAACCTGGGATTATCGACGACTTCAAACCCCTTCGACGGGTCCGCTTCAAAATGGTGCAGGAACAGCGCCAGCACGGGCCCCAGCCCGATCAACCACCACGCCCGCCTGCGTCCCGCGATCACCAGCGCGATCATCACCACGCAAAGGATCAGCGACAGCGTCACCAGCGGCCATTGCAGACGGCGCGACCAGAGAATCACCTCGATTCCGTGCGGATACCGGGCCCACGCGGGGTAGGTTCCATACCCCACCACGCCCGCCGCCAGCAATGCTGAAACGATCAGCCCAAGAGGAAGGAGCACATTTTTACAATAGCCGCGACGCGACGATGTGCAACGGGAGACGATGTGCCGCGCTCGACTGCGCCAGGAGAATCTGCAGCGGCTATCATCCTCGTATGTCCGCAGTCGCCTCGGTGAAAAACCTCAGCAAGATCTATCGAAAGGCGGGAACCTCCGTCGAAGTGGCGGCACTCGCTTCCATCGATGTGGATTTTGAAGAAGGTGAGTTCACCGCGATCATGGGCGCCAGCGGTTCGGGCAAGAGCACGCTGATGAACATCCTGGGCTGCCTCGACCGTCCGACCAGCGGGCAGTATTTTCTCGGCGGCGAGGACATCAGCACGCTGAATGACGATGCGCTCAGCGAAATTCGCAGCCGGCGGATCGGGTTCATCTTCCAGAACTTCAATCTCATCCCCCAACTGAGCGTCGTGGAGAATCTGGAAGTCCCGATGTTCTATCTGCGTATTCCTCCGCTGGTGCGCCGCGAGCGCGCCCTGCGCCTCGCCGAACGGGTGGGATTGACGGATCGGGTGAGCCACCGTCCGCCCGAACTCTCAGGCGGGCAGCAGCAGCGCGTCTGCATCGCGCGGGCACTGGTGAACGAACCGCTTCTGCTGCTCGCCGACGAGCCCACCGGAAACCTGGACAGCAAGACGGGGCAATCCATTCTCGAACTGTTTGACGAGCTGGTCGCGGGAGGAAAGACGATCCTGATGGTAACCCATGATCCCAGCGTCGCGCACCGCTGCACGCGGGTGGTTCACCTGCATGACGGTCAGGTGTCGCGCGACGAGCGAAATGCGCGGCATCCCGTCTCCGCGGAGGCCGCGCAACTGGCACTTGAAACTACCCGCGACGCAAGCGCACCGGCGACCGGCGACCTCCCATTGGGCGCCGGCGAGCAACACTCTCTGTGACTACTTGCTCTTGGCGGCGTTTTTCAGCATGTAAGTCCCGCGTTTGGGGGCGGTGAATCGCTTGTCCTTGATCAGCGTCTGGTTCACGATGCCGCGGAAGTTGGCGCTGCTGCTCCGATAGCCGGTGGCGCCGACCGCGGCGACGATCTCCGGCACGCGCAGCGCCCCGCCCGCCTTCTGCAGCACGCTCTCGAGCGTCTCCAACAGGCTGTGCTCGTTGCGCGGACGGCGCCCGCCGCGGCGACCGATCCCCTCCAGTTGGGCGATCTGCCGTTCCACGTCATCTAACTCTTTTTGCAAAGAGGTGCGCTGCTTGTGTAGACGATTCAGCTGTGTGCGGCGATCGCCAAGGATCTGCTCCAATTGGGCTATATTAAAGTTTGACCCGTTGCTCCGTCGTGCCATTTCAGGATTCCTTTTCTTCCCCGAACACTGCTCCCCGAGTCGACGCCGGGAGAACTATAGCTGCTTTGTTTTGAAAATGGCAACTAATGGATTTTCACCCAATGAATTGGATGATCGTGGCAGCCCACTCCCGCTGACTGACCTGACCTCGACTCGGCTACAATCCGCTGATGCGGTTGACACGCCTTGCCCCTTCCCCGACCGGGGCATTACACCTTGGCAACGTCCGCACGTTTCTCATTAACTGGCTGCTGGCACGGCAAAACGGGTGGGAAATCCTTCTGAGGATCGAGGACCTGGACGGCCCGCGAATCAAGCAAGGCGCCGATCTCCAGGCGATCCAGGACCTTCAATGGCTCGGTTTCGATTGGGACCGGGGCCCGGTTCATCAATCCAACAGGCTGCCGCTCTATGCACAAACGACGCAGCGTTTGATCGACGCCGGCCAGGCCTACCCTTGCGTTTGTAGTCGTAAGGAGGTCGAGTCCGCCGCGAGTGCTCCCCACGCTGAGGACGGCGCGGCCGTCTACCCCGAGACCTGCCGCGACCGCTTCAAAACCATAGATGAGGCGCGCCAAGCCAGCGGGCGCGAGCCGGCCATTCGGTTCCGCGTCCTCGACGGTCCTGTAGAGTTCCTCGACGGCTTTGCAGACCGCCAGGTCTTTGATGTCCGCCGGCAGTTGGGAGATTTCGTGATCGCCAAGGCCGACGGCACGCCCGCCTATCAGCTCGCCGTAGTCATCGACGACGCGGCAATGGGGATCACCGACATTGTGCGCGGCGATGACCTGATCGACTCCACCCCTCGTCAGATCCTCCTCTACCGCGCCCTCGGCCTCCCTGAGGAGATCCAACGCTACTACCACCTTCCGCTCGTCGTCGGACCGGATGGCCGACGTCTAGCAAAGCGCCATGGCGACACGCGCATCAGCTTCTACCGCGAACGGGGCGTGCCGAGCTCGAACCTCCTGCGTCTGCTCGCCCGGTGGATCGGCATCCCGGAATCGGCAGCTTTCGACACGCCCCGCGACCTCCTCCCGCACTTTCGCCTCGACCTTGTTCCCAGACGGCCGATCGTTTTTTCCGATGAAGATGGCCGCACCTTCGAACCTCAGTTGCGCTGAGTTCCCGCGGCCCTCCCGCTATCATGATCGCACTGTCAGAAGTGAACCAACGGCTCGCGCAATACGCCTCTAGCATCATGAACGGGTCCGCAGCCGGCCCCCGCGCCGCTCTGGCGCGCGCCCTGCTCTGCGCCGCGGAGCCGCTTTATGCCGCGATGATGTGGGCCCGCAATCAGGCCTACGACGCGGGACTTTTGCGATCGACCCGCCTGCCCCGCCCCGTCATCAGCGTCGGAAACATCACCTCAGGCGGCACCGGAAAAACGCCAATCGTTCGATGGCTCGCAACCCAGCTGCGCCAGTCAGGGCGTCGCGTCGCGGTTCTCGCGCGTGGCTACCAGCGCGGCCCCAACTCGCTCGGCGACGAGCAGCTCATGCTCGAGCAACTGCTGAACGTTCCAGGCGAAAATCCCGTCATGATCCGCGCCAATCCCGACCGAATCGCCGCCGGCCGGCGGCTGCTCCAGGAACATCCGGATATCAATGTGCTGCTGCTCGACGATGCCTTTCAGCACCGTCGCCTGGCCCGCGATTTTAATTTGGTGTTGATCGATGCGACAAATCCATTCGGCTTCGATCATGTCCTGCCGCGCGGCCTGCTCCGCGAGCCGCTCAGCGGGCTGCGCCGGGCAAGCGCGTTGGTGCTGACCCACAGCGATCAGGTCCCTTCCGACTCGCTCGCCGCCATCGAATCAATGCTGCGGAAGTACAATCCTGCCGCTGGCGTCTACCGCGCGATTCACGCGCACGCCGGGCTGCGCAAGCCAGGGCCTGATCCAATGCTCTGGCCGGTACAGCAGCTGAAGGAGCGCCGGTGGTTTGCCTTTTGCGGAATCGGCAGCCCGCAGATTTTTCTCCATCAGCTTCGCACAGCGGCCGGCGAACCCGCCGGCTATCACTTCTATAAAGACCACCATCGATATCAGGAGCAAGACCTCGAGCGCCTTCGCTCGAAGGCGGCGTCGGCTGGAGCAGAGGTATTAATCACGACCGAGAAAGATTGGGCCAAACTGAGAGAATTCGAAGGCGCCCTCGATGGCCCGCTGCCCATCTGGAGCGTTGCACTGGAAATGCAATTTGCGGGAGAGGATGGCCGCCGCCTGCGTCAACAGATCGATGCCGTCCTACTCGCCCGGCCGGCTCGATAGTCTTTCCGGCGCGCCCCCCGGACTGGTCGGTGGCTGCGGCGAGAGCCATCGCGTGTACTTCGACCCGGCCACCGCCAGCGCCAATGCCAGCAACACCAACGCGACGACCACCGCGCTCCCGGTCCTCCTGGGGCCTCTCCTCCCGCTTTGACGCTCCGCGCGATCCATCGGTCAAATTATACGCCGGCGTGCGCCCGCGCAAGCAAAAGGCTGCACGCCCAGTGAAAGACCGTGCAGCCTGGCGGAGGAAACGAGGCTCTAATGTATTGAAGTTCGCGTTCAGGCGACCCGCAGCTTCGGCCGAGCGCGGGCCGCGCTGCTCTTGCGTACAACCAGCACGCTGTTCATTCCGAACTTGCCCGCCTCCACGCCGTTCGACGCGAAGTCGGTGTACCACGTTCCGTCGGCTACGTAGCGAAAGCGATACTCCCCGGGCTCCAGCGCGACCTTCGCAACCCACCAGCCCTGAGCGTCGCGCTGCATCGGCCAGTCATGGCCCCACCCGTTGAAGTCGCCGGCCAGCCGCGCCTCGCTTGCCTCCGGCCGGTAGAACCGAAACTCAACCCGTCCGTCTTTCCCCAAAGCAGTCATATGATTCCTCTCAACACAAAACCCAAGAACAAAGCCCATGCCACGACGCGCAACGCTGGCAACTCATTCGATCCTTCGATGCGCGGCCCCCGCGCCGCACAGCAAAACCCAGACGGCGTGCGGGAAATCGCCCCTTCTTCTTCCGCGCCCGCCTGTCGCCGCGGTATACTCCGCCTCCGCCGACCCGGCATGCGGTTCCTCGCCGGCGGCCAAAGATGCGGCATTCGCCTTCGCGCTGCTCATCGAGTGGGCAATCTGCTCGAGTGACACTGCGATCGTTTCGTCCGTCATCATGCACGCACCTTAGACGCGCACCTTATGACAAGACATTTCCCTTACATTCTGATTGCGCTAAGCCTCGCCGCCCTGCCGGGCTGCGCGGCGCCACCCAAGGTTTCATCGGGCGGTCAAGCGCCCAAGATTAGTTCCGTGAGCCTCAACGACCTCGTCCAGCCGGCCCCCCTGCCGGGCGGTGTTGAGCTTAGTGCCGCGAAAAACGAGTGGGCAAGCTTCGTCCTGGAGATCTCCAATCTCCCGCTCGCCGCCGGTCATTCACTCCAGCTTCGCACACCCCAGTTGCGACCTGGCAAGGGTTCCATCGCCTTGACCAATTTTGAGGCGTATCAGATCCTTCCGATGCCGGTCGACGTCAACCGGGCCGGCTACGTCCGCCACACGGGCCTCAGCACCGCCGTCCGCGATCTGCCGCGAGCGCTGCTGCCGCTGGCCATGAATAACGGCGTCGTCGACCTGCGGACCCTCCGCGACCCACGCCACCCTGCGACCCATGGTCCATTGGCCGGCACGGCGCACCTCTGGATCGATCTTCATCTCCCATCGAACGCCCCGGCCGGCGAATACGCCGCCACCTGCGATCTTCTCGATGGGAGCAAAGGCAAGCCGCTCGCTTCGGTTCCCCTCAAGCTGACGGTTTACGATTTCGCGCTGCCCGACGCGCCCCACTTGCAGATGGTCAGCCGCGTGAGCTGGGACGATCTGCAGCGCTTGTATCCCGGCTTCGAGACCGTTCGCCCGCGCCTGCTGAGCCGAGGCGACGCCCGGTATGCCGCCGCAATCCGCACGCTGGACCAACTCGTTGCGCTGGCCCAACGGCATCGGACCATCGTTACTTTCCCGCGGCTTCAACCGACGGTGAAATGGCCCGCCGACGCGCCGCCGCAGGTCGACTGGACGGAATTCGATTCGGTGGTAAGACCCTGGTTGAAGGGCGAAATTTTCGCCGACCGCCAGCCCTTGCGGTTCTGGCCGCTCCCCGGCCCGGACTTCCTCGACCGATTCGACCGCCGCAGCCAGGTCGACTATTGGTCGCTCGCCGCGACTCACTTCGACCAGAACGATTGGATCGGCCATTCGGCGGTCTGGATTGAGAAGCTCACGCCGGGTTTTGCGACCATCGCTCAGAGCCGTGAGCTCTCCGTGCTCGCCGCCGACACGCTCAAGGCCCATCCCCGCATCAAGGCGATGGTCCCGCTCGAGGACGACCAACTCGCCCTGCTGAGCGCCTCCAACAACGTCGGCATCGATCCGGCCCTCATCTCGCGCATCTGGGCCACCGGGAAGGGACTGGTCTTCGCGCCTTCGCGCCAGCCCTGGCCGCAGGGCGCCGCGCGCCCCGAACATTGGCTGCGCACCGATCTTCCCGGCCTCGTGCCCTACGTCGGCGCCGGCGGCGACGAGCGCGATGTCCGACTCTGGGCGTGGCTCGCCTTCCTCAGCCAGGCGCGCATCATCGTCTGGAATTCCGCCCTGCCCACGCTCAGCGATCCCGCGAAGCCCGCCGATCCCAATGAGTTGATCTGGTTTTATCCCGGGGAGTGGTTCGGCATCGACCAGCCCGCCCCCACCATCCAGCTCAAATGGCTTCGTCGCGCCCAGCAGGATTTCGAATACCTCACGCTCGCCAAAGATCGCGGCGAGGTGCTCAATTCCCTGGTCATGGCCCGGCTCATCACCAACCCGGTGGAGATTCAGCCCGGACAGGTTCCCGATCCATCGTATGCCCTGATGTGCGGCACCACCGATCCGCAGGCATGGGCCGATGCCCAGCGCCTGCTGGCCCAATCGATTCTCCTGCGCCAGCCTGGAAAGCCCGTCGACGAAAACCAGCAGCACGCGATCTACGTCTCGACCCTGCGCTGGAGCGAGCCGCAGGAACGGCCGCTGCTCATGGGCCGCACCGCACAGTGGTGGATCGATCCCAAATACCCAGGCTGGCTCCAATGCCGGCTCGGGCTCGACGTCTACAACGCGTCAGGCGATACGCCCAACGAAAACCGGCTGCAATGGACCGGTCTCCCCGCCGGCTGGCAGATCCGCCCGCAGCCGATTCCGGTCCCAACGCTGCACACCTACCACGTGCGCCGCGACTATCTGAACGCGCGATTCGACCTGAGCAAGATCACTCCCGCCACCCGCCAGCCGCTCGAGCTCACCTTCACCAATGGCTTCAACGGCCACTCTACTTCGGTGAAGCTCATGCTCCCGATCGCGGCCAGCGAGCGCCGCGAAGACAGCCGGCTCAATATCGACGGCGTCCTCGCCGATTGGGACAACCTCGACGCGATCCAGGACGGCCTTCTCGTGCGGATGCTCGACCGCCCCAGCCTTCAGCACCAGGCGCTGCAATCGGCTTCAACCGCGTCGAAGATCTTCACCGGCTGGGCGAACGACAGCTTTTACGTCGCCTTCCAGCTCGACGGCCTCTCCGCCGCCGGCGGCAAGGCGCAGAATTTCGTCGACTACCAGTTTCAGCGCGCCTGGGGCGAAGACCTCGCGGAACTGCTGATTCAGCCGCTCTCGGCGAGGGGCACGCTGCTCCCGCCGCTGCACGTCGTGTGCAAGCCCAACGGCAGCGTCTGGGTGGAGCGAAAGTCGGCCGCCAAAGGCAGCGCCGGCTCCTGGCAACCGATCGCCGGCGCCGACATTCGCTACGCCACGCGCACCGACGGCGCCCACTGGAGCGGCGAAGTCGCGATCCCCTGGCGGGCGATCCTGAATGAATCCAACGAGCCGCCCCCCGCGCTCCTGCGCTTTAACTTCACCCAGCACCGCACCTCCACCGGCGAAAGCGCCAGCTGGTGCGGCCCGGTGGATTTCGGCCGCGACGAAGCGTTCATGG
This sequence comes from Tepidisphaerales bacterium, assembly GCA_038204465.1. GTDB lineage: Bacteria > Planctomycetota > Phycisphaerae > Tepidisphaerales > Tepidisphaeraceae > JBBRCX01. The sequence continues at coordinate 11,093 of JBBRCX010000003.1, read as the reverse complement.
GCGTGTTACTACTTCGCGATTCCAACGCCCCCGCCATCGGCGCCACGCCGTTGCAGTGACCGTTCGCGGCACGGGCCTCCCGCCCTTGCTGGCCCATGTATGGCCAGACGAGCTGATGCCGCAGAGTCGATTCTGTCCAGATGTGTTCAGCACGGGCGGGACGCCCGTGCCACGGCGAGCCTGCCCCCGCTAATGAATACTTAGAGAATGAACTTGCTCAAGTCCTCGTCCTTCACCACCTCCGCCAGCCGGTCGCGCACAAAATCGCCGGTGATCGTTACTTTCTTTTCCGGCAACTCGGGGGCATCAAAGCTGATCGACTCAAACACCCGCTCCAGAATCGTATAGAGCCGCCGCGCTCCGATGTTCTGCGACCGCCGGTTGACGTCGAACGCGATGCCCGCCATCGCGTCGATCGCGTCGTCGGTAAACTGCACATCCATACCCTCCGTCCCCAGCAGCGCGATTGTCTGTTTCGTCAGCGAATTCTGCGGCTCCCTCAGGATCCGTACGAAGTCCTCCTTGCTCAGGTCCTGCAATTCGACGCGTATTGGAAATCTCCCCTGCAATTCCGGCATCAAATCGCTTGGCTTGCTGCTGTGAAACGCGCCGGCCGCGATGAACAGGATGTGATCGGTCTTCACCGGCCCGTACTTGGTGATGACCGTCGATCCCTCGACGATCGGCAGCAGGTCGCGCTGCACGCCCTGGCGGCTCACGTCCGGGCCGTGCGTGCTCTCGGGGCCGCAGATCTTGTCGATTTCGTCCAGGAAGACCATGCCCGATTGCTCCACGCGCTCGGTCGCGGCGCGGTGGATCTTGTCGCGGTCGATCAGCTTCTCCGCCTCCTGGTTGAGCAGCACCTTGCGCGCTTCGGCGACGCTGAGCCGCCGGGTATCGCGCTTGCTCGGCAGCATCTTCTCGAACATGTTCTGGAACTCGATGTCCATCTCCATCCCCGCCTGGCCGAGCACGCCGACCACGGTGGACCGCTCCTCCACCGCGATCTCGATCGTCCGGTCCTCCAGCTCCCCCGCCCGAAGCCGCTCGCGCAGCTTCTCGCGCGTCCGCTCGCGCTTGGCGGCAGCCTCCTCATCGTCGAGCGATGAAGGCGCCTCCCCGTGCGGCAGCAGGTAGTCGAGCAGCCGGTCTTCGGTATGTCCCTGGGCCGGCTCCTTCACCGACTCGGTCATCTCCTCGCGCACCATGGCGATCGCCGAGTCGAGCAAGTCGCGGATCATCGATTCCACGTCGCGCCCGTGATACCCCACCTCGGTGTATTTCGTCGCCTCGACCTTCACGAACGGCGCACCGGTAAGCCCCGCCAGCCGCCGGGCGATCTCCGTCTTTCCGACGCCGGTCGGGCCGATCATGATGATGTTTTTAGGCGATACGTCCTGCCGCATCTGCTCCGGCAGTTGCTGCCTTCTCCAACGGTTCCGAATCGCCACCGCCACCGCCCGCTTCGCATCGGATTGACCGACGATGTACTTATCCAGCTCCGCCACGATCTGCTTCGGTGTGAGGTGTTGCATCGGTGCCGATTCTAGAACCCCATGCGGATGACAACTAGCAGCCCACCGACCACCGGCACGCGCCGTTCTCAAAGAGTGGCATCAGAGCGTCTCAACCTTGATGTGCGTGTTGGTGTAGATGCACACGTCGCCGGCGATTCGCAGGGAAGCTTCGACAATCGCCTTGGCATCGAGCGTGGAATGTTCCAGCAGCGCTTTGGCAGCCGACAGCGCGAAGGTGCCGCCGCTTCCGATGCCGATGATGCCGTCGGTCGGTTCGATCACGTCGCCTGCGCCGCTGACGATCAGGCTCGAGCCCTTGTCCACCACCGCGAGCATCGCCTCGAGCCGGCGCAGCACGCGGTCCGTGCGCCAGTCCTTGGCCAGCTCGATCACCGCCCGGCGAAGGTTGTCCGGATACTCGGCCAGCTTCTTCTCGAATCGCTCGAGCAGCGCGAAGGCATCGGCCGCCGACCCTGCGAAGCCGGTGAGGACCCTGCCGCCGCCGATTCGTCGGATCTTTACCGCATCGTGCTTGGCCACCACGGCTCCGAGCGTCACCTGACCATCCCCCCCGAGCGCAACCTGTCCATCGCGACGCACGCTCAGGATGGTTGTCGAATGCGCCGCTTCCGTCTTCATCAATGCCTCCACAATGCCGGGCGCTCTTCTACCCCCTCGCGCCAAGGCCGGCAACTAGGCGAGCCGCCGCCGGAAGCGTGAAAGATCTTCCCGATCGCTTCGCTTCCGATCCGATTCTTGGTTCAATCCGCGGCGGAAATGCCCGTCTTCTTCGCTTCACCGACCTTGATGCTGATCGGCCTCGGCCTCGCGCTCGCCACCGCGGCGGTTGTCCTCTGGCGCCGCCCGGCGGCGCCGAAGGCTTCACTGCTCCTCGCCGGCGCAGGGTTGCTGCTCTTGGTCCTCGCCGCTGGCGCGCCGACCTGGCGGCGGCCGCTCCAGCAGCCGATCGAAGTGCTGGTCGATCTCTCACCGAGCACGCGCACCGCCAGTTACCGGCAGCGCGCATTTCTTGAGCGGCGCATCCACCAGTTGGTCGGACATTCCCGGTATCACGTCAGTTATTTCCCCGGCGGCGCGACCTTCGATCAGCTCGAGCGACTGCCGGACATTCCCATCGAGAGGACGCTGCTGCCCAGGCTCGCTCGCCAGGGCCCCACCCTGCTCTTCAGCGACTGCCGGTTTGATTTCCCGTCGTACGCGCCGCCTCTCTATATCGTTGTCGACACAGGCATGGAAGCTCCCGCGGACGCTTCGGTGCAGCGGCTGGAATTGCGCGGCGAGGAGCTCACGGCCGCTGTCCATAACACCGGCGAGCCGCGCACCCTCTCCTTCAGCGGAACCCAGGCCGGCACACCCACCACCGTCCCCACGGGGACGATCACGATTTCGCAGCCGCTCGATCGACGGGCCAGCGCCGCTTCGGCGCAGGTTTCTCCGGGCGACGCGTGGCCCGAGAACGACGCCTTAACCATCCTGCGACCTCCCACGCGCGAGGAGGTCGTCTGGTGGGTCGGCGAGCGCCAAATAAGCGGCCCCTTCACCGTTCTCTCGCCCGCGCAGCTGTCCACGGAGCCTGCTGATTACCTGAATGCTGCCGCGATCGTGCTCGACAACGTTCCCGCAGCCGCGCTCTCGGAGACCCAACTGCAACGGCTCACCCAATACGTCCGCGACCTTGGCGGCACGCTGTTCATCGTCGGCGGCGACCACGCCTTTGGCGCCGGCGGATATGCGGGGACTGCGCTGGAATCTCTCGCTCCCCTGGCCAGCACCCCGCCGCAGCCGACCACGCACTGGATATTGTTGACCGATGCGAGTGGCTCTATGTCGGGCGAGACTGCGGGTTCAAGTCGCTGGGGCTATGCCATTGATGCGATAGCCAGGCTGATTCCGCACCTTCCGCCCGAGGACCTGATCGGCGTTGCCGGATTTTCCGACGACGTGAAGTGGTGGATCTCCGGCAAGCCCGTCAAAGACGCGGCAAGACTTTCTCTGCCGCCCGCCGACGTCTTCCCGCACGGCCCCACCAACCTGGAGCCGGCGCTGGAGAACGTGGCAGCCGCCGCGACGTCGCCCTTGCCGAAGCAACTGCTCCTGCTCACTGACACCGATGCGCCGCTGACCCATCCGCAACATATCGCCGGCATGTTGAAGTCACACAACATTCAATTGCACGTGCTCGCGCTGGGCGAAGGCCAGGCGCTCCAGGCCCTGCGATCCATCTCGGCCGCGACAGGGGGCACCTTCACGACGCAACTCGATCCGAAGAAATGGGCCGACGTCACGCGCAAGCTCATGCAAGCCGCCGCGCCCGATGCAATTGTTCGAAAGCCGGTGCAAGTGGTCTTCAGCGATAGAAGCCTCGCGTTGCCTCCGCGGCGCGTCGAACTGTGGAACCGAACCTGGCTCAAGACCGGCGCGACTGCTCTCGCTGACGCCAGCTTCGATGGCGAGCGTCTTACGATGGCAGCGAAGTGGAACGTCGGCGACGGAGCGGTATTGGCGGCCGCCTTCAGCTGTTCCCCAACAGAGGCCGACGCGCTGCTGCGCTCATCCCGCCCCCCGCGTGATCCGCACTACCGAATCACCTGGGACCCCGGTGCCCGGCTCCACCTGATCGTCGACGCCGGCGACGAATCAGGCTATCTCAATGATCGTTCGCTCACGCTGCATCTGTACGGCATCGAAGCCGACCCAAACGAGAATGTCTCGCATGCGATCGAGCAGACCGGCCCTGGCCGTTACGAGCTCGTTCTGCCCGCGCCGCGAACGCCCGTCGTTGCCGTCGTGCGTGAGGGCGACCATCTGCTGGACCGCCGCGCGCTCGCCGGACGTTACGCCCCGGAGTTCAACGAGATCGGCAACGACCGGGAGACCATGCGCGAGTTGGCCCGCCGCACCGGCGGGATGATCGTTCCCCCATCGCAGACGACGCCCATCGATTTCCACTGGCCCGCGCGTCAGGTTCGGCTAACGTCCTGGCTCGCATTGTTGGCAGGCGTGTTGATCGCCGCCGGCCTCGTGGTCTGGAAGCGCACAGACGGCTGACCACTGGAGGATGCGTGATTACGCGTATGCCGGGCGTCTCTTTCACCGGGGCATTGCCGGCTCTGTCGCCGGAGGTCATCGAGCTTGGCGACAAACTTCGCGCGCATGTCGAGATGCTCGGCGGCACGATCGGCGAGCGCAACGTCTGGCACCCCGAAGCGCTCGACGCCGCCGTCGCCTATGTGCGGGAACAACTCAGCGGCGCTGGCTACGAAGTGGGCGAGCAGCCGTATCAAGTCGAGGGCCGGACCGTCCTCAACCTCGACGCCTCCCTGCCCGGTTCGGCGCTGGCGGATGAGATCGTGCTGGTCGGGGCCCACTACGATTCGCTGCGCGGTTCGCCCGGCGCGAACGACAACGCCACGGGCATCGCGGCAGTATTAGAAATCGCCCATACGCTGCGAGACCGAAAGGTCCCGCGCACGCTTCGTTTCGTCGCGTTCGTGAACGAAGAGCCGCCGTTCTTCCAGACGAACCAGATGGGCAGCCGCGTTTACGCCCGCCGCTGCCAAGAGCGCGGCGAAAAAATCGTCGCCATGTTGGCCCCTGAGACCATCGGCTATTACTCCGATGAGAAAGGGAGCCAGCGCTACCCCTTCCCGTTCAACCTCTTCTATCCGGATACCGGAAATTTCATCGGCTTCATCGGCAACTACGACTCGCGTCGGCTCGTAAGCCGCTGCGTCGAATCCTTCCGCCGCCACGCGCAGTTCCCCTCCGAAGGCGCCGCCGTGCCGGGCCTGTTCGAAGGCGTCGGCTGGTCGGACCACTGGTCGTTCTGGCAGGAGGGCTACGCCGGTCTGATGGTGACCGACACCGCCCCGTTCCGCTATCGGCACTACCACACGCAGGAAGATACGCCTGACAGGGTGAACTACGACCGCATGTCGCGCGTGGTCGCGGGGCTCGTGCGCGTGGTCGAAGACCTTACGGAGCGGGAATGACCGGCTGGAGCGCTTCCTCGTGAAAAACGATTCATTCAAAGAATACGTGCTCGAACAGTTGCGCGAGGCGCCCGACGTCTCGGCGCGCCCGATGTTCGGCAGTCATGGCCTCTACTGCGGCGACGTCTTCTTCGGCATCATCTCCAAGGGCCGCTTTTACTTGAAGACCGATGCGTCCAATCGCGAAGACTTCGTGCGGCGCGGGATGAAACCCTTCCGCCCCAACGCGAAGCAGTTGATCAGGAACTACTACGAAGTCCCGCCGGACATTCTCGAGAGCGCGGCGCAGCTGAGCACGTGGGCGCGGCGATCGGTCGGGTGCTCTCCCGCCTCCATTACCCCCCGCCGCGGCACACGCTAAGCTGTCCGCCGCAATGGCGACAGGACCGATCACGCTGGATCCGCAGACCGAGCGAGCCGCGGCGCCGCGGCCTCGAAACCTGCGGCTGTTCCTGCTGCTGGCGCCGAGCCTGACCTTCTGGGGTTCGGCGTTTGTCGGTATCCGCTTCGCGCTGCGTCCGGGAGCGTATTCGCCGCAGCATCTGGTGCTGCTGCGCTTTCTCGTCGCCTCCGTCGTGCTGGGCGGCTACTGCCTGTTTCATCCCATGCGCCGGCCGGCGCTGCGCGATCTGCCCATGCTGATCGTCGCAGGCCTCGCGGGCATCACCGTCTACCAGCTTGCGCTGTGCTATGGCGAGATGACCATCGACGCGGGGACGGCCGCCCTGCTGCTCAATAACAGCCCCGTCATCGCGGCGCTTCTCGCCGCGCTGACGCTGGGCGACCGGCTCGGCCTGCGCGGCTGGGCGGGCATCGCCGCCAGCTTCGCGGGCGCGGTGGTCATCGCCGCCAGCGTCGGCGGCGGGTTTCGCTTCGAGCCCCGCGCGGGCCTGGTGTTGCTCGCCGCCCTCGGCGGCGCGATCTACACCGTCATGCAGAAACCCATGTTGAGCCGCTTCTCTTCGGTTGAATTCACCACCTACACCATCTGGATCGGCACCGCCCTGTTGCTCCCGATGCTTCGCGGATTGCGCCAGCAGATTTTATCGGCGCCGATCTCGTCGACCGTTGCCGTCATCTACATGGGAATCTTCCCGGCGGCGGCGGCGTACCTGATGTGGTCCTATGCGCTCAAGGAACTGGCGGTCTCGCGGGCGGTGAGTTTCCTCTATCTCGTTCCGCCGCTGGCGATCGTGATCGGGGCGCTTTTCCTGCGCGAGGTGCCTACGCCGCTCGCACTCGTCGGCGGCGCGATGATTGTCCTGGGGGTTGTGCTTGTTAACGCGCGGCGAAAGCCTCTCGGCGAGACGCCTCCCCCCATCCCCGCGCCGGAAGGTGTGGCTACCGTCAGCCTGCCGGCGGATCTTCCACAGGCGAGGTCATGACCACCGGCCGGCTGTTCCTGTTGAAGCTCGGGATCCTCTCGCAGGCCCCGCTCCTCTGTGTCTGTTTCGGCCCGGTGATGCCGACATGGGCCGCGATTGGGTTCTTGATCGCGCCGTTGGTCCTGATCTTCCTGGGAGAGACGCTTCACGAAGATTCGATGATCCTGCGGCTGCGCCGGGCCGGCCTTCGCCTGCAGATCGCGGGCGCGATCCTCTCGATCCTTCTCACGATCGTGGGATTGATCGGAGGCTGGCTTTGGGTCGGCCTTCGGGATTGGATCGTCTTCGGCACGTTGAGCCTGTTGTCGCTGCCCGCCGCGTATGTACTGACGCGCCAGAGCCGGCGGCGGCTGGCGGCGCTGCCGTCGCGACGACAGTACTTGAATTGATGGGTGCGGGCAGAACGTCCGCTGATCCTGCAAACGCTTCGGCTAGTTGAAGTGCGCCCACTGCGCGCCGATCTGGGTCGCGACGATTCGGTCGGTGTCGCGTCCGGCGGCGGCGAGCATGCGCTCGATAGGCTCGCCGGTCGGCTCCTGGCTCAGACGGAAAGTGCTGTGGTGCATCGGAAGAATGCGCTCGGCGCGCACGTGGTTGGCCATCGTCCAGACCTGCTCGGGCGTCGCGTGCGCCTGAATGTAAGGGTCATACGCGCCGATCCCGAAGACGGCCAGATCGACTTTGCCGATTCCCTTGAAGCCATGGTGGTACGCGGTGTCGCCGCCGTAGAGGACGCGGCGTTTGCCGGCTTCGATCAGGTATGCGTTGAACCCGCGATGCCGATCGTAGAAGGTGCGGGCGCCCCAGTGCGCCACTTCGCGGGCGGTGATGCGCACGCCGCCCACGGCCACCGACTCGCCCCACTGCAGCTCGGTGACCCGGCGAAAACCGAGATCGCGGATCAAGTCGTGCGTGTGATGGGCGGTGATCACCGGCGTGCGCTTCGGGAGCCGGGCGAGCGTCGGGCGGTCGAGGTGGTCGAAGTGTGCGTGGGAAATCAGGATCAGATCGATCTCGGGCAACTCGCGCATCGAGAGCGCCGGCGCGACCAGCCGGCGCGGGCCGCCGGTGATGAGGCCCAGTCCTACGCCGATCGAGCTGCTGAGCACCGGGTCGGTCAGGATCGTCATGCCGCCGACGCGAAGCAGCACCGTCGCATGGCCGACCCATGCCGCGGCCAGCTCTTCGTTCTCCCAAGTGGCAAGATCGGGCTTGAGCGTTGAGCGCTTGGGGAGGAAAAGATGATCGAGCAGGCGCATTCGCCCCCGGCTGCGCCCCAGGCGGTCCGCCAGGCGCAACGTCAGCGGGCGCGTCTTGGCCCAGTTCGTGTAGCGTCTCCAGCTCATTCTTCTCCGTTAACCCAGCCCCGATCGCTGCCTGCCAGTACCGCGTCCTAACTTCCGCCAGGCTCTCACGGCCTGCACACGAAGCGATTGCATCACCCGCTCGTCCCTGAATTCTACGTTGGCCGGCCTCTTCCGTTCACCGCGGCGCGCTCACCGAATCTCCACTCCAATCGGAAAGTGATCGCTCGCGTATTTCGCCAGCCGGTCTTGTTCCACCCACGCGTGTTTCAAGCTCGAGCGATCGAGGCCGGACGTGAACAGGTAGTCCACCCGCTGTCCGGGAAACTGGGTCGAGAACGTCCCGATATTCTCACCGGCTGCCGGGTCGAGCGCGTGCAGCGAGTCGACGTAGCCGGCGTCGAGCATCTTCTGGATGACCCGCCGCGGCAACTCGCCGCCGTTTTCGTCCCACTCCTTGCGCGTCCGCGGCTTGCAGCGCTGCGGATCGATCTTCTGATACGGCGCGTTGGCGTTGAAGTCGCCGCCAATCACGTGCGCCTCGCCGCGGCTGCGATGGCGCTCGAAGGCGGCGAGCAGGATCTTTAACTCCTGTTCTCTCTTCGTCTCGTCCGCCTCCATTGCGTGAGGGCTCAGGTGCACAACGCCCACCGCGAGCGGCGCGCTGCCCGGCGGAAGAACCGTCGCCTCCAGCAGCGAATTGCCGATCCCGTCGCCCAGCGCGCCGTGATTCACCGACTCCTGGATCGGCCAGCGGCTCAAGAGCGCCGAGGCGTGCCGGCTGCGGCCCTGGCCCTGCAGGCACTCCATTCCCAGCCGCTTCGACATCCGCTCCAGCCCCGAGAGGTCCTCCGCTTCAACCAGAAAGACCAGATCGGGCCGCTGCGCTTCGATCACCTCGGCGAGCGGATCGGCCCGGCCTTCGCCGCCGTTGAGAATGTTGTAGCTGATGATCCGCATGAACGACGGCACAGCGGAATAACTCAGTTATCGGACGAGGCGCTGCTCCGTCTGGACCCGGAAATCCGGCCGCCGTTTTTGCCGGGAGGGCGGGCGTATCGTAGCTTTCGTTGGGGAAGGTGTCACGGCAGAGCCCGCGTGCAGCCGCGCGGATGACTGCCATCGAAGGAGCGGGAGATGCGGCCACTTTTGTTCGGCGAATGTCTTGGCCGGCTCGTGCGCCTCAGCGGGCACGACGTCGCGGAGATCCTCGAAGACCAGACCAACTCGCGCCGCCGATTCGGCGAGATCGCCCTCGCCTGGGACCTGTGCCGCCCCCAGCATGTGTGGCATGCCTGGTGCCAGCAGCTTTCGCAAAACCCGCAGCGCGTCGACCTGTCCTCGATCGGCGTCGACACGCAGGCGCTGGCGCATGTCTCGCGCGATCTGGCCCTGCGCTACCACGTCCTACCGCTTCGAACGCTCGGGGAACAACTGGTGCTGGCCACTTCCGAAGAGCATTTCACCAAGGCGGCCAGCGATCTGCCGCCGCGACTGAAGAAGAAGCTTAGGTTTGTCCTCGCGGATCCACAGCAATTGCGGACCGCGCTCAGTTGCTACTACGCCACAGCGGTTGCCCATGCGGGGGCGGACTGAGGTCGGATTTTCGATTTGCGATTTGCGATTTGCGATTCGAATTGCGATTTCGGATTCTGCCCGCGCTCACCGATCGCTCCCGCCGTCCGTCGTAATTCTCAAACCTCACGCGGGTAATTGTTCCGTGGGCGCCAGGACCGGGCGAACGGAGCGGATGCGCTCGGCCAGGGTTTGTTGCTGCGCGAACAGCTCGCGGTTGACGGAGCTGATGGCGCGGTCGTCGGCGCGGTAGATGTCGCCGGTGAGGGTGCGGGCGATCGCGGATTCGACATATTCCGTACGGGCCAGTTCCTGCCATTCGGCGCGGACCACGACCGTCACGCCCGCTTCCCCATAAGCCAGCAATCCCCAGCGCGGCGGCAGGTCTTTCTTCAGCAGCATCCCAACGGGGGCGAGCACGTAGTGCAGGTTGGCCATCGGCTGCATCAGGCAGGCATGGAATTTCCCAAGGCCGACCGACTGCCGCAGGCGCTTGCGGAAACGGCGGCGCTTGTTGGCCCGGCGGTTGCGCTCGCGCTCGATGAGGCATAGCTGCATCTGTCCATCGTTGCTGTGATCGCGCAGGAAATCGGCACGCGACGCCTTGCACTCGACGAAGCAAACCTGCTGCAGCTCGCGCGGGATGAACAGGTAGTTGTGATACGGCCGAAAAACGCCGGTGCCGACGGCGTCGATGATCCCCAGTGGCTTGAGCCGCACCTCCGCCGCGATGCAGCGGTAGCCCATCCGGAAGAGCCAGCGGCAGGCCTCCTTCTTCAACGTCTTGTGCAGTTGGGTCTCACCCGGCATGTGGCACTCCTTTGCCTTCGATTTGGCGCGAACAACAAATCTCGCCCCCAGATCTCAACTGGGTCGTGCGCCGCGGTTGGCTCCCTCCAACGCGCGCGATGCCGCCAAAGTTGCACGGCGGCTTTCCAACACGTCCAGTTGTGATTCACTCCGCCGTCGCCCGCCAGGCGGAAGTTGATGATCCTAAGCAGCACGTGTGGGCCTCGCAACCGAAGCGAGCGAGTGATGAGATTCGCTTACTTTTGTCAATTCAGAACAAAATACCGAACCGCCCGCTTAACACGGCGTAACTCTGGCGTCGGACGCGGTGCTTGACGCGTCGCATCCAGGGTCTAGAATGTTTTACAAGATCGCGGGGTAGAGCAGCCTGGTAGCTCGTCGGGCTCATAACCCGGAGGTCGGAGGTTCGAATCCTCCCCCCGCTATTCGATGCAGGAAAAGGACTTGCGATCACGCAAGTCCTTTTTCGTTTGGTATCTGTTTGCCTGC
>JBBRCX010000002.1:0-96001 GCA_038204465.1 Tepidisphaerales bacterium | reverse complement strand
AGCGGTAAATCGTCGAAAGTGATCATCGTTGCCTGCATGAGAAAACTGTTGACCCTGCTCAACGCCATGGTCCGCGACAACCTCATGTGGTCTGAACTCAACGTTGTAAAAACCCTTGACCTTTAACACAGCCGCTTCGTGCTGGCGCTGGGCTCGCATACGCCGTTGTTCGGACCCATGCTGCGGTACTTTCCGGGGTACGACTCGCAGCGCTGCCCGGGACGTTTCAGCTTCATCATTGCGCTGCACCTTTTCATGCTCGCCGGAATCGGGCTCGACCGGCTGGGCGACCGGGGGGTGTCGCGAAAGAGGTTTATCGTTGCGTGCCTCCTCGCGGGGGCGGCTGTTCTCGCATGTGGAATCTGGATGGCGCGAACGGATGGATCGACCGCGGGAGCGTGGGCCCGGCTGGTGAACACGGCCGCGATGAGAGGCGGGAGCAATGCGCCTCCCTGGCTGGCGCCCCCGACGGCGGCGTACCTGCGCGCGACGGCGCGAGTCGCCGGTTACGAGACGCTGGGCGCCGGCATCGCGCTATGCCTGCTGGCAGCGTGCGTGTGGGCGTCGCGCTTCGGCGCACACTGGCGTTGGGCGGCGGCGGGAATTGGGGCAGTCGAGCTCACGCTCTTCGCGACGTTGAACCTCCCCACGGCACCGGTGGTGCTGGATTATCCGCCCCAATGGGCCGCCCTGGCGTCGCAGCCGGCGGACGCGCGGGTGATGACGCCCTACCTTCAGTTTGCCAACACCGCGCTGGCGGAAGACTACCAGGACGCCTACGGCTACGACCCCATTGTCCTGAAGCGCTATGCTGATTTGCTCAGCGCAACACAGCGCTTGAACCCGGACGAACAGTATTTCGTCCCCAACGTGAGCGCGCCGCACCGCGCCTTCGCAATGCTGCGCTGCGGGGATTACTTTTACCTGGAGCGGGGCGCGCCGAAGGTGATCACGATCCCTGACCGCTTGAGCCGCGTGCAACTGCTGAGCGACTACCGAGTGCTCAAAGAGCGAGGCGCGATCCTCGAGGCGATCTGCAGCCCGGCCTTCGACCCCAAGCGGACAGTCATTTTGGAGCAGGTTCCCGAGCCGTCTCCTGCGCCGGGGCCCGCCGACGGCGAAGCGTCGGTGCTGCGCGCTACGAGTGACACGCTGGAGATTCGGGCACAGGTTCGGCGGCCGACGATCCTGCTCATCACCGACAGCTTCAGCAGCGGATGGCGCGCCCGCGCCTATCCCGACAGCGCCGCGGCAAGCTACAAGATTCTTCCGGCGAACTACGCGCTGCGCGCGGTCGCGCTCGCGGCGGGAAGCCATCACCTGCTTCTGGAATATTCGCCGCTGGCGTTCCGAGTCGGGATGTGGGTCACCATCGGCTCGCTGCTGGGTTATGCCGCCGCCTGGCTGTACCTGCTGATCCAATCGGGGCACCGGGAGGGGGCTGCCTTGGAATCTGGCGTGGATTCTTAATACAAGAACCGGGAAAGAGTTCGGAAGATCAACCGGTCCGCGTAATAAAAACTCCTTTTTATTCACTTCAAAAAAACTGATTTTTTCGGGCACTCCGGCTTCTTGGTCGCGTAGGGGTTACATAGAAGTGACCTCGGTACAGGGGGTTTGCAGTGGGTCACCAACAACTTAGAGCACGCGGCCGCGGTCGCTAAAACCGCTGATTCTCCCGGCTGCGCCTGCTCGCAGCCGAGAGACACCATGCCGAGATTCGCACCCTGGAACCAGCATCATCGCACCACGGCCAATTCACTGAGCGCGTATTCGAGGGTTTTACAGCGGAAGAGCCTGCATCGAAACTGCGCAATTGAAGCGCTGGAATCGCGGCAACTGCTGTCGGCCTCGATCGGCACCGTTTCGCTCATGCTGGGCGGCACGAGCACGGCGGCGGCAGGCCTGACGGACGGTTTGATCGTCGACGTATCAAAGTATTCGACCTCGCAGATCTTCGGCATCCGCGCCGCGACGAATCCCAATCCTGTCGGGAGCGTCACGTTCAACGTGGACGGCAGCAAGGTCACGGAAAATGCGCGGAGCTATGACGCGTTCGGGACGGGGGCGAACGACGTCGCGCAGGGCAAGGCGCTTGCGCTGGGGCAGCACACGGTCACGATCACGCCGTATGACGGGGCCAATGCGAGCGGCACGGTGGGCACGGCGAAGACGATTCGTTTTACGTTGCAGCGCCCAACGACGCCTGTGCCGGTTCCACCGCCGACCACGAGTCTGCCGACTCCGACCCTTTGGGTGAGCCCAACCGGCAGCGACAGCAACAGCGGCTCGCAGAATTCGCCGCTGCGCAGCGTGGGCCGGGCGGTGTCGGTGGCAGGGCCTGGCTCGGTCGTCTTCTTCCAGCCCGGCACTTACTCCGCGGGCGTCTCCCTGACGCGTTCCGGGACGGCCACGGCGCCGATCACCTTCGAGGCCAACCCCGGTACCGTCGTGTTCGACGCCGCCGGGAAAGACTTCATCTTCGTCGCCGGCTGGCAAGGCCCCAGGTACATCACCGTGCGCGGGATAGCGTTTGCCAACGCGGTGGACGCCGGGTCGAGCAACGACAGGGCGGCCGTTCGCCTGGACAACAACTGGACGCTGATCGATTGCGTGATCCGCAACAACGGTGGCGGCGGGCTGTCGGTAAGCTCCGGTCAGGGACATGCGAGCAACGTCACGCTCACCCGCGTGCAGTCCTACGCGAACGGGCGGTTCGGCATCGGCGGAAGCTGGTCGCAGAACCTGCTCATCGAGGATTCGGTCATCCGCGACAACAACTGGCTGAAGGACAGCAACGGGGGCGGCGGGAAGTTCACCCGCACCGAGAGCGCCGTCTTCGACAACGTGAAGATCGCCAACAACATCGGCTCCGGCATCTACTTCGACGTCTACAACCTGAACGTCACGATCCGAAACAGCGAGGTGTACGGGAACCGGTCGGCGACACGAACTGGCCTTCCGACGGTGGATGGGTGTGGGATCAACTTTGAGATCAGCGGCTCGAACGCGGTCGAGGGCGGCTCGCTGAGCGGCGTTGGGTATGGAAACATCCTGCTGGAGAACAACAACGTCCACGACAACGACGTGACCGGCATCCTGTGCTACGCCAGCTTCAACATGACGCTGCAAGGCAACACGCTGGGTAACAATCGCATCGAGTTGAAGGACGGCGGCCGCGACCCGTATCTTCTAAAGAACCTGACGATCACGGGAAATCGGTTCAACAACGCGACGATCACCGCCGACAGCGCGGTGTCGAGTAACTACCGTTCGCGCAATTTCGTGATCGACCGCAACACGTACCACAACAACGGAGGCACGCTGGTCCGCTGGTCCGGGCAGAATTTCAGTTCCCTGTCCGCCATCCGTTCGACGCTCGGTTTTGAGGCCAACGGATCGATCGTCTAGGACTGGCGAAGCCTGGCAGGCGGTGGCAGAATAACGCCGCACATGAGTTCGACGGAGGCCGGCCGGTGTAAGGCCGGCCTCCTCGCGCGCCGCCAGGAATCAGGCCACCCGCGGGCGGGCGGTGTTGGTCGTTTGAGAACTCATTTGAGAAGCCCGATGCGGGCGGGAGCGATTCAGGCGGGTGTGGCCCGAGTTCGATATCTCGCGTCCCGCATTAATGGACGGGCGCTCAAACACGCGATAAGTAAGAAGCACCGGGGTCTTTAGAAACGGGAACCTACGCCGTGCGATACCTATTCCGAGGCCTCATTCGCGAGACTGGCCGCGTCGTCGAAGGACACGTGGAAGGCGCCAACAACGACGCCGCCATCAACGCGCTGGCGGACAACGGCATCGTCACCGAATCGCTCACTGCCGATCCCGAGCCGCTCAATCTTGGTGAAGAACTTCCCGACGCGCCCGAGTTTGCCGAGGCGCTGGAGAGCGCGTTCGATTCCAGCAGCACGCAAGTCGCGTTCGACGATCTGACCGAGCGCTATCGCGGCAAGAAGGTTTGGGTCATCGACCGGGACAAGATCCGCCGGCGCGTGTCGCAGGTGGTCGATTCCGCGCTGGCGTTGAGCCATTCGCAGGACGAGGGAGGGCTGGCGACGCGCGAGCGGGTGGCGACGGCGATCCGCGGATTGTTCAGCGACGATCGGAACATCGCCAGCCAGCGCAACGCCGACAGCATCGCGGGAATGCGCTTCGCGGATGGGCGACTGTCGGACAGCATGGCGGGCGTGCCGGCGCCGGCTCCGTCAGCACCGATCCGCCCCGCCACTCCTCACGGCGATCTCGATCAGCAGATCGCCCGGCTGTCGGGGGTGGTTCGTCAGGCGGAAGCGCTCATGGCTTCGCTGACGGTGGTGGCGCGAAACATCGGCCGCGGGGGCGGAGGACCGGTCCGGCGGCGCGTTCCGACGCAACAGGAGGAGGGGCCGCAGCACGAGGTGTTGCTGCAGATCTTCAAGTCGAACCTGGACCTGGTCCGCAGCATCGAAGAGCCACCCGGCGCCTCGCCCGAAGAGGGCAACGGCGCATCCAGCCTTTAAGCTTTCCACGACGCCAGACCATCCTGAGAACGCGCACCCCCTTCCGCTTCGGCAGCACTCGGCCACGCCGGGGGCCGATTCGCGCGCTCTGATTCGCGGAGGATCGCACAAATCCGCACCGCTTTCCGACGCTTTGATCGGTTTTACCGGACGATGTCTCATCGGCGCGGTTTTGTTGTGCGAAGGGCTGTTGCTCGTGGTAACCTACGCCGGAATTTCTCCGGGCAGGGCCTTCCCGGCCAGCGAACTTTTTCCAGGAGCAGCACCATGAGTGAAGCAGCGCAGACGCAGACGACCCGGCCGACGCCGGGCAAGCCCATTCTGGCCTCGCGGGAAGACACGGACACCGGCGCGGCCGAGAACGCCCTGCTGCTGGGCATCGACATGGGCACGTCGCGGAGCTCGATCGTCTCGATGAGCGGGGCGCGCAAGACCGTCGAGAGTTACGTCGGCTGGGCGAAGGACCCGGTGAGCCGCAAGTTCCTCAAGACCGACGTCATCTACGGCAAGCACGCGCTGGATAACCGCCTCGCGGTGGATCTCTATCGCCCGCTGGAAAAGGGCGTGATCAAGGGCACACAGGACGGCGACAACGCGCCCGCGGAGGACCAGAAACGAAACCTGGAAGCGGCCAAGATGCTGCTCAAGCACCTGGTGGATGCCATCGAGCCCGGACGCGACCAGGTCCTGTACGGGGTGGTGGGTGTGCCGTCGCAGGCGACGCAGAAAAACAAGCAGGCGATGCTCGAGGCGGCCCGCGAAGTGCTCGACAGCGTGATGATCGTCAGCGAGCCGTTCTCAGTGGCGTATGGCCTCGAGCGCATGAGCGACGTGCTGGTGATCGACATCGGCGCCGGCACCACCGACCTTTGCCGCATGCACGGGACGGTGCCGGGCGACGAAGACGAGATCAGCCTGAAGATCGCGGGCGACGCGATCGACCAGAAGCTGTTCGACCTGATCCAGAAGCGATATCCCAACGCGCAGCTTACCGTGAACATGTGCAAGCAGATGAAGGAGCAGTACGGCTTCGTCTCCGATGCCAAGGACAAGATCGAAGTGTCGATGCCGGTGAACGGGCGGCCGGTGATGCACGACGTGACCGATGAGATGCGGACCGCGTGCACGATCATCGTGCAGCCAATCCTCGACGCGATCCACAAGCTGGTCTCCAGCTTCAATCCTGAGTTCCAGGAACGGCTGCGCAACAACATCGTGCTATCCGGCGGCGGCGGGCAGCTCGACGGGCTAAACAAGAAGATCGAAGATGGCCTGCAGACTGTCGGCGGGGGCCGCGTGACGGTTGTGGAAGAGCCGTTGTATGCGGGGGCCAACGGGGCGCTGCAGCTGGCGATGGACATGCCGGCGGAGTATTGGCAGCAGCTGCGGTAAGGCATAAACTAGCTGTGGGCATAACAACTCATCGGGGGGCTCGGCGGCATCCACTCCGCCACGAGCCCGTATCCCCGGGCGACTCGACACACACGACGAGTCGCCCGTATTTTTTGGTGAGGGAAGAGGATTAAACGCGAAGGCGCGAAGACGCGAAGGGGAAACAATTCAAGGAAATGGGTTGAGATGAGCTGACGTGGGCGGGTATGGGCGGTGGCTTGACGGTGTGAGGCCCTGCGCGGATTGAGGTGGACGTGAGTTGCGATTGTTCAGGGAGCGATGCACGTCGCGTGGGCGCGACGGCTAAACTGGCGAGCGGGGGATGGCGTCGAGATCCTTACGTCGCGTGACGAGCGATCCGAAGTTTTTTCGCTTCATTTCTGCGGGAAATGCATTCGTGTGGAGGGCGGATTGGGGGTGCGCCGGCAGGTTGAAACCTGACGGTACGTGCGGAGGAAGCGGATGTAGTGGCGCGGTCAGCGGAAGAACAGGGAGAGCGCGAGGGTGAGGGCGGCGGCGCCGGCGGCGAGGAGGAAGACCCTGGCGGCGGCGATAAATCGCTCGAAATCGGGGCCGAAGCGCTCGGGGGTCAGCGCGCCGCGGATGCAGCAGATACTCACGGTGAGGCAGTAGAGGGCGAAGAGCAAGCCCGCGAAGGCGTGGAGGTACGCGCGCCAGCCGTCGATGGAAATGCGTCCGCCGCGGCGTACGCGGAAGACGGTGTGGCCGGCCCAGACCGTGTCGAACGACATCCTGGTGAGCACCAGCGCCAGGAGGAGGAGCAGGACGGCCCCGAGCAGAGCGACGATTCGTCCGGCGGGAGAGGTGTAGTACGAACGCTGGGGCACAGGGAGATGATAGCGAGTGCGCGCTCCGGCGGGCTCGTTTCAGAGACGCCGAGGTTCCTGGCAGGGGCAGGTTTCAAACCCGCCCATTTTTCGCGCCCAGTTCGTGCTCGATTCGTAATGATATCGTCATTGTTCGTGCTCTTGCGTTGTTGGCCGCGGAGAAACGGGCGCGAGCGCAGGGGATGAAACTCCGGCGCGCGGGGGGCGTCTGGTCATACATTCATGTGGCGCTGGCTCCGTCTCACCTTCGGCGTCCTCTCACTGCTGCTGTGCGCAGGCTGCGTCGCGGCGTGGGTGCGGAGCTATCGCCAGTGCGATCGGTTCGACGCGGAGACGCATACGCCTCCCGGCCTGTACGAAGTGCACCGGCACTTGAACGTCCGCTCGGGCAAGGGCGGGCTGATGGTCTTCCTGAATTCGTACGAAATCCTGCGTCGGCCGGATGATCTGAAGAACCTCGGGCGCTCGAGCCGGCCGGCGCGCGCGTTCGTGCATCGGTTGGAGAAGCCGTGGTATCCGATGCTCTCGTCGACGGCGACGTCGTATCCCGGGGCGATCAGCGGGCTGGGGTTTCAGTTTGTGCAGGAGCGCAAAGGCGGTGAATTGCCGGCGAGCGTGATACGAAGCGTGACGATGCCGTGGGCCGTCCCGGTCATGCTGACGGCGGCGCTGCCGGGGTGGATGGCGATGAGGCGATTGCGCCGGCGGAGGCGGCAAGAAGGGAAATTCTGTGTTGGGTGCGGGTATGACCTGCGGGCGAGCACGGAGCGATGCCCGGAGTGCGGGCTGGCGATGCCGGGCCTGCCAGGCACGCCCGCGTAACCCCTTAACGAGAAGCTCTAACGCGGTGTGCACGTTCGGCGCGACTGAAACGCTGAACAATCTTCGACCAGTCGTCCTCGTACTTCAGCACATCGCTCAACTTCACGTTGTCTACACCCTTCGTAAAATCCGGCTTGCATTTATGCCGCGCAAAATAGCCTTTCGCATATTTCCTATTGCGAGCCGCTTGCACGGAACAGATATCCTTGTTCGAAAGCACAAAGAACCGCTCGGTGAAGGATTCATCGCCATTGCGAATGATCTGGAAAAGCACCCAGAAGTCCGGAGCTGTCGGATTCTTCGCCAAACGCTTCTGAGAGATCTTGGTGACGAAGTTCCCTTGCTGACTTGTTTTTACCTCGATCCTTAGAGCCCGTTCTTGTCGATCGCTGATCGCGTAAACGTCAACACCTTTGTGATTACCGTAAGTAACAGTCGCGAACACGCCGCGCTTGTTCAACTCACTGCAGACCCGGTACTCGCCAGCGAGATTCAGAAGATATGACGGGATCTTCTCCATGAGTGAGAAAGCCGTTGTGGAGTATACCTGATTGCGCGGACAGGCCGACAATTGTGTTGTGAATCAAGCATCGGCGTCGGCTTGGGGGCAGCTTGGGTATGCGGGCGCCTCGCTGGTGTTCGGTTCGGGTGCGATGACATCGGCGGGTCGGGAGCGGGATTGGTCTATGAGGTTTTCGTATTTGATGCGGAGTTTGCGGGCTTCTTTGCCGAGGTCGGCGGCGGCGTCGGCCATCTCGGTTTCGATGCCGAGGCTGGTGACGAGGTAGTCGATGGTTTCGTTGGTGGCGCCGCGACTGCTGAGGCTGAGGCGGAGGAGAGCGGTTGCGAGGACGCGCCGGCCGGTGGCGAGGGCGGCGGGGTCGGTGAGCTCCTGCTGAGCGGGACGGCGCGGGGCCCGGGGCGTCGGGTGAGGTGGCCGTAGCGCGGCCTCATGGCTTCAGAGTGAGGAAGTTTTAAGGCTAGCCCCCTGCCGTTCGGATTTGATCGTATCGTGTTCGGGCTGTTATGGAATGATTGGTTCTTTTTTTCTTCGTGAATTTTGGTGTGGGTGTGGGAAGCGACTGGGAGTTGGGCGGCGGACGGCGGTGAGGGGATGGAGATGGTCCGGGGTGGCGGCGGCGGGTGTTTGGGGCCCGGAAGGCGCTTTGCTGGCGGTGGGTTGGGGGTCGGATGGTTGGGCCATGGATGGCAGTTGGGGGCGAGATGGGTGCGGATTGGGATTTTGGCGCGTGGCGGGGGTAAAAGCGGTGGATAGCGTGGCGAAGGTCGGGGAAAGACATCAGAAAAAGCGGGCGGGTTGGAAACCCGCCCCTACGAGCGGTCCCCTCCCCAAAATAAAGCAGCCGACCGGGGGTTAGCCGATCGGCTGCTCGATTGACGTTTGAACTTAGTACATCCCGCCCATCCCGCCGCCGGGGGCGCCGGCGGGTTCGGGTTTGTCTTCCTTGATTTCACTGACGATGGCGTCGGTGGTCAGCAGGAGCGACGCGATGCTCGCGGCGTTCTGCAGGGCGGAGCGTTCGACCTTGGTGGGGACGATGACGCCCATTTTCATGAGGTCGCCGTATTCGTGGGTGAGGGCGTTGTAGCCGAAGTTGACTTCCTTCGACTCCTTCACCTTCTGGGCCACGACGGCACCGTCGCCGCCGGCGTTCTCGACGATCTGCTTGATGGGGGCTTCGACGGCCCGGCGGACGATCTCGATGCCGAGGCTCTGGTCTTCGTTGTTGGCCTTCCTCTTGGCGTTGTTGAGGACCTTGGCCGCGGCGCGGATGACCGCGACGCCGCCGCCGGGGAGGATTCCCTCTTCGACGGCTGCGCGGCAGGCGTGAAGCGCGTCTTCGACGCGGGCCTTCTTTTCCTTCATGGCGACTTCGGTGGCTGCGCCGACGTTGATCTGGGCGACGCCGCCCGCGAGCTTGGCGAGGCGCTCCTGAAGTTTCTCGCGGTCGTAGTCGCTGGTGGTGTTGTCGATCTCGGTCTTGAGCGCCTGGATGCGGCCGCGGATGGCCTTCTCGTCGCCGGCGCCTTCGATGATGGTGGTGTTGTCCTTGTCGACGCGCACCTTCTTGGCGCGCCCGAGCTGGCTGAGCTCAATATTTTCGAGCTTGATGCCGAGTTCTTCAAAGATGGCGGTGCCGCCGGTGACGATGGCGACATCCTCGAGCATCGACTTGCGGCGATCACCGAAGCCGGGGGCCTTCACGGCGCAGACCTTGAGGGTGCCGCGAAGCTTGTTGACGACGAGCGTCGCGAGGGCTTCGCCTTCGATGTCCTCGGCGATGATGAGCATGGGCTTGCCCTGCTCGGCCGCCTTGGAGAGGACGGGGACGAGGTCGCGAGCGCTGCTGATCTTCTTTTCGTGGATGAGCAGGTAGCAGTCGTCGAGGACCGCTTCCATCGTGTTCGGATCGGTGACGAAGTGAGGGCTGAGGTAGCCCTTGTCGAACTGCATGCCTTCGACCAATTCAACGGTCGTGTCGAGGCTCTTGCCCTCTTCGACGGTAATGACGCCGTCCTTGCCGACCTTGTCCATCGCGTCGGCGATCATCTGGCCGATCTGCTGGTCCTGGTTGGCGGAGCTGGCCCCGACCTGGGCGACTTCGCGGCTGTTCTCAACCTTCTTGCTCATGCGCTGGAGCTCTTCGACGATGGCGTCGACCGCAATGCCGATGCCCTTCTGGATCTGGGTGGCGTTGGCGCCGCTGGCGACGTTCTTCAGGCCTTCGGCGAAGATGGCCTCGGCATAAACGGTGGCGGTGGTGGTTCCGTCGCCGGCGACGGTGGAGGTCTTGCTGGCGACCTCCTTGACCATCTGGGCGCCCATGTTTTCGTACGAGTCTTCCAGCTCGATTTCCTTGGCGACGGTGACGCCGTCCTTGGTGACGGTGGGTGATCCGAAGGATTTCTCGAGCACGACGTTGCGGCCGGAGGGTCCGAGGGTGACCTTCACCGCGCGGGCAAGCTTAGCCACGCCGCGGCGAATGGCCTCGCGGGCCTCCTGGTCGAATGCAATACGCTTGGCTGCCATGATTCTGAGTCTCCTGTTCGTTTCTTCGTTGTGTCGTTCAATTCCTAGCGGGGATCCGCGGCGGCGCTAGCGGCAATGCGCGAATCCGTTTTCGCCCGCGGTTATTCGACCACGGCGAGGATGTCGTCCTCGCTCATGATCATGAGTTCTTCGCCGTCCAGCTTGATCTCGGTGCCGGCATAGCTGGCGAAGATCACTTCATCGCCCTTCTTCACGTTAAAGGGAGCGCGCTCGCCGGTCTCGAGGCGCTTGCCATCTCCGAGGCTGAGGATCTTGCCGCGCTTGGGCTTTTCCTTGGCGGTGTCGGGGAGGACGATTCCACTCTTGGTCTTGCTCTCGGCCTCGACACGCTTGACGAGGATCTTGTCGCCGAGGGGACGCAGCTTTGCCATGTCTCTTGCTCCTTGCATACAGAGGTTCAACGGTTTTCGTCATGGTCCCGGCGCCACACACGCCGGGCTTGTCTTTCGATTCTGCCGCCGCGTTTTCATCACGAGACAGCCGGTTCATCTAGCCTTCATTCGTCGGCCAGCGGCTCTGGTGATAGCGTCGCAGGACGCGTGCGAGCGCGTCCAACAGCACATTGAAGTCCACCGGCTTGGACAGCACGCTGAAGACGTGCATGCCGAGCGCTTCGCGAAGCAGATAGCTGTTGAGCTCATTGGCGAGGAGGATGGCCGGCGGGGCATTCTCCAACTCGCGCATCAGCTTCACAACCTGCAGGCCGCCGAGTTGCGGCATCTGGGCATCCAGCACCGCAACGTGGACCGGCTTGCTTTCGATCACCCGCAGGGCCTCGCGGCCATTCCGGGCCGAGATCGTCTGCACTCCCTGGGGCTCAAGCAACCCTCGGACGGTCTGGTGCCATTCCTCCTGCTCGTTGGCGAGCAGAACCGTGAACCGGTTTGAATGAGTCGACTGCACCATAAAGCCCAGCGCTGGCGCCTTCCACAGGGATCGCTTAACAACAGGCGTGCCGGAGCCGGCGACGGTTTCGCCGCGGAATCCTAAGCCGTTTGAACGATTGAGGTTATCAGTCGCGTTCCGGCAAGTGTGCGGCGATGACGGGCAGAGTTTCTGCCAAAGGATACGCGACGCGCAAGAGCTTCTGCCAAGCTGGCAGCGGCCGAGACCATTGCAAGGCCGTCTAGAAAGGCAGTTTCCGGCCCATCAGCCGGAAGCGAAGCACGGTCAACGCCATCTTCGCGGCACGGTCGCGGATCATCGAGCGGTCGCCGAAGAGGTTGAAGGTTCGGACCTGTGAGCCGGCGCTGTCTTCCAGCGCGATACATGCAATCCCCGCACGATCAGCGGGCGCGCTCTCATCCGGCCCCGCGATTGCCAGCGCGAAGTCCGACCTTGCCCGGCCCCGCGCGACGCGAGCCATCTCCAGCGCTACCGCCTCGCTGACCCATCCCTTCTCTGCGAGAAGTTCCGGCGGTACTCCGAGCAATTCTCCGATCGCCTGCGGCGCCGCGGCGATCCAGCCGCGTTTGCAGTAGCGGGCAACCGCGGGGTGCTCGGTGAGCATCGCGGAAAGCAGACCGCCCGTACCGGTCTCCGCGGTGGTTACGTCAAGGTCATCGGGCGAGGATGCGAGCAGGTCGGCCACCACGCCGGGAAGGGTCTGCTCGTCGCATCCGTAGATCAAATCGCCAAGCGCGGCCCGACATTCCTGGGCGGTGCGCTCCAGCTGCTCTTGGGCCTGGTCCACATTGGTAAAGCGCGAGTTGACGCGGAGCGAGACGACGCCGCCGGACACGGTGGTTCCCACCGAAGGGTTGCGGTCGCGCTTCATCAGGTCGCCAAGCCGCTCGGCGACCGCGCTCTCGCCGAGGCCGAAGGTATGGAGCGTGCGGGAGAGGATCGCGCCGGCGCCACCGCCGCGAAGATGAGACAGCACGTCGCGCTGGAACATGGTCTTCATCTCTTTCGGCACCCCCGGCATGACGAAGACGCGGCACGTCCCGGCCGCGTGCCGTACCACCGCATCGATGCCCGCGGCAGTCCCAGCGGTGTTGTCGATCATGCGCGCCGTTCTCGGGATCATCGCCTGGATGCGGTTGATCTCGGGCATCACACGTCCGCGGTCGGTGAAGAACTTCTGCAGCGTCGAGAGCCATTGCGCGCTCATCTCGAGCGGCTCGTTCATCACCGCCGCGAGCGCCTGGCGAGTGAGGTCGTCCGGCGTCGGACCGATGCCGCCGGAGATGATGAGGACATCGCATCGAGGGAGCGCATCGCGGATTGCGCGCTCGATAGCAGCCTGATCGTCTGAGACGGTCGCATGCCCTTCGATCGCGACGCCGACTGCCGCCAGTTGCTGGCTGAGCCAGGCGGAGTTGGTGTCGACGGTCTGCCCGAGCACGAGTTCGTCGCCGATTGAAAGAATGATCGCTCGCATGGTGGTTTCGACTGTAGGTTCCTGGTCTGGCAATGGGAACCCGAAAGGAGGCATGCTCGCGGTGCGAACCGCGCGGAACGTTGGCGACGATGGGGTCAGCTTGCGGGGGAGGCGTTTTGCAATTCGGTGTCAAGGCGCGAGATCGTCGTTGCGAGGCGCCTCTGCAGCGCGGGCGTGAGCTGGCTTCGGCCGTAGCGAACGCGGTAGAAGACGTCGGTAAGGCGGCGGACCGTTTCGTAGATGTCGCTGGGCAGGAACATGAGCGAGTTGGTGAACTCTTTGGGCGTCAGGTGGCGCGGACGCGTGAGATGATGACGGCCCAGCAGCAGCATGAGGTTGTCATAGAACTCGAGTTGCCGGACGAGCCGGAGCTGGTCGAAAACGGGCAAGGATTCCAAGCCGATGCGGAGCGCGCGGCGGCGCAGCTTCCAGCGCTCCCATAAAAACTGACCGACGAACCAGACGACCGCGAGCACCATCAACAGCACGAACCCGGTGAGCGCGTTGGAGAAGATGGTGTAGAACTGC
Organism: Tepidisphaerales bacterium; assembly: GCA_038204465.1. GTDB lineage: Bacteria > Planctomycetota > Phycisphaerae > Tepidisphaerales > Tepidisphaeraceae > JBBRCX01. The sequence goes on along the minus strand of JBBRCX010000002.1, from coordinate 82,450 downwards.
CTGGAGTCGAACCATTTCTTGGCATCGCTCATCGAAGACGTGCCGCTGATGGCGGCGTTGGTCATGCGGTTCTCGACGTTCTGGATCAGGTTCTCACGGTTTTCGTTGTCGTAGGCGATGACGTTGCTGGCGTAGGTGTATTCGAGGTAGTCGACGATGTGCTTCATCCGCTGCCAGGTGCTCACCTTCCGCTGCGCCAGATCGGCGTCCTGACCGCTGGTGGGATCGAATGTCTTCCAGCCATCAGCGGTCAGCACCTCGACCCAGGTGTGGGCGTGGGATTGCCGCACGATGTAGTAGTCGCCCATGGTGCTGAATTCGTCACACTTAAAGCCAACGACCATGCGCGCCTTGAGGCCGAGGCTCTGGCACATGAGCGTCATGGCCCCGGCGAAATACTCGCAATGCCCGCGCTTGATGTCGTACAGGAAGGCGACGATCGGATCCTGGCCGCGGACGCGCTTCGTGTCGGTCAGGTCCAGCGTGTAGCGGAAGTGGCTGCGCAGGTGGTGCTCGATGTTGGCCGCGATCCGCTCGTCGAGCGGGTCGGCGGGCGTCGGACCGCGCTGCGCCGCGAGCGGCCCGGCGCTGTTGGAACCTGAGACGTCCGGCCGCAACGCATAATCGCGAATGCGCGGGTTGATGTTGGTGGTTGGCGGGTTGGGACCGGTCAGGGCCGAGCGCTTGATCCATGCGTTGCGAGCGGCATCGGCGAGGCCCGGCGGCTCGAGTGATCCGATCGAGACGACTTCGTATTCGAGCGGGCGGGTCGGCGCTTCGAAGGTGCGCAGCACGCGATCGCGCAGCGAAAAGTAACCTCTGACATCGCTGCGCGGATTGATGCTGATCGGCCCGGGCATGGCGAAAAGAGCGGTTGTGCCGGTGGGCTGAAGGGTGATGACCTGCCGCCACTTGGTTCCACTCACCTCACTGCCACGTTGCAGCTCTCGGGTCCTGTTGCGCTCGCTCCACAAGTCAGCGTCGAACAGCAGATTGCTTCGATTGCCGAAGAAGCCGCGTCCAGGCGGCGCAGGCGGATCCGAGCGCATCCAACTGAAGGCGCCGGCGCGGCCACTGCCTTGCGCTTTGTCGCCGCTGTAAACGTCCAGGGCGAGGCCTCGGAGAAGGAGCGTCATGGTCCCATTTACGGGGACGCCATCTCTCCAGACGCGGACGTGCGCCACGACTTCTTCGTTCTGCTGGATGCGCGCCACCTGATCGAGGCTGACATGCTCGCTGAAGCCGGTCATCGCCTGGAGGCGGCGGTACTGAAATGGATCAAAGGTGCCGGCCCCGGTTCCGCGCGGGAAGAGCAGAAAGACGATGATGCCCATGCCGACCGCGAACAGCGACACGAGGGCGGTGAGCTTCTGCATGGATCGGAACAGGTGTCTCTGGTCCTGTCGCAGCGTGAGCGGGTTGATCCTCTCCTCGGGGATGGCGAACGCCGCACGCGCCGCGTCGCTCTCCACTTTCAGATGGAACAGCAGGCAGCAGTAGAGGGACAGGAAGAGATAGATCATCAGCAGCAGGCCGAAGGTCAGGCTGGCGGTGCTGATGGCCGCGGCCACCATCAGCAGCAGGCTGAGAACCAGCAGCTGCGCATAGTCGCGGTTGGCGCGCTGTTCCCAGAGCTTGATGATCTGCAGGAGCACGAGGAACTGCCCGATGATGAGGATCCGGGTGCCGCCGGCGAGCAGTTCGCGGGTGATGTAGAGGACCGCGACGATCGTGACCAGGTTGGCCAGGAGGCGAGGCATCGGGACGAATCGATCGGTCTTCACCAGCCAGCCGTTGAGCAGCACCGCGCCGCACCCCAGGACCCAGATCGCGGGTGACTGAGCGGCGAGGGCAAAGCCGGATATGCCGACGAACAGCAGAACGTAGAGTGCGGGCTTGAACTGACGGACGTTGTACATGGCGATCAGACAGCCTCCTTAAGAGGCTCCGCAGGAGGCTTGTCAACGGGAGCCTGCCTTGACGCAGGATCCTTCGGATCGATTGTAGGCCGCTGGTCAGGCGGCATGCAGGCGGCGAAGTCGATCGAGGGATCGAACTTGAACCACGCCCGCGCCGCGGGAGAGCTGGCCGAGGCCACGACCATGAGCCCCCGGGCGCGTTCGATCAAACCCATCTGCACGTCGCGCGGGGTGAACAGGACCGGCGTGGTGCCCGACTCGAGAAAGCTGTAACACTCATCCAGCAGGGATTGGGTGTCGTGCGATTGGTTCAACGGCAGCCGGGCGAGGATGGTGAGCAGTTCGTCGCGCTGGCGCTTGCCGCGGGTGGGATGAACGCCCACCCACCCGTCGGAGAAGACGAAGAGCCCCACCGAGAGCCCTTCGTCCAGCGTCTGAGACGCCAGCGAACCAGCCATGGCGATGGACCGTTCGACAAGCGCGTGTTCTTCGAGCGAGCGTTCTTTCACATAGGTGTCGACCAGGAGCAGCACGCGCGGCGGGGCGGCCTGCGTCATCAGCTTGGAGACCATCACGCCGGTGCGGGCGCTTCGGCGCCAATAGATGTGGCGCCGGTTTTCCCCGGCGCGATATTCCTTGACGCCATAGAACTCGTCCATCCCGCCGGGCTTGGGGCGCATGGTCGCGCCGGCGTTGTCCGCGGAGCGGCACATGCTGAGCAGACGCCGGTCGACGGGCGCAAGCGGCGGGAAGACCAGGACCATGTCCTTGCGACTGCGGTTAACGGCGCGCTTAATGAACCCGAAGGGGAAACTGGTCCCAAGCTGGTACTGATTCAGCCCGTGAAGCCCCCGGCGCTTGGGAATGAATTCGACGGGAACAGAGGCGGTCATACCGGGGGCGGCGTGGAGGAGATAGCAGTGAGGCTGCGTGGTGAAACCTTCGACGCCGTCCATCTCGGCGAGCGTGACCGAAAGGCTGGGCCAGTATCGTTTGGTGTTGGTGAACTCATAGGTCAGCGGCATCGGGCTCGCGACGGTGCCGTGCTCCGGAATGACGCGATGGACCTGCAGTTTGCGGAGCACGAGCCCGGCGATGAAATGGCTGACGAGGAAAATGCCGATCATCAGCCCGAACACGCCGAAGAGGAGGTTGGCCTGAGTATTCACCGCCGCGGCGCCCATGAAGAGCATCATGGCGCAGTATGCGAGCCCGGTGATGGAGAAGTCTATACCCGGCCGGCGCCGCACGGGCGTGGCGGCGCCGCCGCGCCGCTGCTTTTGTGAATTGAAAAGGCTCATCGACCGCTCCCGCGCCCCGGCGAGCGGCGCATCGGGATTCCACGCCGTCATCCCGGCGCGGGAATCCGGTCCAGCACCGCCTGCAGGATGCGCTCCGTCGCCTTGGAATCGCCGTTGTGCAAGTAGGTCTTGCTGACTACGCGGTGGGCGCACGCGGGCATGAACAGCGACTTCACGTCATCGGGAACAACATAATCGCGCCCGTTCAAGATCGCGGCAGCCTGGGACGCCTGAGTGAGCGCGAGCGCCCCGCGCGGCGAGACCCCCAGATGCAGCTCGTCGCTCTGACGTGTGGCGTCGGCTAGGTCCAGCACGTATTCGACGATCGCGGGATCAAGTTTCACCTGCGGGACACGGTCCTGGAGTTCGACCACCTCGGCTGCACTGGTCACCGGACGCAGCTCGTCGAGGGCATTGCGCGCCGGCTGGGTCGTGAGAATCCGATGCTCGCTGCTGCGCTCCGGATACCCCACCGCGATCTTGAGCAGGAAGCGGTCGAGCTGGTTCTCGGGGAGGTGATACGTGCCCTCGAATTCGAAGGGGTTCTGTGTCGCCACGACCATGAATGGGCGCGCGAGCGTGAACGTCTGGTTCTCGACGCTCACCTGCTCTTCGCTCATCGCCTCCAGCAGCGCGGACTGGGTCCGTGGGGTTGTGCGGTTGATCTCGTCGGCCAGCACTATGTTGGCGAAGACCGGACCGGGCTTAAAGTCGAAAGTCTGGGTCTGCGAGTTGAAGATGGAGACGCCGAGCACGTCACTGGGCAGGAGGTCGGGCGTGAGCTGGATGCGGCTGAACTTGCAGTCGATGCTGCGCGCCAGCGACCGCGCCAGGACGGTTTTGCCGACCCCCGGCACGTCCTCGATCAAGACGTGGCCGCGCGCCAACATGCCGATCAGCAGCAGATCGACCGAGCGGACCTGTCCAAGGAATACTTTGCGTATGTTGGCCCGGAGGCGGTCCACTTGCGGATTGGGCACAAATCACCTGGCTCGCGGCACTCGTCGACACGATCCTTTGTCAGGCCCATTCTACCGGGCGGGCGGGGCTTCGTACACCGGACGCCGCATGGCTGTGAGACGGCGCGCTTCGTCAATCTTAGGGCAAACGGAGAAGGACGCCCTGGCCTGGCGCGAGATAACATTGCTCTCCCTCGTACGGCGTCAGTTCGCCGGTGTAGGGCGAGACCATCTTCAGGCCTCCGGTCTTGCCTCGTGCGGTGGGATTGCAGCCGGTCGAGCGCCCCATGTCCGGATTGACGATGAGGACGTAGCGCGAACCATCGGAATGCGTGAACTCGCCGGCGACGAAATTCCCTTCGGCTTCGATGAGGCTGTTGTCAGGGCGTGCGCGACACCCCTGCGGAACGTTGCCAAGATGGTAGACGCCGTCGTGGCGCAGATGCCGCAGAACGCCGGACAAGCGCGCGACCTGGTAATTGACGTTCTGCAGGGCGGCGAAGGCGGGGGTGCGGTTGCCAAAGTGATCGATGGGAGATCCGCGGAAGTTGCCGACGTGAGGCGCGAGGAAAGTGAAGTAGGTGATTCCCGAAGCACCGTAAGCGAGCGTGGTGTAGGCCTGGAAGCGGTAATCGGCTGCGCTGGGCTCGCGATGGTGGATCAGGGCTACGGACTGGACGATGTTGACGAACGGGACGCCGTGCTTCGCGGAGGCGGAGCGTATCTGCTCGAGGTTGGTGAAATACGCTTCCTTCAGTGTGCCGTCCTCCATCAGCGCGTAGTGGTCATAACTGACGACCGGCGGCTGGCAGACGGTGAAGAAACGTTCAAGGTGTTCCTCATAGGTCGCCGTCCCGAGCTGTTCAGTGCTGGCGTAGTTGGGAAACAGGTTGATATAAGGCCAGACGCCGGGGTTCAATTCCTTCACGACGCTGGAAGCCGCAGCAAGTCCTTCGAATTCCTCCGCGCTGGGCTCATCCTTAAGGTAGTAGCCGAACAGCGCCGGATGGCCGCTCACTTCCTTCACCACTTCGGCGATGCTCTTGCGGACCGATTGCGGCGTAACCTTTCGCCAGTCATGGGTTGACAGGCGCTCGTCATAAACCAGCGCCTGCACGCCGGCCTTTTCACAGGCGTCGAGCTCACTGGGGCGGACGAAACCCGCAATGGTGAGGCCGCACTCGCGGGCGCTTCGGAGGTAGGCGGGAACGTCGAGATAGCGGTTCCAGGTTGTGAAGTTCCAGGCCATGAGCGGGAATGACGAAACGGGCGGACTTTTCAGGATCGATTCAGTGACCATTGGATCTCCGGTTCGCGGCAGCGCGTGCGGCAGTCTTCTACTGACGGAAGGGGTTGCGGTCAAAATAGGTGGGGGACACCATTCGTTCAGGATTGGTTGATCATGAATGTTGCGCCATCGTGAAAGAACCTGCGCAGCGGGATCGAGGCCTCCTGGGGCAACTGCAATTCGTCCAGCGCTGCCTCCATCAGGCTCACCCACCGATCGCGGGCGCGTCGGTCCACTTTGAAAGGCGCGTGGCGCATTCGCAGGCGGGGGTGGCCGCGCTGCTGCGAATAATGGTCGGGCCCGCCGAAACGCTGGATGAGAAATTCCCGCAGTCGCTGTTCGGCAGCTGCGAGGTCTTCATCGGGGTACATGCGCCGGAGAATGTCGTCGCTGGAAACTTTGCGATAGAAAGCTGCGACGAGACGGATGAACCCGTCTTCGCCGATGATTCCGTAAACCTGGGTATCGAGAAGATCCACGACTCGCAGGAATATACCCGGGAAGGCGGCGAGGGCGGGTTCGGCACCCGCCTCTACTGGCGGCTTTGGTTCATCCGGCGGGTGACTTTCGTCACCAGCCTTCGCGGCGCGAGCCGCACGGAGGCGGCGAGGAAGCGATTGGTGAATCCGGGGATAACCAGCCGCCGGCCTTTGAGCATGCCCTCGTAGCCGGCGCGGGCGACGGTTGCGGCGTCCATCGTGTTCGCAGTGAGCATACGGGAGTTCTGGATCTTGGCGCGTTCATGGAACTCGGTCTTCGTGGGCCCGGGACAGAGCGCCGTGACGGTGATGCGGGTGCGGCGCAGTTCGTCGGCAATGGCTTCGGAGAACGAGAGCACGTACGCCTTGCTCGCATAATAGACCGCCATCAACGGCCCGGGCTGAAACGCGGCGGTGGACGCGACGTTGAGAATCTTTCCGTTTTTGCGCGCGATCATGTCCGGCAGAAACAGGCCGGTGAGGTGCGTGAGCGCCACGACATTTACCTGGAGCATCTGCATCTGGCTGTGAAGATCCGCGCGGGCGAATGGCCCATTGGTCCCGAAGCCGGCGTTGTTGACCAGCACGTCGACATCGACGGACGCGGCACGGACGGCGTCGAAAATCTCGTTGGGCGCCAAAGCCGCCGCCAGATCCTTCTCGATGACCGCGCATTTCACGGCATGACGGGAAGTCAGGTCCGCTGACAGCGCCTCCAGGCGAAGCCGATTCCGCGCGACCAGCACAAGGTCATAACCCTCCCGCGCGAAGACGCGCGCCAGTTCATAGCCGATCCCGCTGGAAGCGCCGGTGATGAGTGCCCTTTGTCGGCCGAGCGGCGTCGAAGTGGAGGAGAATGCGCGTTGATCCGACGTGTCCATGCGTTCATCGTCGCTGCGGCGTCGCCCCTACGCCACTCGCGGCGGCGTCGAAGATCGGTCGACGACCAGGCGAATCAGCTTCGCACCGACCCTGTTGATAAGCAGGCCGAGTGCCGCCCCGCTCGCCAGGCCTCAAATGGACGGACGGCAGCTTCAGGCCGTAATATCCCCAGCGATTGGCGAGCCAGAACGCGACGATGCCGCAGGGAATCCCGATGGCTGCCCCGGCCTGGATTACGAATGCGCGCACCGCCGAGCCGCGCGTCCGGCGGATGAGGCCAATCACGATTGACGACGTGAGGATGCCGCATAGAAGAAGGATAGACATGACGGCGGCGGCGACCGCACCGCCGACGATGACGAGCACCGCGAGGAAGAGGAAGATCACAATCGCGACGAGAAGCAACAGAAGAACAAGGGGAGGGAAATCGTCCTCCGCGACTGATGGCGATGCAGATCCGGCCGCGACTCCGCTCGGCGCGGGCGCGGTTGCGGAAGGCATGGTTGCGGGGATGCCTCCTTCAAGTAACCGTGCGCCCATCAGGAGCACGACAGAGAGCCAGAACAAGGTGATGAATTTCATTCAGGGCACTCGGTCAAGGCGAGAGGCGGCGGAGGCTCCAGCTATCGCCATCGCGGGAATACAGCAGCCGGTCATGAAGTCGGCTGACACGGCCCTGCCAGAACTCAAAGGCGCGGGGAACAATGCGGTATCCGCCCCAGAAGTCGGGCAGCGGCACGGGATCCTCGCCGAATCGGCTCGCGAGCTGGGCATATTTTTGTTCCAGTTCCATCCGCGACGCGATCACGCTGCTTTGCTGGGAGACCCACGCGGCGATCTGCGCCGCCCGTGGGCGAGAGTGGAAATACTTCTCGCTCGCAGCGCGGTCGACCACTTCGGCGCTGCCCTCGATCCGCACCTGCCGCTCGAGCGGTTCCCAGAAGAAGAGGAGCGAAGCCTGTGGATTCACGGTCAGCTCGCGTCCCTTGCGACTGTCATGGTTGGTGAAGAAGACGAAGCCTTGCGGGTCGAACTCCTTCAAGAGCACAATCCGGGCCGAAGGCGCTCCGGCTGCGTCGGCGGTCGCGAGCGTCATGGCATTGGGCTGCAGCAGCCCCGCTCCCTCAGCCTCGGCGAACCACCGGGCGAACTGGGCGACCGGATCGGCAAGCATGTCGCTCTCGTCGAGCTTCCCATGCGTGTAATCCACCCGAAGTTCCTGCCGCACTGAGGCCATAATCTCACCGCGAAGGCGGAATCAAGGATCAACCGCGAAGTCGCGAAGCCGCGAAGAAGAGAAAGAGTAGCCATATACGAATGCGCATCGATGCAAAGAGAAACCGCTGGTTGTCGGACTTACTAAAATCGAATTACCTGTGTGCATCGGTGTCTATCGGTGGCTGATTTCTTTCTTCGCGTCTTTTCGCCTTCGCGGTAGATCTTCTTTGATACTTAAGCAGCCTTCACCTTGCGGTAGAACTCCGGCAAGGGGCGGCCGAGTTCTTCCCAATGCTTGTTGATTGCGTCGGCCTTGCCGGCGCTGTTGAGAACGTGCAGCTTGCGCTGGACCATTTGGGTGATGGCGTCGCGGGCGGGGCCGAGGTAGTTGCGAGGATCGAATTCCGCGGGCTTGGTCGCGAAGATCTCGCGGATCTTGGCAGTCATCGCCAGACGAAGGTCGGTATCGATGTTGACCTTGCATACGCCGTATTTTCCGACGACCATCGCGATCTGGTCTTCAGGAACGCCCCTGGCGTTGGGCATGGCGCCGCCGTACTGGTTGACGAGATCGATGAATTCCTGCGGCACGCTGCTGCTGCCGTGCATCACCAGCGGGAGGCCGGGGCAGGTCTGCATGATCTGCTCGATGCGGCTGAAGGCGAGCTTCGCCTCGTGCTTGAACTTGTAAGCGCCGTGGCTGGTGCCGATCGCGACGGCGAGGCTGTCGATGCCGGTCTTTTGCCAGAAGTCGGCGGCCTGCGCGGGGTCGGTGAGAAACTTCTCGACATTCTTCTCATACTCCGCCGCATCGAGGCCGACGACGTCTTCCTCGATGCCGCCGAGCATCCCCAGCTCGGCCTCGACGGCGACGCCGGCGGCGTGCGCGATCTTCACCGCCTCGGCCGTCAAGCGCACGTTCTGGTCGTAGGGGTGATGACTTCCATCGATCATGACGCTGGTGTAGCCGTCGTTGATGCAGGTGCGGATCAGATCAATGGTGTCGCCATGATCGCAATGGATTGCGATGGGAAGCTCGGGGTGCTCCTCGACCGCGGCGTCGATGATGTGCTTGAGATAGCGGATGTTGGCGTACTTGCGTGCGCCCTTGCTGATCTGCAGGATGAGCGGGCTGCTTTCCCTTGCGCTGGCGTCGATGATCGACTGGGCCAGCTCCATGTTGTTCACGTTAAACGCTCCGACGGCGAACCCGCCGTCATAGGCAAGGTCGAACATCGGCTTGGTGGTCATGAGCGGCATGGTCTGGCACCCTTGGTTGAGTCGGCTCGAACAGCGTGGCAGTGGCCAGAGTTTATGCTCTGAGGCGCTGCTGACAAGTCGGCTTCTTGTTGGAACCTGTGGCGAGCATTAATCTGCCGCTGCAGCGTGCAGCGTTGCGGGCAAGGGAGAATTGACAGTGAGCGACAAAGCAGCCGGAAGCATTGTCATCGCGTCGCAGCATCCGACGATAAAGTTTGCGGCGCGAGAGCTGAGCCGGTACCTGCGGCTGGCGAGTGGGAACGCACTACGCGTGACCGCTACGAAAGCGACGGACGGCAAGGGCGTCACGTTTCGATTGGGCCTCGCGGCTGATCTGGGTATTCGTACCGCGCGCATTTCAGAACACGATGACTGGATCCGAATCAAGGTTGACTCGAAGACCCGGAGCGTGACGCTTGGCCGGCTCCAATCCGCGCAGCGTTTTGTTTGCGGTCTACCGGTACCTGCGCGAACTGGGTTTTCGCTGGTTGCGGCCGGGCAAGCGCGGCGAGGTCGTGCCGAAGCTTCGGTCCATTGTGCTCAAAGGCGCGGACATCAACGAGACGGCGTCGTATCGCTACCGAACCATTACGATCGAGGGGGCGTGCTCGTTCGAGCACGTGAGAGATCTTATTGACTGGATGGCGAAGCAGCAGATGAACGGCTACTTCATCCAGTTCCACCTGGGCACGATCTTCTTTAAGCGCTGGTACGAGCATCGCGGCAGCAAGAACCTCAAGCCTGAGTCGCTGGACCAGAAGAAGCTGGAGGCAGGCGTGGCCGGGATCGTGCGGGAGATCGAGAAGCGCGGGATGAACTTCGAGCGCATGGGCCACGGCTGGACCTGCGCGGCGCTGGGAATTTCCGGGGAAGTCGGCTGGGACGTCTCAAAGAGCGATGACGTTCCCGAGGAGAAGCGCGAATGGCTGGCGCAGATCACCGGCAAGTGCGAGCTATTCGGCGGGATCACGCTGAACACAAACCTCAACTACGGCAATCCGCAGGTGCGCGAAACAATGACCGACGCCATCGTGGAGTACGCGAGCGAGAACCGGGAGGTGAAACCTGATCCACTTCTGGCTTGCCGACGGGTCGAACAATCACGATGAGCGGCCGGAAAGCGTCGTGGCGCGCCCGAGCGACTTTTACGTGGACATGCTCAATGAAGTCGACGAAAAGCTCGCGGCGGCCGGGCTTTCAACGCGGATCGTGTTTGTCATCTACGTCGACTTGCTGTGGGCCCCGCAGCGGTCGCGGATCAGGAACCCGGAGCGCTTCGTACTGATGTTTGCGCCGATTACGCGCGCGTACAGTCGCTCATTCTTTGAAGGCGGGGCAACTGAAGAGCGGCAGACCGAATACGTCCGCAACAAACTGCAGTTTCCCAGGACGCCGCAGGTGAACGTGAAGTACCTGAGCGACTGGCAGGCGCAGTTTGCCGGCAACGGCTTTGACTTCGATTACCACGCGATCTGGGCATGCTTTTACGACCCGAACATGTTCACGATCGCCCGCGTGCTGCATAAGGACATCCGCGGGCTCTTTAGCATCGGGCTTCACGGATTGAACAGTTGCCAGAACCAGCGCATGAGCTTCCCGCACAACCTGTTGATGGACGTGATGGCCCGGACGCTCTGGGACAAGCGACTCAGCTTCGAGCAGATCGTCCGCGAGAGCTTCGGCGACGCCTTCGGGAAGGAGGCCCGGCGGGCGGAGGCGTTCTTCCGCACGATGTCGAAACTGTGGGAGCCGATCTTCGATCCGGTTTACCTGGGCAGCCCTGATGAGCGGCGCATCGCGCGGGGATTGAAGAACCTGCCGAAGATGAGAAAAGAGATCGGTGAGATCAGGCCGGTGGCGAAGCGGAACCTGTCGCGAACGCGGGGCGCGGTTCAATGGTCGTGGAAGTATTTTCAGAAACACCTGGAACTGCTCGATGCCATGTTGCCGATGCTCGAGGCATATCTTCGTGGCGACGAGCAGACGCGCGAACGATTCAAGCGCGTGCAGGACTTCCTGTTCAAGAATGAGAAGTTGCTGCACCCCGCTCTCGACTCATTCATGATGGACACGGTTTGGCAGTGGCGTCCCAATGAGCTGGAGGCGCACCTCAAGAGCAAAGCTGAAGCAGCAGCGGCAGCGCCCGCGCTCGCCGCCAGTTGAAGCGGCGCAGCTCTCATCCCTTCAGAAGCGCCGGCAGCTCTTCCACGAACTGACTGCGCGGCATCACCCGATCCAGCCCCGCGCGCCGGGCCGCTGAAATGGTCTCAGCGTCGGTGTGAGAGACGAAGCCCACCACGTTCGAGCTCGAGTTCGCTCTCCAGGATTTGGCGGCGTCGAGGGCGCCTGCGAGATTTAGATCGACGAGGAGCCGCCGGCCTGGCGTCTGTGGAAGCTTCGCGGGGTCCCGAATGATTTGAATTGAGATCCCCAGCGCCCTCGCTTCAGCAGCAATTCGGCTGGAAAAGATCAGATCGCGCACCAGCACGAGGACCGGCAGGGGCGGGTCGGTTAGCATCGGCCCATTCAAACCGTCCGCTGCCCCAGCGGCAACCGCGGTAACTGCCCGAAAGCGGACCTCGTTCCCGTCCACTAGCTCATCAAGCGAGCGGCACACCGGTCAGACGACGATCTCCCCCGGGCGACGAGACTCCACATCGCCTCAGTCATCATCAGCTAAAAAATAATGATCAGGTCGCTGCAGCGACAGGTTGTCAGCGGGGGGACACTGTGTCAGAATACGCGATAGAATGAGCGTCCAGAGATTTCAGTGATCCCCTGATTCCGCATTTTTTTTCATCGAAAATTTTCCCAAGAAAGTTTAGACCCGCCTCTACCATAATCCTGTGAAGCTGGGTACATTGTACCGGGGCATACTATTTGCTTTGTCCCTTTCGTCTAGCGGTGTCTCGGGCACAAAAAGCACATGGTGCAGGGTGAGGTTGTCATGAAGCGTGATTCGTACGCGAATACGGAGACGGCGAAGGGAAATCCTTCCCCGGAAGTGACCTGCAATCCAGCTGCCCAGTGGGACAAACACGGGAAGCGCACCGAATCGCCGGCGCCGCCACCCGTGTGGACGCGCTACATTGATAGCCGTCTCAAACAGTTCTGCACCCGCTGAGGGAGCCAGTTTTCCGTGGGCACAGCGACGCTGGGCTCGGCGGCCCTTTTTAGAGCCGCCAGACCGCTCCGCCCACAAAGCTTGGACACCTGACCGTCGAATTGGTTGGAGCGAGCCATGGGGCTTGCAAGGAAGAGTGTACGCGCATGGCAGTTTCGACCGCACAGACGTTTCAGACCGCAAAAACCGCAGGGGTTTCCATTGCGCAAAAAGATTCCCTGCAGCTCGATTCATTGCCGTTTACCCAGTTCGTGTGGGGGGCCGGCGTGGAGTGTTCGTTTCTTCCGCACCTAAATGTAGACCAGTTTAAATGGACTCAGCACGACCGTTTTTGGCGCGAAGATCTCCGCCGCGCCCGCGAAGAACTGCATATCACGCATCTGCGCTACGCGTTCCCGTGGCACGTGCTGGAGCCATCCCGCGGCACCTTTGACTTCTCGTTCTCAGACGAGCGGGTAGCGGAATGTGAAAAGCTGGGCGTCAACCTGATGCTCGACGTCATGCACTTCGGGACGCCGCTCTGGCTCAAGCAGGCGGTGGGTGACCCGGAGTTTCCGCAGGCGCTGGAAGAATTCACCGAGGCGCTGGTCGGGCGCTACAGCAGCTCGATCAAGACCTGGTGCCCGTTCAATGAGCCGCTGGTCAGTGCGCTGTTCAGCGGCGACTTTGGTTTTTGGCCACCGCACAGCCGCAAGTGGCGCGGCTACATGCCGGTGCTGAGCCGGATCGTGCAGGCGGTGAGCCGGGGCATTCGTGCGATCCGCAATACGATGCCCGACGCAACGGTCCTGCTTTGCGACGCCGCGGAAAACTACAAGACGCGCTCGGCCTCGCTGCAGAAAGAAGTAAACCGCCGGAACCTGCGGCGCTTCCTGGTGATGGACCTGCTGACGGGCCGCGTGGACAAGAACCACCCGCTCTACAATTGGCTGACGAGCTACGGGATGAGCGAGTTGGATCTGGACTGGATGCGGAGCAACCCGCAGTCGCCGGATGTGCTCGGGTTGGATTATTACCCGCACAGCGACTGGCAGCTCGACATGCACGGCGGCGCGGTGCGACAGTCGCGGGCAAACAATCCGGTTGGCCTGTACGGCATCGGCAGCGCGTACTACCAGCGGTACGGGTTGCCCATGATGCTTACCGAGACCTCGGTTGACGGGAAGCCACTCAACCGGGAGATCTGGCTCGACAACACGATCGACCACATCCGCCGGCTGCGCGAAGAAGGCATTCCGATGCTCGGGCTGATCTGGTGGCCTCTGCTCGACCAGATGGACTGGGACGGCGCGATGACGCACCGGATCGGGAAGCTCCATGAGGTGGGCCTGTACACGCTGAAACGGCAGCAGGACGGCATCCTGAAACGCGAGGCCACGCCGCTCGTCGAGCAATTCAAGAACGCGATTGCCGCAGGCGAATCGCTGATCGGGCGGCTCGAAAGGGTCATTTTGCCCACAGAGGTGGAAGAGGAGCAGACGCCGCTTGAAACCGGAGACACGTGGGACGATGAGGAGACCACTCCGGCCGCGCGACAAAACGGCAACGGCAATGGGAAGCACACCCTCGAAGCGGCCGCCTCCGGTCGCTTGAGCGACCCGGCGCCAGGTTTGGCTTCGGAGCTCACCGCCGGCGATGCACAGCTCTTCATTGAGACACCCGCGTCGGCCGCCGTTGAAGATGGCCGCGCGACCGACCGCTATGGCATCGTCGTCTTCAGCCATCTGCGGTGGGGCTTTGTCTGGCAACGCCCGCAGCAATTTCTTTCGCGCTTCGCCAAGAAGCACCCGGTGCTCTTCCTGGAAGAGCCAGTGTTTGACAAAGCGGAAGGCGCGGAGCCGGAACTGATGTTCCACCAGGTGATGCCGAACGTCACGGTCGCCTGCCCGCACTGCCCCGCGTCATGGGCGAAGAGCGAGGAGCTCCCGGCCCGGCTTCGGGAATGGGCGAAGGACGCCATCGAATCGCTGAACGATGATGGCACGTTCGACAAGCCGCTGCTCTGGTACTACAGCCCGATGGACGCGGCCTGGTCGCTGGGCTACTTCGAGAGCCGGGGCATCGTCTACGACTCGATGGACGAGCTTTCGCAGTTCACCGGCGCGCCCAAGACGCTGGTCGACAATGAGCGGCGGCTCATGGAATACGCCGACATCGTCTTCACCGGCGGCTACGAGCTGTGGACAAAGAAAAAGCAGCTGCATGACAACGCGCACTTCTTCGGCTGTGGCGTGGAGTACAGCCACTTCTCCAGGGCCAACGACCCCAACACGAGCGTTCCCCCTGACATCGATTTCATGCAGCGGCCGATCCTCGGCTGGTTCGGCGTGGTCGACGAGCGCGTGGACTACGCGATGGTTGGCGAGATGGCCAAGATGCGCCCGAGCTGGTCGTTCGCGATGGTCGGCCCGGTGGTGAAGGTCGACCCGAACCTGCTGCCGTTCGCCCCGAACCTGTACTGGCTCGGCGCACGCGACTACCAGGTGCTGCCCAATTACTGCAGGGCGTTCGACGTGAACATGATGTGCTTCGCGCTCAACGCCGCCACCGAATATATCAACCCGACGAAGGCGTTGGAGTATCTGGCCACCGGCAAGCCCGTGATCAGCACGCCGGTGAAAGACGTGGTGCGCCAGTACAGCGACCTGGTCGAGATTGCCAGGACTCCGGAAGAGTTCATCGCCGCCGCGCAGCGGGCGATCGAGAACCCGGATGCGGCGCGCATCCAGCGCGGGGCCGAGAAGGCACTGCAGTGCAGTTGGGAGAGCACCGTCAGCACCATGCAGGGATTGATCAAGGACGCGATTAGCAAACGCGACCGTCGCTCGCGGCGGAAGATCGTCCCGCTCACTGACGCTGAGCTCTCCTACCAGTTCCAGCACACCCCCGGGTCATAACCGGAAAGTGCTGGGTATGTCGTGCGGACTGGCTTTTGTGAGGAGCAAGAGATGGAACCGAAAATTGTGATCATCGGCGCCGGCCCGACGGGCCTCGGCGCCGCTTACCGGCTGAAGGAGCTGGGCTACCAGAACTTCCAGGTCTACGACCGTAATTCGTACATCGGCGGCCTGGCGAGCAGTTTCACCGACTCCGCGGGCTTCACCTGGGACATCGGCGGCCACGTGATGTTCAGCCATTACAAGTATTACGATCAGTGTTTCGACACGCTCATGGGCAAGGATTTCCAGCTGAACATGCGCGAGTGCTGGGTGCGGATGTTCAAGAGTTGGGTGCCCTACCCGTTCCAGAACAACATCCGCTACCTGCCGAATGAAGTCACCTACGAGTGCCTGACGGGGTTGATCGAAGCGCAGACCACGCGCGACCACAAGTCCGCCAGGAACTTCAAGGAGTTCATGGAAGCGGTGTTCGGCGACGGAATCGTCAAGCACTTCATGAAGCCCTACAACTTCAAGGTCTGGGCGCATCCGGCGGAGTTGATGAACAAGGAGTGGATCGGCGAGCGCGTGGCGGTTGTCGATGTGAACCGCGCCATCAAGAACATCGTGCTGGGCACCGACGACTTCGGCTGGGGCCCGAACAACCAGTTCAAGTTCCCGCTTTTCGGCGGCACGGGCGAATTCTATCGCCGCTTCGGCAAGCCGCTGGAAGGCCACGTCAATCTGAACCGCAGTGTGGACTTCATCAACCTGTTGAAGAAAGAGGTGCGGTTCAAGGACGGCGAAGTGATCAGGTACGATAAGCTGATCACCGCGATGCCGCTGGACAAGCTGTGCAACGACGTGCTGAACGGCGAGGTCCCCAAGGAGATCAAGAAGGCGACGGCCGGGCTGCGTCACAGCGGCGGGTACATGGTCGGCGTCGGCATCAAGCAGCCTTGCCCATCCACGAAGAGCTGGATGTACTTCCCGGAGGACAACTGCCCGTTCTATCGCGCGACGTATTTGAGCAACTACTCGCCGTACATGACGCCGGACAAGGACCGCTATTACAGCCTGCTGTGCGAGACGAGCTACAGCGAGTTCAAGCCGGTGGACGGCAGCCGCGTGGTCGATGACACGGTTCGGGGTCTCGTGAATGCGGGCATGATCGCGGAGAAGGACAAGGACGACATCGTCGACACGTGGGTCTATCACGCCCACTACAGCTATCCGACCCCAAGCGTGGAGCGCGACGACATCCTTGCCAGGGCGATCCCGTTCCTCGAGCAGCACGGCATCTACAGCCGGGGGCGGTTCGGCATGTGGAAATACGAAGTGTCGAACACCGATCACACGCTGATGCAGGGCGTGGAGCTGGTGAACAAGCTGATGCTGGATGAGCCGGAGACAACGATCGGCATGAAGTACGAGAGCACTTTGGACGGGCGCAACGCCGCGGTGCACGAGCGATCGACGGTTGCCGGGAGCGGCGACCCGAAGCGGGCCAAAGGCGCCGCTACGGAAAAGGTGGTTGCCGACGCTCACCCCGGCCAGAAGACACGCGAGGACTTCACCGAAGCGGTCCGCAAGCTCTCAGAGTCAAAGAGCAATCCGGGCGGGCCTGGCGACAAATCCGAAGCGCACGTTTCCGAAGCGGAACTGGGAGTCACCACGCAGGAGGAATCCGAATGACGACCCATCTGTCGCCGCGCCGTCCCGGCCAGGACGATCGCCGTCGCTCGCGCAGGAGCCAGCGAAAGACCAATCCGGACGCGAGGCGCTAGCAGGCGATTCAATCTGGGTGGTTTGGCCAACCGAACCTTCGAGAGAACCTCACCGCAGTTGGGCGGCTGATGTCGAGCCGCCCAATTGTTAGCATAAAAAGTTTACAAGATCCTTTCGTGTCCGCATATGCTGGCGCGCCCAGTTCGCCTGCGCGTATGACGCGGCGTGACGGAGACTCACGTCTCGATTCAATGCGTGGTTTTGAGCCGCGCCAGCGTGGGGAGGATCAGATGTCCCCGCTCTCGTATCACAGCAGCATGAACCGCGGATCCTGGGCCGGGTCGACCTTTCCGGGCAGCCTGGCGGCTCCGACGGCATGGGCCACGAAACGGGTGCTGCTGTCGGCTGTCTTGGCGAAGATGGAGCGGATGAAGCTGGCCGCTGCGCCGACGACGCGATCGTCTCCGTCGAGGAATGTGTCGTCGACGGGGTTCAGCCCAGCGCCGATCAGGGACGAGCTCACGGCGCCGTTCACCTTCACGCTTCCGATCGAGCCCTGGGCGTAGCTGTCGGCGTCAGCGTTGATGCCGCCGAGCCGTCCGTCGGCGCCGAGGTTGGCGCCGGCGAGGATGCGGCTGCCCTTGAGAGACGACGCGGCGAAGGCGCCGATTGAACTCGAGGACGCAATGACGCCGGTGACGTCGCCGAGAGTGAGCTTGCCGATCGCGCCGGTGGAGCACATTGTTCCGGCCAGATCAGCGGTCTTGCATGAGAAGCCCTTGAGCGTGCCGCTGACGGCTACGTCACCGATGGTGACGCGTCCATCCCCGCCGCCCTGCGTCTTGATGCTGAGGGTGCAGCCTGCACCAGCGTCGGTGAGCACCAGGTTGATCCTGCTGCCGGAGAGATAGGCCTTGGCGCTGCCGCCCTTGATGGACAGAACCATTTTGGTGTTGTCCGCGTCCGTCACTGCAAGCTTCACCCGTTCGCCGCTCACGATTCCGAAGTGGCCAAGGAAGGTACCCTGCGGCTGCGCCTTCGTGCCGGGCACCGTCAACCGGCGCAGCCCCGACGAAGTGGTACCGGGGGATTGATCGCTGGTACCGATCACGAGGCTGCCATCGCTTTGCCGCGTCCCAAAGGCGCGGAGCACGAGTTCGCCAATGTGCATTTCGCGCCCGGTCGGCGTCACTCCGGAATCGAGCACCAGCTTGCCGCCGTCACCGAAGGTGGGAATCAGCTTGCCGGAGGCGTCGAAGGCAGCGACGCAGGTGCTCGCCTTTCCGGCGGCCAGCGACGTGCCAATGACGAGAATCTCGCCGGTGCTCTGCACGAGCACGCTGTCGGCGTCGTCATCGCCGCCAAAATCGGCTGTCGCGATCCCGTTGCTGCCGAACGTCTGATCGAGGTTGCCTGCGGCGTCAAGCCTCGAGACGGCGAAGTCCTGGCCTGCGGTGTGGTTCGCGAGCAGAATCTTTCCATCTGCCTGGATCGCCACGCCCTGGGAGCGATCGCCTGAGGTGGTTGCGACGACACCATCGAGGAAGGTTAACCCATCGCCTGAGAAGGTCGAATCGGCAGCGCCGCTGGCGGTAAGCCGAAGGACGGCAACCTTGGTTCCACTCGACCCGGCGGCCACAATCTTGCCGTCGGCCTGGACGGAAACGGCGCCCGGGATGTCGGCATCGCTGCCGAAGTCGAACAAGACCTTGCCGCCCGTGCCGAACGAGGCGTCGATGGCGCCGTTGGCATCGAAACGGGCGAAGGCAAAGTTGCCGGCCGCTCCGCCCGCGACAACGAGCATTCCATCGGGGCCCATGTCCATGCTGAAGACCGCGTCGTTCTCGCTGCCCATATCGGTGACGACCCGCCCGCCCTTGCCGAAGGTCGGATCGAGGTGTCCGGAGGCGTCGTAGCGCGCCAGCAGGAAGTCTCCGCCGCTCGTGCCGGCGACGATCGAGTTATTGCCCTGCGTAACGATCGCATAGAAAGTCTCATTGGCCCCGGCGGGGGTGATCACCTCGCCCCTGTTGCCGAAAGTGAGATCAAGCGCGCCGCTGGCGTCGAGCCGCTCGAGGACGCCCTGCGCCTTGCCGCTGGTTGGATCGCCCTGGCGGCCGGCGACCAGGACCTTTCCGTCAGGCTGCGTGACGACGGCCTCGGCGACGAACGGGGTCTTGACCCCCCCGCCGCCGCCGAACCCGGCGTCGACCGGCGGTGGCGCGGCGATGTTCACCTTGAACGATCCGCTCGCGGCTGCGTTGAAATTGCCGTTGCTGTCCTGCACTTCGCCGGCGTTCACGACGATGTTGTAGGTCCCTTCGTCGGCGTGGTCCCACGAGCCGCCCGGGGTGGACACCGTATAGGTTGCAGTGATCGGCGTCTCGTTCTGGTCCGTGTCGACATTGACGATGCTGACTGTCAGCGGCCCCGAGGGCCCGGTGACCGTGATGTCGGCAGGACCGATGGTCACCGGATCGACGGCGACGTTGTCGGCATAGACGACCGTGATCACCTGGGCATTCGTGCCGGCCGATACGATGTCGGGCGCGGTTATCGAAGTGACGCGGGGCGCTTCGGTTTCGGTGGAGGTGATGTTGGCGACGAAAGTCTTGTTGACGGCCGCAACAGCGTTGCCGCTGCCGTCGGTTACCTGACCATCGACGATGTTGACGCTATAGTTTCCGTTGTCCGCAATGCCCCACCGTCCGCCGGGGGCAGCGAGCGTATAAATGGCGACGATCTTCGCGGCGTCAGTGGCGGGCTGCATGGTCACGCCTGTGACCGTCAGCTTGCCGGACGGGCCGCTGACCAACAGGTCGTTGACGTCAATGGTGGAGGCCTTGATGCCCTTGTCGTCAGTGTAGGTAACGACCACCGAAAGCGTTTTTGCTCCCGCGACCGTTACATTGGGCACGGAGATGGAAGCGGTGGGACGCTGATTGCTGCCGCCGGTATTTCCCCCGCCGCTATCGCTGCCGCCGCCTCCGCGGCTTCCGCTATCGCCGCCGTCATCACCATCGTCGCCTTCGCCGTGACCGTCGCCGATTCCTTCATGATCGCCATCGTCATGGTCGTCACCGGTCCCGCCGTCTTCTTCGTGCTCGCCTTGCGAGTCGTCTCCTTCGGAATCATCTTTGACCTGATCGCCCTTATGGTGGTGTGAGTCCCTGTGCCCTTTTGAGTGATGGTGTTCCTTCTTGGCGTGGGTTCTATCGTGCTTCTTTGCCCGCGGCTTCTTTTTGGAATGCGCCTGCGGCGCGTTGGGGAGGAGTTCGCGATGCTCGCTCGGGACCGATGCGCCGGCCTCGCTGACGATGAAACCGATCATGTCGTTGTCGGTGGCGGAGAGAAACAGGCGCGTCTCCAGCGCCTCAACGCGCACGCTCGCAACGGCGCGGCGGAGCTTCAATCTTGCATCAAATCGGGAGAGGGCTGAGCTGATCCGACGAATTGCGCGCAGCGGCACGGTGCTTCCTCCTTCGCAACGTTCCCACGCTCCGCCCGCCGCACGTCGCGCGATGCGAGTGCGGTCCTGTGCCCAAACAGGTGGAGATCAACGACAGGAACATCAATCGCGCGAAGCGGACATCAGCCGGGTCACCCACTGACCATACCGGCACCACTTCGCGACGACGGGCTGAGTTATAAATCTGCCGGAAGAAGAGTGTCAACGGGAGAATGTTGGATCGATTACATTCGACTGAGTGGTTGGCACCGACGGGGGCAGTGCCGCCGGTATAGACGCTACAATCGGCGGCAGTCACGCAGCCCTTCGCCGCCGAAGCGCGTAAAGCCCGCCGAGCGACAGGAGCCCGAGGCTCGAAGGCTCGGGAGTGGCGGTGATGCTCGCCTGCATGTCGCCGTCGTTCAGGGTAAACGACCCGGAGCTGTTGCTGTCGAGGAATCCGACCCCAATACCGTCAGGGTCTGCGGAATAGGCGCTCGAACCGAAGACCGAGAAGCCATAGAAGGGCGGGCCATATCCCTGGGGATTCTCGTCACGATAGGCTGGAGGGCGTGGGTTCGGATCGTTGCGGCACCGCAGGGGGAAAGTTGGTCATTCGGCGCCGGGCGCGCCTTCGGTGACAGGACCGGTGTTCTGTGGCAACGGCAGATCCTCGCGCGTCCTGGCGATGAGCACCGCGAGGGCAATGAGCGTGAGGAGAGCGAGGATTTGTACGACGCGGCGAGCCATCTTCACCCCGGTGTCACCCTACCCGAATCCGGCGGCGGCGCACAACCCCTTCAAGAAGTGCCGAGCGTGCTCACGAAACGGACTCGCGCGCTGTGATCGCCCGTCGGGCAAGCGGCTGCGCACCGAGTTCGATGGCGTGAACAAGCGCGGGGTCATTCGCATTCCCGGCGCGGCACGGTCGGCATCTTAATGACGGTGGTGGCGGTGCATCACGTCAGCCTCAGCACCGAAGGGGTGGCCTGTTTGTCCTTTCATTGCGCGCGAAGGCTATCGGACCTCGTGGTGGTCAAGTCCAGCGCCCATCCCTTCAGCACCCAAAAATCGGTGCGGATTCCTTCGGCGCGGTCCTAACGGCGCTGCGGATTGTGCCGATTTCAAGGATAGAGCAGGCGCAATGGAGGAGAAATGCGCTCACTATTATCAGCCCTGTCTGTTTCTGCATTCTTCGCCGAAACCCGTGGAATTCCCCACGGTTTTATGAGACGCGAGGGCCATTGCCCGCGTGGGGATGCGGTTCGCCCGGCCGGTTTTTAGAAGGTATATCTTTTCGTACGCTTCCCGTGTGGGTGTGAGCGCAGCAGCCTGTAACCGCTACCCGGAGAGATGCCGTGAGTGTTAAGTATCGGAGCGCCCTCGAGCGGCTCAGCCACGCTGTCACTGCAGTCGTCGAACGGCTGGAGGAACGGCGCCTGATGGCGGGCGACCCCACGATTGTCCAGACGCTCCCCTATGCCCTCGAGTTCGACAGTCTTCACGGCGGCATCGCGGACAAGGACGGCGAAGGGACCGGCTTTACCTTCGTCCAGCCCGGCAAGAACCCGGCCGAGTATCAATCGAGCCTGATCGACCTTCAGACTGCCTCCGGGCTGCTGAACCTCACCACCACCGGCACCGCCACCGCGGGCAGCGCGTGGGAAGGCGACAACACTCAAACGAATGTCCTGCAGACGGGATTCGACGGGAGCAAGGGCTCGTTCACCATCGTGGCACGGCTCAAAGGCCCGCTGGGGTTCATCAAGTCACCGAACCAGCAAGGCGGGGTGGTCTTTGGCCCGGACCAGGACAACTACATCAAGTTTGTGGCGATCGGCACGTCGACCGGCCAGTACCTGCAGTTTGTCGACGAGCAGAAGACGGGCACCAACACATGGACGCACACGCTGACCGGCAGCGCCGCGCTGACGAACGTCGGCAGCTTCGCCAATATCAACACGCTGGACGTCGAGCTGGCATGCGACTCTGTGACCGGGACCGTCACCGCATACTACCGCGTCAACGGCGGCGCCCTCACGCAGGCAAACCAGCAGATCACACTCAACGGCACGCAGAAGGCGCTGTTTTTCAACGGCATGTCCCGCGCCGGCATCTTCGCATCGCAGAAGAACGACCTGGCGCCGGTCACCGTCAGCTTCGACCGATTCGAGATCGTCTCGGGTACGCCGATCAGCAGCCGCCCTTCGGTCACCGCAACACGCCCCGCCAACGGCGAGACAGGCGTCTATCGCGACGGCTTCATCGCGGCGGACGTGTTCCTGCCCAATCCAGGCAAAGGGGTTGATTCCAGGACGCTGGACCTGAACAGCGTCAAGGTGTATCGGACGAGCGATCGCTTGGCGGTGCTGTCCACCCTCAACACCTCCGGCGGCGGCGACGCGATCGTGGCGCAGCCGAAGGGGCTTCTCGACCCCAACACGAGCTACACGTTCGAAGTCACCAGCGGACTGAAAGACACGGGCGGCGCGGCGTTCATGCCGTACCTCTCGACGTTCACCACCGGGGCCGACGTTCAGAACCCAACCGATCCTTCCATCGCATTCGAGAAGGTCACCCTCTCGACGGCGAGCGGCCTGCAATACAGCAGCGTCGCGATGGGTCCCGACGGGAAGCTTTACGCCTGCAGCATCGACGGGCTGATTCAACGCTTCAATGTGAACCCGGATGGGACGCTGGGCGCACCGCAGAACATCACGGTCGTTCAGACCCAGAATGGCGGCCCGCGCTTCCTGACGGGCATCACCTTTGATCCGGCGTCGACCGCGAGCAATCTCATTGCCTGGGTGAGCCATGGGGATTACGCATTCGAAAACGCGACCGACTGGACCGGCGCGATCAGCCGGATCAGCGGGGCGAACCTCGAGAATTACCAGGACTACGTGGTGGGCCTGCCGCGCTCCGTGCGCGACCACACGACGAACCAGACGGTGTTTGGTCCCGACGGCGCTCTCTACGTCAGCCAGTCGAGCAACACCGCGATGGGTGCACCGGACAACGCGTGGGGGCTGCGCACCGAGCACCTGCTGAACGCAGCGGTTCTGCGGCTCAACGTCACCGCAGTGGCGCAGCGAATCGCGAACGGACAGGGTGCGCTGGATGTTCGGACCAACGAAGCCGGGACGTACAACCCGTTCGCGGCGAATGCGCCTTTGACGATTTACGCAAGCGGCGTGCGAAACGCGTACGACCTGGTGTGGACGCGCGCCGGATATCTGTACGCGCCGACGAACGGTTCGTCAGCCGGCGGCAGCACGCCGGGCTATCCAAGCTCGGTCTTCAGCAGCCAGCGCATCGACGAGGGGACGAATGGTCCGTATGACGGCACCCAGGTTCCCGCCCTCAGCAACGTCACGACGACGGAGGATGACTTCCTCTTCAAGATCCAACAGGGCGGTTATTACGGGCACCCCAACCCGACGCGGGGCGAGTATGTCCTCGACGGAGGCAACCCGAGCGGCGGCATCGATTACGAAGAGTTCGGCCAATACCCCGTCGGCACGCAGCCGGACCGCAACTACCGGGGCGCCGCCTATATCTTCGGGAAGCACTACTCGCCCGACGGCGTCATTGAATACAAGGGCAACGCGTTCAACGGCGCGCTCGACGGCAAACTTCTGGTGGCCCGCTACAGCGGCGGCGACGACATCATCGCACTCGCGCCCGACGCCAACGGCAATATCACCGCGGCGCAGACCGGAATCGCCGGATTAACGCACTTCGTTGACCCGCTCGATCTCACGGAAGACACGCGTACGGGCTTCATCTACGTCGCCGAGTATGGGGGGCAGCAACTCACGCTGCTGCGCCCGATTACGCCGGGGGCGCACATCGTCACCAGCGCCAGCGCGTTCTATTTCAACGACGTGCGCGGCGGCGCCTCGAGCGGGTCGCAGAACCTGACCATCACCAACACGGGCACCGCCGCCCTCGCGATCCCAGCCGACGGTTTCACGATCGTCGGAACGGATGGGACGCAGTTCATCATCACCGCGAAACCGACGCTGCCGGCTACAGTCCCGGTGGGCGGCTCAGTCACGGTCAGCATCGCGTACAGCGCGGCAAGCACGACAAGCCTGGGCGTGCACACGGCCACGCTGGTCATCAAGAGCAATGACCCCAACGCACCAACGACATCGATCGCGCTCCGCGGGCTCGCGACGGCCGGCACCGGCGGACAAAATGAGCCGTCGCTGCAGCGCATCTTTGACCTGTATCAATTGCCGATCGCGACGGGTGACATCAATCCGGCGAACACGAACCTGTTCAGTAACGCCGAGCCGCTCTCGAGCACCAACGACGAGCTGTACATCCAGCGGCTGGTCAAGGCGGGCAATGGGCCGATCACGATCGAGCCGCTCGCGACCATGGCCGGCGGGTCGCCTGTGGTCCGTTTCGGCTATTACGACGCGGGAACGCCGACGGCCAGGACCGAGCTGCTGACGGTCGCCGGCGCTGACGCGCAGACGGTCCACCCGACGCTGCTCGGCGCCACCAGCTTCGATCCGGGCGCCAAGGACTTCGGTCTTTACGCCAACTTCCCGATCTTCGGCAACACCGCGTACAGCGAGGATGTGCTCAATACGACGGAGAACACCGTTGCCAATCGGCGCAAGGTGCGCTTCTTCGCCCTGAAAAACGCCGATGGCTCGGTCGTTCCGAACGCGTACGTCTTCACGAGCGAAGACTACATCAACGACCTGAACGGCGCGTACGACACCCAGGACTTCGTCGGGATCATCCGCAACGTCCAGCCAGGGGCGGCCGGCGCCGAGGTGGGATTGGAAAACCTGGATGGCGTGCCCTTCCCGGACCGCCTGATCTTCAACCGCATCCAGGTGCAGCCGCCGGATCCGAAGACCGACCCGATCACCGGCGTGGTGACGCAGCCGCCGAACAACGTCGTTCACGACAAGTCCACGTTCCGGATCCGCAATACAGGAACGAATGACCTGGTCATCAACTCGATGACGCTGAGCAGCCCCGCGTGGCAGATCGTCAACCCTCCGGCGGCGGGCACCGCGATCGCGCCGGGATTGTTCCTTGACGTGACGTTGCAGTTTGTCGCCACCAGCAACCCGCCGCACACCGACAACCAGACGATCGACGCCGCGGCGAACACCGGCGGCGTCTACAACGGCACGCTCACGATCAACACCAATGACGCGGACGAGCCGGACACCATGCTTCAGCTTGCGGGCTGGTGGCAGCAGCGCTCGGAGGACGGGCAGGAGCCGCTGCTGTCGGTCATGATGAACAACATCTTTGGCTTCGGGACGCAGATACTCGGCGCCGGCCAGAGTATGAACCAGGGTGGGCGCGTCTCGAGCGTTGGCGAAGAGGTCCTGTCCAACTATTGGCAGCGCGCCGACTCTAACCTGTCGATCACCGTGCGGCAGCTGGATGCTTATCACACCCAGGGGAATACCGCGACGATCCGGTGGTTCACCAGGGGCAGCACCGGCACGACGACGCTTTTCACGCACATCGGCGATGACGGGCAGTCGCTGCTTCCGCGCTCGACGGCTACCGGCAACCCGCCGGCACAGGCGAGCTTCAGCACCAACAATGTGTTCGGATTCAAGATCGATGGTGAGAGCAGCGACGATACGCTGAACGTGCAGGAGCAGCCCGGCGGCGGCTACGGTCACCACGTGCGCTTCCTCCCCGCCCGCGATCGCAGCGGCAACCTGATCGCGAACACCTGGCTGGTGGTGATGGACTACCAGGGCATCAACTACGACTATCAGGACAACACGTACCTGGTGAGCAACATGCGTCCGGCCAACCCGGCGGTCCCGACGGGACTGGTCGCCACGCCTCAGCCGAACGGCATTACTCTCGACTGGTCGGACAACAGCGACCGCACGCTGGCGGGTTACAACGTCTACCGGAGCGCAACGGCAACCGGCACGTTCGTAAAGACCAACACGACGGCGGTCACGACATCTGACTTCCTGGATGCGACGGCTCCGGCGGGGACGACCTCGTTCTATCGGGTTACGGCGCGGGACAACTGGGGCGGCGAGTCCGGCGTTTCGGCGACGGTCAGCGCAACCCGCTCGGCCGACACCGTCGCGCCGGTTCCGCCGACGAACCTGGTTGCCAGCGGGCAACCCGGCGGGATCGTGTTGAGTTGGGACGTGAACACCGAGGCCGACCTGGCGGGCTACAGGGTGTATCGCAGCGACGCCGCGGGCGGCACTTATATCCTGATCAACAGCGGCGCATACATCACGGGCAGCGCATACACGGACTCGACGACGCAGCCGACGGTGACCTGGTACTACAAGGTCAGCGCAGTGGACACCGCGGGAAATGAGTCGGGGCAGTCGACCATGTCGAGCGCTGCGCGCCCGGCCGGCGCCCCGGCGACGCCGGCAAGCTTGAGTGCGAATGCTGACTCGCCGACGCAGATCACGCTGAGCTGGGCGTTGTCGGCGAATGCTTCGAGCTATCGCGTCGAGCGCATGGGTCCGGGCGAGAGCGCCTTTACCGAGATAAAGGTTGGCGTGAGCGTGACGAGCTATGTCGACACCGGGGTCACCGCGGGCAACAGTTACACCTACCGGGTGCGCGCGGAAAACTCCGGCGGATTGTCGGGATACAGCGCGACCGCTTCTGCCACGACACCGCAGCAGCCGGCGTCGAATTTCGCGAGCCAGGACATCAACGCAACTCCCGCGGGCAGCACGACGGTGCTGAACCCCAACGATTATGACATCACCGCGGGCGGCGCTGCGATCTATGGCACCACCGACAGTTTCCGATACGTGTATCAGCAGGTGACCGGCAACTTCGATGTGAAGGGGCAGATCATCAGCTTCACCGGCGGTCAGACGACTGCAACGGCGGGGTTGATGGCCCGGACCGACCTGACTCCGCAGAGCGCGAACGTGTTCTCGTTCGCAACCATCGCGGACGGCTTCCACTTCAGCCGGCGCTCGGCCGCTGGCGGGACGACCAGCTACCTGAAGAAAGGCGTGGTCAGCTATCCGAACGTCTGGGTGCGGCTGACTCGCGTGAACAATGTCTTCACGGGGTACTACAGCACGGACGGCGTCACGTGGGTGCAGACGACGCAGGCATCGCAGACGATGCCCTCGACGTTGATGCTCGGCATGGCGGTGAACGCCAACAGCACGACGGCGACGGCCACTGTCAAGTTCCGCGGCCTGACCGGATTCGCGGGGATTACCCCGCCGGTGGTGAACATTCCGCCCGCCCCGGCAACCGCGACGGCAAGCGTGGCGAGCAGCAGCCGGATTGACGTCAGCTGGTCGGCCTCCAGCGGCGCGACGAGCTACCGCATCGAGCGAAAGGGCCCGGGCGAGAGCACGTTCACGCAGATCGCGAGCGGCGTGAGCGGGACCAGCTACTCCGACACCGGCCTGGCTGCGAGCAGCACGTACTCGTACCAGGTGCGGGCGGAGAACTCGGCGGGCCTGTCGGGTTACAGCCCTACCGCCAGCGACACCACGCTTGCGGCGCAGCCGGCCCCCGCCGCTCCCGGATCGCTCACCGCGACCGCCGACTCGGCCACGCAGATCAGCTTGAGCTGGCCCGCCGGGGCGAACGCCACCAGCTACCGCGTCGAGCGCAAGGGACCCGGGGAGAGCAGCTTCACGGAGATCGCGAGCGGCGTCACGAGCACAAGCTTCGTGGACAGCGGGCGCGCTCCCAACAGCACGTACAGCTATCAGGTCCGAAGCGAGAACTCCGCCGGGCTTTCGACCTATAGCCCGGTGGGCTCGGCGACGACGCCGCAACAGGCGGCTTCGGGCTTCAGCAGCGCGGACATCAATGCCACGCCCGCGGGCGA
This sequence comes from Tepidisphaerales bacterium, assembly GCA_038204465.1. Classification (GTDB taxonomy): domain Bacteria; phylum Planctomycetota; class Phycisphaerae; order Tepidisphaerales; family Tepidisphaeraceae; genus JBBRCX01. The sequence goes on along the minus strand of JBBRCX010000002.1, from coordinate 54,122 downwards.
TACCACAGTTGTGACCAGCGGCTCGGACTACAACGTCACCGCCGGCGGCGCCGATGTCGGTGGCACAAGCGACGGGTTCCGGTTCGTCTATAAACAGGTGAGCGGCGACTTCGACGCGCGGGTGCACATTCCCGCGATGGCGGCGGTGGATGCCTTCACCAAGGCGGGCATCATGGCCCGCGCCGACGTCTCTGCCGGAAGCGCAAACCTGTTCTCGCTCGCCACCGGTGGAGACGGCTTCCAATTCAGCCGTCGAAGCACGAGCGGCGGCGGCACGAGCAGCGCCAAGGCTGGAACGATCAGCTACCCCAACGTCTGGGTGCGCCTGACGCGCGTCGGCAATCTGTTCACCGCCTACTACAGCACTGACGGCGTCAACTGGGCCCAGAGTGGACAGGCGACGCAGGCGATGCCCTCGGCACTTTTACTCGGCATGGCTGCGAGCGCGCACAGCACCAGTTCGGTGATGAGCGTGCAGTTCCGCGACTACAGTGTGACCGCCCCTGTCGCGCCGCCGAGCGATACCACTGCACCTGCTGCTCCAAACGGGGCCAACGCGGTGGGCTCCCTGACAAAGATCGTCACGTCGTGGACCGCCAACTCGGAGTCGGACCTGGCCGGGTACAACATCTACCGGAGCACCTCGGCCGCCGGGAGCTTCACGAAGCTGAACGGGGCGATCCTGACCGGGGCGAGCTTCGTCGACTCGACCGCACCGGCCGGGGCGCGCTCGTACTACCGCATCACCGCGATCGACACCAGCGGGAACGAGTCGGCCACCGCGACGTTGAATGCGGTTCGTCCGACCGTAATTCCCGCGAACGGCCCGGCGCTGTACCGGATCAACGTCGGGGGGTCGGCGTACACGGACTCGGCTGGGAATAACTGGTCAGGGGACAGCGGCTTCAGCGGCGGCACGGTGTCAACGAGCGCTTATGACGTCAAAGGGACGACCGACGACACGATGTACATGACGCGCCGCTGGGGCAACATGAGCTACAACCTGGCGGTGGCCGACGGGACCTACACGCTGAACCTCTACATGTCGGACTCGGTGAACACCGCGACCGGCAAGCGCATCTTCAACGTGTCGGCGGAGGGGTCGCCGCTGTTGACGAATTTCGATCTCGTCGCTGACAGTGGCGGTCAGACGGCGGTCGTGAAGAGCTTCACGGTGACGGTCACGGGCGGTCAGCTCAATATCGCCTTCACGTCAATAGTCGACAACGCAATCGTGAGTGGGATCGAGCTCGTTGCACAATCCTGAATAAAGTCGCGATCTGCGGCAAGGGCTGCCATATTCTCTTTTGGGGAGAAGAAGGCCGCGCAGCGCCTAGCGCTTCGGGTTTGCGGGCTTTAGCAGCAGGCCGCGGAAGAGCTGGGCGATGCGGTGCTTGAAGCGGAGGAGGCGGATGCGCAGGTCGAGCTTCTGGAAGGAAGTGTCGGCGGGATCCTTGCGCATTCCGCGGCGGACGAGAACGAGGGCCTCGTCGTAGCGCCCGCGGTGCTCGTAGGCGAGGGCGAGGTTGTATAGCGACATCGTGTTGCCGGGCTCGCGCCGCAGGGCCTCCTGGCAGCTGACGATCCCTTCGTCATACCGGCGGATCATGAACTGCGCCACCGCCAGGTTCTGCCAGCCGCTGACGTTGAGCGGGTCCATCTGGACAAGCCGCTTCAGACAGCCGACGGCGGCGCGGGGCAGGCCGACGTCCATCAGCAGATTACCGAGGTCGAGGAGCACCTGCGGCTCCTGGGGGCGCAAGAGCATCTCGGCGCGAAGATGCTTGCGGGTCGATGCGGTGTCGTGCTGGCGATGATGAAGCTCGCCGAGGCGAAGGTGGACCCCTGGGTAGGTCGGATCCAGTTGGAGCGTCTTGATGAAAGCGGCGATGGCTTCTTCGCGGCGATCGCAGCGAGTCAGCCAGAGGCCGTGACAGAAATAGCCGGCCGGTTCTTCAGGCGCCAGCTCGATGGCGCGGCGAAACTTCTCGCCGGCCTCCTCGGTGCGTCCCATCTCGAGCAGCAGATCGCCCAAGTCCAATAAGGTGTCGGTGCTCCCGGGATCCTGGCGAAGGCCGATCAGGTAATGCTGGCGGGCGCCTTCGAGCTCACCCTTGCCCCAGAGGGCTTCAGCGATGCGCAGCTGCACCTCGGGGTGGGCCTCATCGAGATCGAGGGTTTTCTGCCAGCAATAGATCGCCTTGTCGTAGTAGCCGCGATCGTTGAGGCTGCAGCCCATGTTGTAGTAGCAATGCGGGCAGTGCTCCTTGTAGAGCCGGGCGAGGTAGAACATCTCCTCGGCCTTGTCGTGGTCCCCCATCTCGCGGTAGGTCATGATGCGGTGGCAGTAGGACGGCTCGAAGGATGAATCGACGGTCTGCATCCGCTCGAAGATTTGCAGGGCGTCCTTGAAGTTGCCGACGCGGTGGAGGTCGATGCCGAGGTGGTTCATCGCCTGCAGATCATTCGCATCGATCTCAAGCGACTTGCGGTAGGCCTCGATGGCCTCGTCGAAGCGTTCCATCTCGTCGAGGGTGAGTCCGATATTGAAGAACCATCCGCCGTTGTAGGGATTGATGCTGGTTGCGGCGCGGAGTTCTTCGAGGGCTTCAACCCAACGGCGCTGCTCGAAGAGCTCTTGCGCTTTCTCGACCCGTCGCTCGGCATCGTCCCAGTCGTTCATGTGGCCATCTTGTGCGCAGGGTGATTACAACAGCTACTTTACTGAGAGCATCGATGCGTTTTCAAGTGTGAAGCGGCGAATCATTTTGGCGCCTGGACGTTTGCGATGCGCGTCAGCATCGCGCGCGGTCGCGGGCGATGGGCGGGGCCGCTTTTATACCGATATAAAATACGGTAACTTTTAGCGTGCGACGATAAGAATCGGCGGCAAAGTTTTCCGGTGTGGCGGGCAGCGGCACCGGCCGGGCGGGCCAGGCAGAGTGGTGCGGGATGGCTCCCGCGGGCAACTCCGCCCCGCAAGCGGATTCGCCTTTGGTGGCGGCAGGCTCCGGGCCTGAGAGCGGCAAGGTTGGACGGTGGGTCCGAGACAGTGGATGAGGGCGGTCGTGTTGGCATTGGCGGCCACGGTCGCCACGTCCGATACTTCGCCTGCACAGGATGCGTCGGCTTCCCGCTCTGCGCAGCCCGCCGCGATCACCGAGCGGTTGATCGGAGTGTTGACCGATGTGCGCGCGGGCACCGCGCAACGGGAAGAGGCCGCGCGACGGCTCTTCGAGCAGGATTCCCCCGGGGCCCTACAATCGCTGCAATCGTTACTCACCGACCCGCACAATCGCGAGGGGCAGTTGGCGGTGTCGCACGCGCTGGTGGATGCGCCGCGCCCCGACGGGCGCTTCGTCGGTCCACTCATCAAACTTCTGGGCGGGGACGTGGCCCTCAGCGACGCCGCGTCGCAGGCATTGACACGATTCAGCGACAACCAGGACGCCGTTCGCGCGCTGCTGCGGATGGCGGCGGACCGCAATGCCGGTGTTGGCGCGCGGGTGGCGGCGATCAAGGCCGCGGGGGCGATCCTGGACCGCGGGGCGGCGCATCAACTGGTTGATCTGCTCTCGAGCGAGCAGGAGCCAGCGGCGGTTCGCAACGCGGCCGCCGATGCGTTGGGGGAGCTGACGGCTCTGCCTTTCGGACGGGATTTTTCGCGCTGGCAGCGATGGCGTTCGGACACGGACGCGATGGACGACAGCACCTGGAAGGCAGCGCTGGCCGCTCCGCGTGCGGCGCGTGCGGCGGCAATGGCGCGGAGCAACGAACAGCTCGCCGCCGAGACCGAATCGCTCCTGTCGGATGAGTTTCAGTCCGCCGCGGCGAAGCAGAGACCGGGGATCATGTTGCGCTTCCTGAACTCGCCGCATCCAGTGGTGCGGGCGATCGGCGTGCGCATCCTGGACAACAGCACGAGCCTCGGCCAGCCGATTCCGGAGGCGGGGGCGCGGCTTCGTGACATGATCGGCGACAGTGACCGCAACGTTCGGATCCAGGTGGCGAAGGCGTTGGGGAACATCAACGACAAGGAATCGCTGGACACGATGGTGTCGCAGCTCGGGGTTGAGAGGAACAACGAGGTGCGGGCGGCGATCGTGAGCGCGCTGGGCGTGCTGGGGAATGCGCGGCCCGGGCCGGTGATCGACGCGTTGTTTGGGCTGCTGCAGGAGCCTTCACCGGCGGTGGCACAGGCGGCGGCGGCGTCGATCGGGCGAATCGGAGGCGAGCTGGCGAAGAAGGATGCGCAGATGGCGCACCAACTGGCGGAGCGCCTGCGCCGCCGGGCGGACGAACTTCGTGAGAAGCCCGGCGCGGACGAGTTGCGCGGCGCCGTGGTTGCGGCGGTGGGCCCGCTGCGCGATCCGGAGACATTGAAATGGGGGAGCAACCTGCTGAACCGGGGAGAGCCGGTCTTTGTACGCCGCGCGGCACTGCAGGCACTGGGTGATCTGCGCAGCCCCGATGCGGCGCCGAGCATCGTCAGTTGGATCGATGAAGAGCCGGACGCGCACACGCGGGCGTTGTCGATCCGGGCGCTGGGCGCCAGCGGGGCGCGGGAGTATGCGGACACGCTGCTGGCGCGGATGGACAGCAATCAGCCGCAGGAGGTGCGGCAGGCGGCGTGGGAGGTTTTCAAGGGGGTGCTTCCGGCTTCGTCACCGCAGCGGCTGGGAACGTGGGCTTCGCAGCCGCAGATCAAAAACGATCCGGAAAAGCAGATCGCGGTGCTTCAGGAACTGTGTGTCAAGCTGAAAGAGAACGGGCAGCTTCTGGATCGCGGATATCAGTTGCAGAACATCGGCACGAATTTCATGAAACTTCGCCAGCACGCGTCGGCTGCGCGCGCGTTCGGCGAAGCGCTCGACGAGCTTCGAAAGCACGAGGTCCCGCCGCAGACGCTGGCCGGCTTGATCAATCAGAACATGGACGCGCTGCTGGCGGACAGGAATTACGCGGGGGCGGTGAAGTTTGCGCAGAACATGCTGTCATCCAGCACCGATCCGGCGCAGACGAAGGACCTTCAGCAGACCATGGGTTCGAAGCTCAAGAACGAAGCAGAGCGATTGAAGAACGCGCGCGAGGACGCGGCGGCGAAGACGTTGATCGAGGCGGCCCTGCAGATGAAGCCGCCGTTGGACGAGATGTACAGCGAAGACCTGAGGAAAATTCGGTCTGAGCTTCGTGAGAACGGCGAGCGACCTGGCCAGGAGTGAACGGTGTCGCGATTTGTTAGTCCAGCACCAGCGGCGGCTCATGGCTGAGATCGACATCGAGCGTCTGATCTGGATCGTGACGGGGATCCAGCTGCGCGCGGAATTGGGCGATCGGCCGCTCGCTTATCGGATCGAGCGCGCGTTGCGGCAGCAGGTGCGCCGGCGGTTTGGCAAGCCCAAGCCGGGCGAGCTTCCGCGGCTTGCGCCGGCGGTGGTGAGCGATGTGTACTACCTGAACAGCGAAGAGGCGCAGTCGCGGCCGACGATCAGCGTGGGCGGGCCAGGAATGAATGCGCTTTCGGCCACGCTGCTGAACGAGTTGCCGACGATCGTGGCGATCGAGGACGTGCTGGTGATCCAGATGGACCTGGAGATGAAGGACACGCGCTGCGCGATCTGGGGGATGTCACACCTGGACACCGTGCGTGCCGTCGAGCTTTTCACGACGAAGTACCTGGCGGCATTTTTGAACGGTGTGCTGGCGGGCGTGGAAGAGTAGCGCGGCGGATAACGCGTCAGATCTTCCGCACCATGCGCAGCGGGTCGGGCTTGCCGGATTGCTGGAAGGCTGCCTCGCGGTTACGGCAGCTTCGGCAGGCCCAACAGGGCTTGCCGCCTTCTTCGACGCAACACCAGGTGCGCTCGAAGGGCGCGGCAACCTGGAAGCCGAGATCCACGACCTGCCACGGCTCGAGCTCGAGCAGCGGGGTCATCACCTCAAGCTCGGGCAAGCCGCCGGGCAATTGCACCATTTCGTTCCAGATCTGAATGTACTCCGTCGCCTGGGCGAGCTCATCGCCCTGCCCGCCGACGCGAAGACCGAGATAGATCGCGGCGGCCTGGTAGTGGCCGGCGAAGCGCACCGCGGCGGCGATCAAGGGAAGGAGGTCGAGCATCTGCGGGCCGAGGGGCGAATGCAGCCGCGGGACGGAGACGGAGGTTTGCTGGCGCCCCGGCGCGACGATGCTGAGGTACGGCATCGGCAGGGAGTGTTCGCGGTAGGGTTTGAAGTGGGCCACCTGCTGGTCATAGGCGGCGCGCGTGCGCGAGCCGGGCTGCTGCATGATCTCCGCGTGAAGAAGGATGGGGCGATAGCGCTGGACTGCGAGCGCGGTCGCGACGGCGGAATTGATGCTGCCGTTGTTGAGGACAATCGCGAGATCTTTGGCCATTGAGTTCTTTCAAACGTTCGGCGCCCGCAAGTCAGTGAATCCGCTCAGCCGATCGTGAGCAATACCTTGAGCACGCCGGGCCTTGCGGCGAGTTCCATGGCCTCGACGCCTTGCTCGAGCTTCATGCGGCGGTGGATCAGGCTGGCGACGTCGATCCGCTTTTCGGCGAGGGCCCGGATGGCCTCACGGAACGGCCCGCAGCGGCTGCCGACAATGTTGATTTCGTCGATCACGACGGGCGCGAGATTGAGAGGCTTGCCGGCGGCGGCGGTGCTCTTGAGGACGATCGTTCCGCGGGGGCGCACCATCTGGACGGCCAATTCCAACCCGGCGGCGCTGCCGGTGCAATCGATCACGACGTCCTGGTCGTGGCGCGGCACGATGTCTTCCAGCGGCCGTGAGCGAATGGACCATTTCTCACACAGCGCCAGCTTCGACGGATGGCGCCCTATGACGCGGACCGGACATCCTACTTCGCGCAGCACCTGAGCGACCAGGAGGCCGAGCCGGCCGTCGCCGAGCACCGTCACCCATTTGCGGCCATCGAGCTTGATCTGTTTGAGGACTTGAAACGCGGCGGCGAGCGGTTCGACAAAGACGGCGCTGTCATCGTCGATGGTCTTCGGCAGCACATGCAGGTTGGCCGCGGGAAGACGGACAAATTCGGCAAACGCGCCGTCGCGCCCCTGGATTCCCAGCACGGTGCGGTTGCGGCAGTGACTGCTGAGGCCGGACAGGCACAGGTCACAACGCCCGCAGACAACGTTGATCTCGCCAACCACGCGCTGTCCGGCCAGATCGGCATTGGGCGAGGAGACGACGTCGGCGATGAACTCGTGCCCGAGCACGCCGCGGAAATTCATGTAGCCTTTGACGATCTCGAGATCGGTGGCGCAGATGCCGGCCTGGCGGACCTTCAGGAGGGTGTCGCCCTGCTCGGCGGCCGGCTCCGCTTGCCGCGGTTGGAAGCTGAGGGATTGATCGAAGACCAGGGCGCGCATGGGTTGCCGAGCGAAGTGCTGCCGAAAGCGACATCGGCAGCGTCATCCCAACGGCTTGTCGGAGCCATTGAGGTAGTTGAGCCACGCCGACTCATCGTAATGCAGGTCGCGGCCGGTGAGTCTTTTGAGGCTGCGGTGAGCCTGCCAGGCGATGCCGAAATCGCGTTCGCCGAGTTGCGTGACGAGGGTACGGGCGACTTCGGGCGTGCGGTAATGTTTCAGCGCCTCCGCCGCGGCGATTCGGACGTCGCGTTCCTCGCCGGATCGGTTGAGCATTTTTTGCAGGGGCGACACTGCCGATGCGTCAGGCATGTTGATCAAGGCCTTCACGGCTTCGAGTCGGACCCACTCGTTGTCATCAGACAATATCTTCACGAACAACGGGGTGGATGAACGATCGCGAGCACGGTTCAAGGCGCGGACGGCGGTGGCGCGGACGAGTGGATCGGGGTCATGCTCGGCGATCTGCTGATAGCGCGTCGTATAGGGCGGTTTTCTGGCGAAGTCGCGTTCGACAAGCCCGTTGACGCCGATGCGGCGGCGGTCACCGTCAGTGGAATCCTCCATCAGGCGTGCGTACCGGCCGGGGGTATCTCCCGAGATGAGATCGGAGATCTGCTGGAACTGCTGACAGCCGGCACAGGTGAGAAGGACGAGGGGGAGCAGCGTGATCGCGAGGCGTTGCATTCGGTTCCCGGGTGCGGAGTTAGACCGCGCGGCGGATCGGAACCTCCGGCGCGGCGCCGTAGAGCACGTCAGGCACGACCCAGGTCGGCGGGTCGATCTCGACGCCGAGGAATCGCGGCGCGAGGCGAGCGAAACGCGTCGGATCGTCGGTGACGAAGCAGCGCAGGCTGCCGCTTTCGTCAGGTCCGTCTGCGCTCCCACCGCTGAGAAGGCCGGCCGCCTGAAGTCGGCGCGCGACATCTTCAGCGCACTGCGCGGCGGAGTCAATCACTTCCACGCCGACGCCGAGCATGCGCGAGATGAGCGCTTTGTAAACCGGGTAGTGAGTGCAGCCCAGGACGAGGACGTCGATCTTGTGCTTGGCGAGTGGGAGGAGGTATTGCTTGAGCGCGAGGCGGACGAGCGGGTCTTCGGGGCCGCGGCCTTCCTCGATGATCGGCACGAGCAGCGGTGTCGGCTGCAGGAGCAGGCGCGCGTGATGCCGGCGGCGGTGGATTGCTTTCACATACGCGCGGGAGCGGACCGTCGCTTCTGTGGCGATGATTCCAATAATGGGGACGGGCTTGGCGCCGGCGGCGACGATGGCGGCTTTGGCGCCGGGATCAACCACGCCGCTGATGCTCAGGTCGGGGAAGGTGGCGCGCAGCGACGGGAGAGCAAGCGCGGTGGCCGTGTTGCAGGCGATGACGACGTGCTTGGGCTGCATCGGGCGGAGGTAGTCGATGATCTGGGTGACGAACTTGGTAACGGTTGCGGCGGTTTTGTTGCCGTAAGGAAGGCGAGCGGTGTCGCCGAAGTAAACGATCTGCTCGTTTGGAAGGGCGCGACGGATCTCGCGGACGACGGTGAGACCGCCCAGGCCGCTGTCTAACACGACGATCGGAGATCCCATTGGCCGGCGTCCGTTCCGCTCGCTTCTTCGCGTGCGCCTCGCGAAATGCGAAGGCGAACCGGAAGCCCACGGTTGTTATCGGACGGGACCGGATCTTTCTTGACATTTGAGAAGGTGAGTCAGACACTTGATCAACCCACCCGCAGGAGACACACCGATGAGCGAAGCCTTGAAAGAGAAGAAAGTCCTTCTCGTCGATGACGACAACGACATTCTCACCAGCATGCAGGCCGCCTTTGAGCCGACCGGCGCCGTGGTGGAGACGGCGGGAAACGGGAACAAGGCGGTGGAGCTGGCGGAGAAGCATCAGCCGGACCTGGTCGTTCTGGACATGATGCTTCCGGGCCGCAGCGGTTTTCTGGTGCTGGAGAAGATCAAGGCGCGCAAGCCGAAGAACGCGAAGCCTTACGTCATCATGATCACCGGGAATCAGGGCGCGCGGCACAAGATGTACGCCGAGAGCCTGGGCGTCAGCGAGTACCTGAACAAGCCGGTGAAGATGGACAAGCTGATCGCGACCGCCGAGCGATTGCTTGCGACCCCCGCGCAATAAACTCGCTCGCTTGGGCAGAATTCTTCAGACAGGTTTCCCATCCCGCAGCACCGGCGAGAGATCGATCGAAGCCCCCTTCTTGAGCCCCGGCCGCGCGTAACCCAACTGATACGCCATGCGGACTTCGTCTGACGTGTTGGCGCCGCTGGCGTGCGGGAGGTATTTGCGAAACACGAGCGCCTGTCCGGCTCTCATCACGGCGGGCACTTTCCACGACGTATCGAACTCCCCTTTCCACTCGCGCTTGCTTTCGTCAAAGACGTGAGGCAGCAGTCCTTCCTTGTGGCGGCCGGGCAGCACCCAGAGCGTGCCGTTGTCGACGGTCGTGCGTGTGACGGCAATCCAGATCGTGAGACCTGTCTCGTTGGGAAAGAAGATCTCGGGATTGGTGTCCTCGATGTAAGTTCCATGGGTGGCGTACCACATGTCCTGGTGCCAGGCGAAAGCGGTGTCGGTGGTGCTGAGCTTCTGCGGCGCCTTGAGGATGGACTGGTTCCAGGTGAGATCGACGTCGTCGCCGAGCACTTCCCTGCAGATGTCCAGGAGGGTGGGATGGCGGCAGAACGCGTCGCAGGTGGGGCTCAGCCGATCCAGCTGGGACATGAACGAACGGAAGCGGGCCTGATCGATGGTGAGGGCATCGCCGGACTTCTGCGCGGCGGCGATGCTGTTCTCCCAGAGGCGGATGAACTCATTGCGCACGCCCTGCAGGGTCGGCTCGTCGAAGAGGACATCGGTGATGAAGTAGCCCTGTTCGTCAAGCTGTTGCCGCTGCTGGTCGGTGACGATGACGTCTGCTGTTTCGGAACCCATAGGAATCTCACTCTGCAGAGGACTCATCGGCGCTTGTCGGATGTGGAAGCGTCGTGATCCGGTATTGCCTGCTATTCTATGCGAAGTTGCGGGTGGGATGAGAATGCTTCATCCCTCCCGGGCTCTGGGGGGTGACAATACCGTTGCAGTATCGACTTTGAGGCCTGCGCGCCACGTCGCGTGGGCGCGACGGCTAAACCGGCGGACGAAAACCTGCCCGGTGAGCTGTGATGTTTGAAATACACTATGCATTGTGGGTGAGCATTCCGGCGGGTCGCAGTCGTCTTGCTTTCGGGTCGGTGGGGCACTATCCTTCCGCGATGGTTCTGCCACGCGTGTGGCAACCCCTTCCTATTATGACCGATGCGGGCGGCGAGTGCTGCTGCGTCCGGTGTCTAGGAGATGAGAGATGTCGATAGCGGCCGAGGCCAAGACCCGGATCCTTTCGGATTACAAGATCCACGAGAAGGATACCGGCTCCCCCGAAGTTCAGATCGCCCTGCTGACCCAGCGGATCACTGAGCTGACCGAGCACCTCAAGGCGCACAAGAAGGACCATTCGTCGCGTCGGGGGCTATTGAAGATGGTCGGCAAGCGCAACAGCCTGCTGAAGTACCTCACGCACCAGGACCGCACGCGGTACCAGCAGATCATCGGGCGCCTCGGGCTGCGCAAATAACATCGTGTATTCACAAATGCTGAGTCGGGTGACTCAGCATTGTCTGTTTCCGGGTGTCACGCTCGGCGTCGACCAACGGCCTCCGGTCGCGATAGAGCGGACAGTTTTTCCCGATTCGCCACAGATGCACACACCCGTGCACGAGGTGTAACCTGCCCCGCAACGCGTGAACGAGCATTTCGCGCCTCGCGTCCGTGTTACGACTTCCTGCCTGGCTGTGTCCATCTGTGGCCGATGAAGCGAGTTTGAAACGTGAGGCCGCAAGAGGACTACTTTTCATGCAAGCAATTCGAGTTGAGCGGCAGATCGGCGGCAGGACGCTGGCGATCGAGACCGGGACGCTGGCGAAGCTCGCCGACGGCTCCGTGACCGTGCAGTATGCCGATACCGTCGTCCTTGGCGCGGTCGTCCGAGCGGATCCGCGCGAGGGGATCGACTTCTTCCCGCTTCAGGTGGACTACCGCGAGCGGCGAGCGGCCGCCGGCAAGTTCCCCGGCGGGTTCATGAAGCGCGAGGGGCGCCCCACCACCAAGGAAATCCTGACGGCGCGATTGATCGACCGCCCGCTGCGGCCGCTGTTTCCCAAGGGGTTCATGGATGAGGTGCAGATCCACCTCAACGTGCTGGCGGCGGATCAGCAGAACGATCCGGACATGCTCGCGGGGATCGCTGCCAGCGCGTCGCTTGCCATCAGCGACATCCCCTTGATTGCGCCAATCGCGCATGTGCGCGTCGGGCGGGTGGACGGACAGTTGCTGCTGAATCCGACGCAGGAACAGCTGGAATTCAGCGACTTCGACCTAATTGTCTCCGGCACGAAGCACTTCGTGAACATGATCGAGTTGGGGGGACGCGAGGTCGTGGAAGACGACGTGGCCGATGCGATCGAGTTCGGGCACAAGGCGGTGGTCGAGATCGTGGGGATGATCGAGGAATTGCAGAGGAAGGTGCCGAAGGAAAAGGTCGGCGACGTGCGCGGGCAGGAGCCGGCGCTCATCGAGCAGGTGCGCGCCAAGGTGATGGACCGGATCCGCGAGGTGAAGGGCCGCCCCGGCAAGGGCGACCGCGCGGAAGCGGTGAAGCAGATTTTGAACGAGACGATCCTGGAGATGGCGCCGCCGGTGACGGATCCGAACGCGTCGTACTCGATGATCACCACGGCGCGCGACAAGGCGCGGCATATCCGGGCGATCTTCAGCGAGCTGGAAGAGGAAGTGACGCGTCAGGCGATCCTTTCGGGCGTTCGCCCCGATGGGCGTTCGTATACCGACATCCGGCCGATCACGTCGCAGGTGGGCGTGCTGCCGCGGGTGCACGGGTCGGCGATCTTCAGCCGCGGCGAGACGCAGGCGATGTGCAGCGTCACGCTCGGGACCAGCAGCGACGAACAACTGGTCGACGGACTGATCGAGGAATACAACCAGAAGTTCATGCTTCACTATTACTTCCCCAGCTACAGCGTGGGGGAAGTGCGGCCGATCCGCGGCCCGGGGCGGCGCGAGATCGGGCACGGCGCGCTGGCGGAGCGCAGTCTCATGGCGGTGCTGCCGGCGGTGGAGCAGTTCCCCTACACCGTCCGCATCATCAGCGACATCCTGGAGTCGAACGGATCGAGCTCGATGGCGTCGACCTGCGGCGGCTGCCTGGCGCTGATGGACGCGGGCGTGCCGATCACCAAGCCGGTGGCGGGCATCTCGGTGGGCCTTGTGAAGGAAGGCGACAAGTCGGTGCTTCTCACCGACATCCTGGGCGAAGAGGACCACTTCGGCGACATGGACTTTAAGGTCTGCGGAACGCGCGACGGAATCACGGCGATCCAGCTGGACATCAAGATCGAAGGGTTGGATTACGGCATCATCCGCCAGTCGCTGCACCGCGCGAAAGACGCGCGGCTGGTGATCCTGCAGAGGATGGCGGAGACGCTGGCGGAGCCGCGCAAGGAGATCAGCAAGTGGGCGCCGCGGCTGCTGACGATCAAGATCGATCCGCAGAAGATCGGCAAGATCATCGGCCCGGGCGGCAAGAACATCAAAGCCCTGCAGGAGAGCACCGGCGCGCAAGTGGACATCGAGGACGACGGCACGGTGTACATCAGCGCGGTGGACGGCGCGGCGGCGGAGAAGTGCCGCGACATCATCGAAGCCATGACGGCGGAGGTGAAGGTCGGCAAGATCTACCAGGGACGGGTGGTAAGCATCAAGGAGTTCGGGGCGTTCGTCGAGATCGCGCCGGAGACGGACGGCCTGGTCCACGTGAGCGAGTTGTCCGACCGTTACGTGCAGAACGTGACGGATTTCATCAACATCGGCGACGAGGTGCGGGTGAAGGTGATCCTGATCGACGATCAGGGTCGCATCAAGCTGTCGCGCAAGGCGGCGATGAAGGAAGAAGGCAACTCCGATCCCGAACCGGTTGGGGCCGCGGCGGGTGGCGGCGAGGGTGAGGAGCAAGGCGAGTACCGCGAAGGCGGCGGCCAGCGCGAAGGCGGGCACCGCGGCGGGGGTGGCGGCGGATATAGAGGAGAAGGCGGCGGCAGCCGAGGGGGCGGCGACCGCGGCGGCCGCGGCGGAGGGGATCGAGGGCGTGGCGGAGGAGGCGGTGGGCAGCGCGGCGGGGACCGGGGGCCGCGGCCGGACCGGTGACCACGGGTGGATTGAGTGAATACGCAGTTCGGCTGAGTGGACGAAGCCTTTAAAGGCTCATAACGATTGAAGAAGGGGCGGCCGCGACGGCCGCCCCTTTTGCTTGCGACTCACGTGGCGTTGCGAGAGCGGAATGCGGCAACCTAAGGTGTTGTTTTGCTGGGCCGTCTGCACGGGCGGGACGCCCGATGCTACATTGAAGCAGGCTCGCCCTTTGGGGTTTCCGTCAGTCGCCCCTGGTCTCCGGGCGCTTAAGGCGTTGTGGATTCGGTCATTGGAGGCGCAAATTTCCGGGTGCGATCTTGCAACGGAGGGTGTGCTCCGTTACATTCTGCGCCCTTGGCCTGTCAAGGGCCTCCCGCGTCGGCCGACCCAGCCGGGATTGTGGCTGATCGCGGGTCTCTGTCTTACAACCTCGAGGGAAGGTTTCCTTTCCCTAAACCCAAGCCCCCTGGCGGTTCCGGCGTCTTGGCCGACCGGTTTCGCACGGGCTGACGCACAAGGAATTTGCGATTTGAGGTTTGCAATTTGCGACTGAAAGATCCGATCCGGTCGTCTGCGGCTTTCACTCCCAAACTGCAAATCCAACATCGGAAATGATTCGCATGGCACAGTCACAAGCTGAGTTGGTAAAGAACCTCGTGGACGCGGGGGTCCACTTCGGGCACCGCGTGAGCCGCTGGAACCCGAAGATGGAGCCGTACATTCACGGCAAGCGGAACATGATTCACATCATCGATGTGAAGGAAACGATCAAGGGGCTATTGCGGGCGAAGAAACTGGTCCAGAACAGCGTGGCGCAGGGGAAGGACATCCTCTTCGTAGGAACCAAGCGGCAGGCGAGGCATGCGATCGAGGAAGAAGCGAAGCGCTGCAACATGCACTACGTGTCGGAGCGCTGGCTCGGCGGCACACTCACCAATTTCCGCACGATCCGCGCCCGCCTCAATCGGCTGGAAGAACTGGAAAAGCTCTGGCAGAGCGGGCAGATCGAAACCTACTCCAAGAAGATGAAGGCGACGCTCCAGCGCGAGATGGAGAAGATCAAGGCGAACCTGGAAGGGATCCGGCGGATGGAGCGCATGCCGGGCGTCATGTTCATCATCGACACCCGCCGCGAGCACATCGCCGTGAAGGAAGCCAAGAAGCTGGGGGTCCCGACGATCGCCTTGATCGACACGGACAGCGACCCCGAGCTGATCGACCTGCCGATTCCGGGCAACGACGACGCGATGCGAGCGATCGAGATCATCATGAACGAGCTGGCGGAATCGGTGATCGAAGGCAAGCAGGGGCGGGTGGACAAGCCCGACGAGCAGCCGCAACAGCAGCCGAAGCGGCGCTCGAGCCGGGCGAGCTTCCGCGCGGATGAAGGCGGGCGCGAGGAGGCGCCGGGGGAAGCGGCCGCGGCGCAGGTGGAGATCCCGCCGGCGGGCGGGCCGGTGGAGTCGGTGCCGGCTTCGCAGACGTCGAACGAGCCGGTGGCGGTCGCGGGTCAGAGCGCCTAATTCTGTCGGACAATCAATCTTCCGCAGGGGCGAGGCGTGCCTCGCCCTTTTTCATCGGCGTGGAGATTGAAGCGCAGCGAGCAAGCGTACTGGAGAAGACATGGCTGAGATCACTGCAACGATGGTCCGTGAGCTGCGCGACCGCACCGGGGTCGCGATGATGGATTGCAAGTCGGCGCTGAATGAAGCGGCCGGCGACATCGAGAAGGCGGTCGAGATTGTCCGCAAGAAAGGGCTTGCGAAACAGGACAAGCTGAGCTCGCGGGCAGCGAAGGAAGGACGCATCGAGGTTGCTTCGGGGAGCGACTTCAAGTCGGGGGTCGCGGTTGAAATCAACTGCAACACGGACTTCACCGCCAAGAGCACGCCGGTGATCGAGGTGGCGAAGACGGCGGCGGCCCTGCTGCTGAAGAACCCAAAGGTGAACGTCGCGGAAGATCCGGACGTGAAGAGGCGCATCACCGAGGCCGCGCAGCAGACGGGCGAGAACATTCAGATCGGGCGGAGCGGCGCGGTGAGCGCGAGCGGGAAGGTGGGGGCGTATCAGCACTATACCGGGAAGATCGCGGTGCTGGTTGCGCTTTCCGGCAATCCGGGCGATGAGCTGATCCGCGACCTGTGCCTGCACATCGCGGCGACGCGCCCGCTGGCCATGACGCGCGAGCAGGTTCCGGCCGACATCATCGCGAAGGAGCGCGACATCGCGGTCGAGCAGGCCAAGGCGACGGGGAAGCCGCAGAACATCGCGGACAAGATCGCGGAGGGGAAGATGCGGACGTTTTACGAGGAGCGGGTGCTGCTGGATCAGAAGTTCGTGAAGGATGACAGCAAGACGATCACCCAATTGCTGCAGGCGAGCGGTTGCACGCTGGAGAATTACCTGCGGATTGAGGTGGGACAATAAAGGCGGCGTGAGCGGGCAAGGTCATGTCAGCCGCGCCGTGCCGGAGGGGCCGACGCACGCGTCGCCCCCTGCCGCTGCGTTCTATCCCTTCGCGGAGAGGGGCCAGTTGGAGTCGACGGTTTCTGAGAGGTCGGAGCGCGAGCCACCGAGGGGCGCGGCCTCGAGGTAGGCCTTCCAGCGTGCCATGAGCTGCGGATAGCCCTTGATGAAATTCTCCCAGGCGGCACGGTGCGCCCGGAGGAAGAACGATCGGTCGGCGTCTTCGGCGACATGCCGGCGCAGCTCGAGCAATTCGTTTCGATCGGCTTCCGCCTGCTTTTTCAGTGCTTCGATGTCGGCGGTGAGCTTGGCGTTTTGCGTGGCCAGCTCGTTCTTTCGCTCCTGGGCCAATTTGAGCTGAACGAGCGCGTTGTCGTACATGGTCTTGAGCTGTTCGGGCTTGATCTCGTCCTGCGCAAAGACGACCGCCGTCGAGAGCAGGACCGCCGCCAGGGCGTAGACACTTACTCGCATCGTCGCATCCTTTCACCCAACCGACCGACCGATGGCATTCTAAAAGCCCCATGCGCAGCGGCCAACATTGTTCCACGGGCGGCACAGGCGGGTTCGCTCGAGCGCGGGAGAATGGTTTTTCAGACAACTTTCCAGCGGCGTGGCGGCGCGCTTGCCGTATATAATTGGTTTTCGAACGAGATCTCCGTCGCCATGATTCAATTTGCCTGCCACTGCCGACACGTCTTCACCCTCAACGATGACGAGGCGGGCGGCCTGGTGCAATGTCCCGATTGCGGCCGGCTCAACGACGTGCCGACGCTCGGCGACCTGGCAAACCTGGCCGAAGACGGGACCTTCAAGGTCGACTCGAGCGACCCGGTGAAAGAAGCCCACCGGCTGGCGGAGCTGAGCTTGGTGTTCTCCAAGGGGCGCACCGACGCCCAGGGGAACGAGATCGACCTGCGGCGGACGCTGGAAGACGTTGCGCAGGACAACGAGCCAATCGATCTGACGCCGGAAGAGCCCGGGCCCCAGGCCAGCAAGCCGCGTTACGACCCGATCACCGGGGAGTTGATCCGCCCCATCGACGTAAAGGAGGACGGGCCTGATCCTTCGACCATCCCGATGGCGACGGCGACGATCAACTACGCATCGGGGGGGGGCGAAAAGCGCATCACGCCGGCGCTGCTGCCAGTCGAGCTGTTCCGCCCGCTGAATCTTACGGTGATGTTGTTCGTCGTCATCGGGCATTACCTGGCGGTGCTGCTGGGAACGGTGGCGTTGGTGATGCCGTTTCTGATTCCCGCGCTGTTGATCTTTCAGGCCTGTTTCCTGGCGCACTACGGGTGCGTGATCGAAGAGACTGGGCCCGATACGAAGGACGAGCTGCCCCGGCCGCTGCGGGACCTTCGGCTGTATGACGACATCTGGTCGCCGCTGGTGAACGTCGTGGGATCGGTGCTGCTGTGTTACCTGCCGGCCGCGCTGACGGCGTTGTATCTGAACACGCACGCGCCGGGGCTCGCGAGCCGGGCGTGGATGGTCCTGTTGGCCGCGGTCATCGGCACGTTCTTCTACCCCGCGGTCCTGCTGACGATGTCAACCAGCGGCACCGCGGCGAACCTTCGCCCGGACCGACTGCTGACGGTGATTCGCGACTGCGGGCTGGCGTACTGGGCGGCGGTGCTGCTCTGGATCGTCGCGAGTTGTACCTACCTGCTGGCATTGGCCGCCCTCCAGCTCGCGCTTCTTCGTCTCTTCGGCCTGCCGCTTGGGCTGCCGGGACGGGTGCCCGCGTTTTTCATCGGGGCGGGATCGCTGCTCGTCGCAGTCTACCTGATGCACTGGTTCTGCTGGCATCTTGGGCTGCTGTACCGGGCGCATCACGACGAGTTTCCATGGGTGCTGCAACGGCACCATCCGCGCGGCGACCGGGCGACGCGATCTTCGGCTGGGAGAGCGGGAGCCGCGGGGGCGGCGCCGACGGACACCAAGGCAAGGCTTCGCGAGCTGCGCGAGGCCGATCGACGCCAGCGCGCGACGGCCCAGCGAGCGCCGCGTGGATGACGCCCCGCCTTGCGCTGCGGAAGCGTTTCGGTTTGCTTCGATAACCCGCCGCGCCGGCATACCATTGATGCATGCGGATCGCGCTGGCGCAGATCAATCCGACGGTCGGGGACATCGCGGGAAACTGCCGGCGGATCCTCGACTTCATCTCCCGCGCGAAGGGGCAGGGCGCGCAGCTGGTGGTTTTTCCGGAACTGGCGCTGATCGGTTATCCCCCGAAAGACCTGCTGCTCAAGCCGCAATTCATCGACGACAACCTTCGGGCGCTGCGGCTGATCGCGTCGCGCGTCAGCGGAATCGATGCGGTGGTCGGGTATGCGGAGCGGAACGCGCAATCGGTGGGCCGGCCGCTGCACAACGCGGTTGCGCTGCTGCGCGACGGGAAGGTGGCGAGCCGGCATTTTAAGACGCTGCTGCCGACCTACGATGTATTCGATGAGAGCCGCTACTTCGAGGCGGGCCCGCGGCAAGAGGGTTGTAACGTCGTGCGGGTCGCGGACCGGACGGTGGGCCTGTCGATCTGCGAGGACCTGTGGAACGACGAGAAGATGATCGATCGGCGGCTGTACCATCAGAACCCGATCGCCGATCTGTGCGCGGCCGGCGCGGAGCTGATGATCAACACTAGCGCCTCTCCCTTCGCGGCGGGCAAGCATGAGTTTCGGCTGGAGCTATTTGAATCGCAGGTGCAGCAGTTTGGCCGGACGCTGGTTTATGTGAACCAGGTGGGCGGGAATGACGAGCTGGTTTTCGACGGCAATAGCGTGGTCTTCGACCCCGGCGGAAGATTGATCGCGCAGGCGAAGGATTTTGAGGAAGACCTGCTGGTGGTCGACCTGCCAGGCGCCGGCGCGGCGGGCGAGGGGAGGATCGAAAAGCCGGCGTCGGGCGTCGGCGCGATTTACAGGGCGCTCGTGCTGGGCCTGCGCGATTACGTTCACAAATGCGGCTTCAAGTCGGTTGTGCTGGGGTTGTCGGGCGGCATCGATTCCGCGCTGACCGCGGCGCTGGCGGTTGCGGCGCTGGGACGCGAGCGGGTGGTGGGCGTCGCGATGCCGAGCCGGTTCAGCTCGGAACATTCGGTGGCCGACGCGAAGAGCCTCGCGGAGCATCTTGGGATCGAGTTTCACATCGTGCCGATCAAGGCGATCCACGATCAATACGAGCAGACACTGGCCCCGGTGTTCGCGGGCCGGGAGCGCGACGTAACGGAGGAGAACCTCCAGGCGCGGGTGCGCGGCGGGCTGCTGATGGCGTTTTCCAACAAGTTCAATCACCTGCTGCTGACCACGGGAAACAAGAGCGAACTGGCGGTGGGCTACTGCACCCTGTACGGCGACATGTGCGGCGGTCTGGCGGTCATCAGCGACGTGCCGAAGACGACGGTGTATGAGCTGTCGGAATTCATCAACCGCGATGCGGGACGAGAGGTGATTCCGCGAAACAGCATCACCAAGGTACCGTCAGCGGAATTGCGCCCGAACCAGACGGACCAGGACTCGCTGCCGCCTTACGACGTTCTCGACGCGATCCTGTACCGCTACGTGGAGGAGGAGAAAGGCGCGGCGCAGATCATCGCCGAAGGATTTGACGGGGCGACCGTGCTGCGGGTGATCAAGCTGATCGACCGCAGCGAGTACAAGCGGCGGCAGGCGGCGCCGGGGCTGAAGGTCACGAGCCGGGCGTTCGGGTTCGGGCGGCGGATGCCGATCGCGCAGAATTACGACCAGTCGCTGCCAAAGCATGGAGAGCCGGCGCCGCAGGAGACGTGAATTGGTCGCGCGGCGGCCGCGAGAATCCATTTTTGGCAGTCGAGTTTCCGCAAGAGTGGAGTATTGGTGATACCCCGCTGAGGAACTTCGGCGGTTTCTGCACGGCCGAGACGGCCGTGCTACTTTGGCGCAGTTCAACAAGGGACGCTGGCGGGAGCGGTGGCCGGGCGCCGCGAAGTTCTGGAATGGGTTTGCACGGGCGAGACGCCCGTGCTACGTCGGGTGGTCATCCCCAGGCGCCCATTTCGTGTTTTCCGAGGACGCGCAGGAGCCGCTCGCTCGCGTCCTGCAGCACGTGATCGGGCGCTTTGTAGTTGAGGTAGGGATAGAGGCGCTGCGACTGAGAGCGCGGGCCGTAGGCCATCTGGTAGAGGTATCGGCGGCGGTCGGAGGTGTTGGGCGCGCCGCGATGCCAGGTCTGCGAATCCTGCAGATAGACGTCGCCGGCCTTGCCGAGGATGGAGGTCGCCCCGCGGCCCTCGAAGGTCGGGTCCTGCTTTGCGGGTGGTCGACCGGAGTAGTGGCTGGCGGGCACGACCTGCGTCGGCCCGTATTCGTCGGCTGGCACGTCGCTCAGCAATACCTGCACATTGATGGCCATGATCGGCATGGGAATTCGGCGGTCGTGGCTTTGGATTCCTTCGGGGAGCGGGAAGTAAACGCGATCGTCGACATGCCATTGCGCCAGCGCCTGGCCGGGGTCGTTGCGGACGACGCCGTCGTTCAGCAGGTGACAGTCGGGCCCGAGCAGCGTCTCCACGAGGCTGATGATCGGCTCGCGGACGAGCATGTCGCGAAACATGTTGTCCTTCTCGAAGATGCGCAAGAGGAAGTAGCCGCCGGTTCGGTGACCGGTCTGTTCGCTGGTAGGGTCGTCGAAGATTGCATCGATGCGCTCGCGCAGGCCGCGGACCTCGCCGGGCGTGAGGACGTTGCCGAGATGGACGTACCCCTCGCGGCGGAAGGTGTCGACCAGACGGGCCGTCTGCTCTGCGCTGAACGGCTTGCCCTTTTCAACCATCGATCCGCCTTTCACAACCTGGTCCGATGCCATAGCGCCTCCAATCGAAAGAGTCTCTGATTCTAACCGCGATCGATCTTACACGCGCGAGAGCGCGCGGCACTCCTCGAGGCCGGCGATCGTCCTGCGGACGCCGATCGGGTCAATGGGCAGCGGCGCTCCCTGGCAAGCGATTTATTCCGCTAACATGCTGCTGAACGCCATGCGAAGAAGATCGACTTACCTTGTCAGCGACATTGACGTGCAAGACTTCGGCGCGGAGACGCTGCGCATCGGCGACTTGAACGGCGACGGCGCGCCGGATTTGCTCTTCGTGCAGAGCATTTACGCGACGCGCGCGATCTCCTGCCTCACGGCGACGACGAGCCTGGGAGAAAAGCTGTGGCAGTTTGGAACGGCATCGGCGGAGAACGGGCGAATCTACAGCGACCTGCCGGTGCAGATTTACGACTGGGACAACGACGGCGCGAACGAGGTGCTTCATGTTCGACAGGCTCGATACGCTGAACTCTACGAAGGACCCTATCTCGAGCGAGCCAAACGATACGAAGGCGATGCCAGGATGGTGGTGCTGGATGCTCGCACCGGCAGGGAGAAGAACTCGTTTGCAATTCCCGCGCCGGCTGACGACTGCTTCCTGTTTGCCGACCTGACGGGGCGCGGGCGGCGGGACGACCTGGTGGTGAAGGATCGCTACTGGAACATGTGGGGCGTGTCGCACGAGGGCGACGTTCTCTGGCATTGGAACGGCTCGACGGGACACTGTCCCGCAATCGCAGACATCGACGGCGACGGCCGAGATGAAGTGTTCGTGGGTTTCGCGCTGATCGATCACGATGGGAAGGTGTTATTCGAGCGCGACGCGGGCGACGCGCATCAGGACGCGGCGTACATCGTGAGGGGCCGCGACGGAGAGTGGCGGCTGTTCTTCGGCAACGGCGGAATTCATTGCCTGGCCGTCGACGGCCGGGAGCTTTGGCATCATCCACTGACCGAAGCCCAGCACGTCGTGGCCGGAAGGTTCCGCGACGACTCGCAGATTCAGGTCGCGGTGGTCGATCGTGGATTTCCGCGTACACCGGAGGGCCGCCCCGCCTTTCTCTATCTCTACGACCTGGACGGCCGCGAAATCTGGCGTCGCGAGCAACCCAAAGGGAGTTGGAGCGCGGCGGTCGTGGAGATCGATTGGTTGGCAGGAGCACAGCCGAAGGCGTTGCTGGTGTACAACCTCGGCGAAGGCAAGCCGGCGCGGCTCTACGACGGCGAGGGCAGCCTGATCGTCGAGCTGGCATTCCAGGGCGAGGGCACCTTCTATGCGACGCGCGCCGATGTCTGGGGCGATGGCCGCGAGGAGGCGATCCTGTTTGGCGCACGCGGTGCTTGTATCTGGGCGAACGCCGGTCCACTGGCGCTTCCGACGCTCTACAACAACACGCTGTATCCGGGCATGTAGTGGGACGCAAAAATCGGTTGGGAAGCGTGGCGCGAGTCAAATCGCATTATGGAACAAACGAAAACTCAGCTCGTCAGCGACATTCACTCGCAAGACTTCGGCGCTGAAACGCTGCGCATCGGAGACCTGAACGGCGACGGCGCGCCGGATTTGCTCTTCGTACAGAGCATTTTTCATACCCGCGAGATTACCTGTCTCACAGCGACGACGATCTTCGGAGAAAAGTTGTGGCAGGTGGGAGCGCCGTCGGCCGAGAATGGCCGGATCTACGGCGATCTGCCGGTGCAGGTTTACGACTGGGACAACGACGGCGCGAATGAGGTGCTCTACGTTCGCCAGGCTCGATATGCGGAGCTCTTTGAAGGGCCCTACCGCGAGCGAGCAAGGCGCTACGAAGGCAACGCGACGATGGTGGTCCTCGACGGCCTCACCGGCAACGAGAAGAGCACTTTCCCCCTTCCCGCCCCCGCCGACGACTGCTTTTTGTTCGCGGACCTGACCGGTCGTGGCCGGCGCGAGGACCTGGTGGTGAAGGATCGCTACTGGAACATGTGGGGCGTGTCACACCTGGGTGAGGTTTTGTGGCACTGGAGCGGTTCGACCGGACACCGTCCCGCGATCGCGGACGTGGATGGTGACGGCAAAGATGAAGTCTTCGTGGGTTTTGTCCTGATCGATCACGACGGCAGGGTCCTCTTCGAAAAAGATGCCAACGACTCTCACCAGGACGCGGCATACATCATTCGTCCCGCCGACGGCGCCTGGCGGCTCCTGTTCGGCAACGGGGGAGTCCATTGCCTGGCTGTTGACGGCAACGAGTTGTGGCGCCATCCCCTCTACGAGGCCCAGCACGTCGCGGCCGGCAAGTTCCGCAGCGATTCGGAAATCCAATGCGCGGTGGCCAATCTTGGATTTCCGCGCACCGCCGAGGGCAGCCCGGCCGTGGTCCACCTCTACGATCTGGACGGACGGGAAATCTGGCGGCGCCAGCCCCCGCGATCCACCTGGAGCGCGGGCGTCGTCGGGATCGATTGGTTCGGAGTTGGCCGGCCGCACGCGCTGCTTGTCTACGATCCCAACCTCGGCGAAAACAGGCCAGCGCTGCTCTACGACGGAGCAGGCGATCTGGTCGCCGAGTTCCCCTTCCCGCACGGCGGCATCTTCTTCGCGACGCGCGCCGACGTCTGGGGCGACAGCCGCGAGGAGGTCATTCTCTTCGGCTCGCGCGGAGCGTGCATTTATGCCAACGCCGAGCCGTTGGCAATACCGACGCTCTACAACAACACGTTGTATCCGGGGATGTAAGGCGGGGTCGGGGACAGGAATGAGAGAGCCGCAACTTGTGAGTAAAAAGCCGGCATGAATCGCGGCCGATAGGATCGTCCTCGGATCTCATCCCGCTGGATTCTCAGACGATCCGAGTGGATCCTAGATATATTCTGACGGAGGCATCATGGCAGTTGGAACCATTGAGAAAGTCAGCAAGGTCGCACGCTGGGGCAACAGCCTGGGTTTTCGCATTCCACAGGAGGGCGTTGACCAACTCAAGCTGAAAGAGGGCGAGTCGGTGAGCGTGCGCGTCAAAGGCGACACGATTACGATCCGTCGAGCCAAGACACGCAAGAAATGGACGGAAAAGGAGTTGCTCAAGGGCGTCACGCCTTCGATCTGCGGGCCGGACCTCATTGCGAACCGTTCATAAGGGACACAACGCTCGTACGTCTGACAAGCATCGCTCAGCAATCCGCACAAGACTCACTCATGATGATTCGCCTAGTCGAGCCTCGCGATGACGCTGAATGGTTCCGAATGCGCGACGCGCTCTGGCCTGGCCTTCCGACGACCCAACATCAGGAGGAGATGGCGGGATACCGTTGTGGTCGTTCGTTGGCAGTCTTCGTCGCCGACCGCCGCGATGGACGATTGGGAGGCTTTCTCGAGGCGGGTTCACGGCCATACGCGGATGGATGCGCATTTTCGCCGGTCGGTTATATCGAAGGCTGGTATGTCGATCCTGACCTGCGGCAACAGGGTGTGGGACGCGCTCTGGTCGAGGCGGCGGAGAATTGGGCGCGCGGGCGCGGTTACCGCGAGATCGCAAGCGACTGCGTGTTCGAAAACGAGGTCAGCTTCAAGGCTCATCACCATCTTGGATATCAGGAAGCGAATCGGCTGGTTCACTTCTGCAAGCCGTTGAACGGGAAATAGCCGCGGATTGCTTTGCTCCGCTGCTTTACCAGCGAAGCCCCGGGGAGGCCGACAAGAGGTGGCGGCGCCAGTCATGGTTGCGGGGCATCCGGCAGCGAGGCAAGCATGGATTCAATTTGAGGCTTGAGTGCGGGCATCTGGTCTCTGGCAGGGGCGAAAACAATGTCCCAATCCACCTTGAAGTAGTCGTGAACCATAATGTGGCGCATGCCTTCGATTTGCTTCCAGGGAATCAGAGGGTTCTGCTCTTTCATCGCTTGAGACAGGCTCCAGGCGGACTCGCCAACAATCATGACGTGGCGGTAGATGTGGGATTGGAGCGGGGGATCGCGGTCAAAGGTGGCGCGGTCGGCGGGAAGATATTGAGCGACAACTTCGATGGCGTCGATAATATCCTGCAGGCGCAGGCGGTCCGACCTCATAACGGCACCGCCTCGTTACGGACGATTTGGCCGAATCGACCGGTGAGTGCGCCTTCCGAGATGAGATCGACGTTTACACCCAAAAGCTCCCGTAGGTCCATCAGCAGACCGCCCTGATCGAAGAGCGAGCGGCCGGGCTCAAAGCGGGCAACGAAATCCACATCGGAGAATTGCGTGGCATCGCCCCGAGCGACCGATCCAAAGACGCGGATGTCCGATGCGCCATATTGTTTGGCAATAGCGATGATCTTATCGCGGCGTTCGAGGATGTCGTTTTTGGTGATCATGACGACATCTTGCCAATAGATCCGTCGATCGCCGCCACATCAGGGTTGTATTGGTTTTTTCCTTGCACTATCAATCGGTTTCGCCGTCCGGCGATAATGGGCCCGACAAGATTCGAACTTGTGACCTCGTCCTTATCAGGGACGCGCTCTAACCAACTGAGCTACGAGCCCGTAGATCGTGCCGCCGGGGGCGGATGGGGAATTGTAAAACGTGCCGGCGGCGTGTCAAACAGACACATCTTCACGGACACATCTTCTGGCGGGATGGATGCTGGGCATTTGCCTGGGCGGGATGGCGTCAGCGCGCTTAAGGCATTGTCGTGGTTCCCCGTTGTTTGAGTCTTTGGGCCGGTGATTTGCGGGATTGAGATCAGTTGCGTGCCTGACTCTTTCGGCACGGGCGGGACGCCCGTGCTACGGCAGGGGACGCGTTCGGGGAAGCGAGATCGATCACCGCTTCGACGCTGGCGGAGAGTTTCCCGGCGAGGGTTGTGAATCGCGAAAAAATAGAAACTACGGGTTGATCCGGGTAATGAAAGAACGTAGAATGAATGATGGTTCTTCGATGGGTGCGTCGCGGCGCTCTTTGACGGGTGAAGATGAGGTTGAAGGGAACTCATGCGCGGGTTCGGGCCGGTCGCACGCGCGGATGGGTTGGGGATGGGGTCGTCGGGTGGGATCGGCGGGTGGCTACGGGAAGGTGGAGGGTCGGCAAAGGTCGCAAAAGCCCACCAAAGCCCACTATGGTTTCTCACGAGGGAGCGATTTGGGGGGATCGGGGCGGAGCGAGACGCGGCGGAAGGATCGCTGCCGCTGGCGTCCATGGTGGGCGCGATATACTGTTTTTGCAAAGGAGTGGTGCGATGGCCGTCTTCAGCGTACTGGTTTTGACCGCGGCCCCGCCGGGACAGGGCGCGGAGGCGGGCGGCGCGTTCGTCAAGCTGGATGGGCGCGAGGCGCTGCTGCGCAGCGTCGAGTTGTTCCTCAACCGCGAGAACGTGAAGCAGATTCAGTTGGCGGTGCTGAGCGACGAGATGGAGGAGGCGAAACGAAAATACGGCCCGCACCTGGGGTTTTCGGGCGTTAAACTCATCAGTGGCGGGCCGAGGTGGATGGATCAACTGGCGGCGGGGAAGGAAAACCTGGCCGCTGAATGCACGCACGTCATTATTCACGACGCGGCCCGCCCGCTCGTCCCCTACTCGGATATCGAAGCATTGATGGAAGCGGCAGAAAACTACGAAGCGGTCAGCCTGGCTTCGGCGATGCGCTCGGTGCTGGTGGAAGTCGATGAAGGGGGAAGCCCGCTGGCTCATCACGCGCCGTCGCGATTCATGAATCTTCTGACGCCGCAGGTTTTCTCGAAGGCGAGGTTCCTGGAGATGGCGAGCAGCGGGAAGGAGATCCATCCGTCGCAGACGACCCTGTTGAAGGGCTCACCGTTGAACATTCGGATCGGCGGCGCAGGCGATGCAGGGCTAGCCAAGGCGCTGATGCACATGCTGCCCAAACCGAAGGTCAAACCGGCGAGCAGCCCGTTTGAAGAAGCGCAGTGGTGAGAGGGGAACGTGGAAGCGCCGCGAGAGCTGCGGCGTACTCGACTCTGTGAAGTTCAGAAGGAAACCCGGGCAGGCAGCACACCAGGGTATGGCTCAAGCGTTCAGCGCGACGTGCTCATCACGCGCCCACCAGGCCGGAACCGGATTCGGCGCGGCGGCGGTTTGAACACCAAGCCAGGCCGCCAGGACTGCGATCGCGTGCCGGGCCTGCTGGGCGGAGTCAAAGACCTGTTCGATGCTGCGGTGGTTCTTCGGACTGCGCCAGGCCTTGAGCAGGCTGCCGACCGTGTAGAGCTTGAGGACGTGCTGCAGCGGCAGGGCAATCTCGCTCCGCATCACCACGTTCAGAGGAAGGTCGAGAATCGGATTGCGGGACATGGGTGACCACCTGATCTGTCTTTGCCGCAGGGACCGAAGGCACGGCTTCCTTGCCGTCGCGCGATCCTGTTTCCGGCCGAGCCTCGGCCGGTGCGAATGAGACGATAGAAGACATCGTCAAAGTTTGCCGCGAACATGAAAAGTCGACAGGTCTGGCCGCCGACCTTCGTTGGATCCGCGGCGGGGTTGAGGCCGCTCGCTGGAAAAACGGCGTACTTCAGCGCGCCATAACCGCCGCAGCGCAAAGCTGAAATGGTCAACCGAGCGGGCGTTGCGGAGATCGCTGGCGTTGCTTGACACCCTCAGGCCCGACTCTTACTTTCGCTCCTCCGGCCGCCACCGCGCCGCTCTGAGCCTCGATTCGAACCTGAAAGGTAAACCGGCTGTGACCCCGTTCCTGCAAGGCAACTCGTGCGTCGTCGGTCTGCAATGGGGTGACGAGGGCAAGGGAAAGATCGTCGACTTCCTGACGGAAAATGCCGACGTCGTCGTGCGGTACTGCGGCGGCGCCAACGCCGGCCACACCGTCGTCGTGAACGGCAGCAAACACTCGACGCACCTGCTCCCCGTCGGCATCTTCCGCCCCGGGGTGATGAACATCATCGGGAACGGCGTGGTGCTCGATCCGGCCGCGCTGTTCCGCGAGATCGACGAGTTCCTCGGCAAGGGATTCGTGATCAGCCCCGAGACGCTGAAGATCAGTTACAAGGCACACCTGGTGATGCCGTATCACGTTCAGGAGGACGCGGCGCGGGAGAGCAGCAGCGAGGGCGGCGGAATTGGAACGACGCGGCGCGGCATCGGCCCGGCGTACTCAGACAAGATGCAGCGCGTCACGGCGGTGCGCGTCGCCGACCTGATGCATGAGGAAAAGCTCAAGCAGCGCATCGCCAATATTGTCACGGAGCGCAACAAGGTTTTGAAGGTGCTCTATGACGCGCCGCCCGTGGAATGGAAGGCGGTCTTTGAGGAGTATCGCGATTACGGGCGGCGAATGGCCCCGTTCGTGGATGACGTGGGGCACCTGCTCATTGAATATTTCCGCGCGGGCAAGCGCATTGTCTTCGAAGGGGCGCATGCGGTTCTTCTGGATGTCGACCACGGCACGTACCCGTATGTGACCAGCTCCAACTGCTCGGCGCTGGGCCTCTATACCGGCGCGGGGGTCCCCCCACAGACCGTGCAGAACTTCGTGGGGATCATGAAAGCTTATTCCACGCGCGTGGGCGGCGGACCCTTCCCCACCGAGCAGGCGAACAACATAGGCGAATACATCCGCGAGCGCGGCAACGAATATGGCACGACCACCCGCCGCCCGCGCCGTTGTGGATGGTTCGACGCGCTGGCGGTCAAATACTCGGTCGACCTTTGCGGGGTTACGCAAATTGCGCTGACGTTGCTCGACGTGCTTTCCGGCCTCGACCACGTACAGGTCTGCACCGGTTATCGTTACCAGGGCCGCCGCCTCGATTACTTCCGTGCCGACATGGACGTGCTCGCGGAGGTCGAGCCAATCTATGAGACTCTGCCGGGCTGGAATGGGAACATCAGCGGCTGCCGGCGCTTCGAAGAGCTTCCCCGGGAAGCGCAGCAATACGTGAAGACGCTGGAGAAACTGGTCGGCGCTCCGATTAAGATCCTCAGCGTCGGCGCTGACCGCAACGCGACGCTGATCCGCTAGGTCGGCCGCGGCGCCTGCGGACCTTCGCGCGGCCGCGCGCAGCCGGCAATAACAGGCATCCGCAGAATCGCCAGCAGATGAATAGTGTCCTGCTTCATGCGACCCCGCTCGCAGTCAACACCTTCCTGGTGGCAGCCCATGCGCGCTTCGCCGCTTCCGAGGGCGGAAGATCTTTGACCGCATTGAAGGTCTCCAACGAGATCGGGCCCATATACCCGGCGGTCTTCAATGCCGCGAGGAATGCGGGGAGGTCGATCACGCCCTCGCCCGGCAGCAACCGGTTTTGATCGTTCTGTTCCGGCAGAGGAACCTTTGGCGCGTCATTTAAATGACACAACACGATCTTGTCGCCCGTGAGCTCGGACAGATGTTTCGACGACATCCCTGCGTTGAAGCAATGGAAGGAATCGACCAGGAGCCCGCAATTCGGGCCAATTTCGGCCGCCAGCTCGAGCATCAAGCCCGGCGAATAGATGAATTCGTGCTTGAACATTCGTCGAAGATGGTACGGCCCCACAAACTCCAACCCGAACCGGAGCCCGTGATCCGTGAGGACTTTCGCGACCGGCCGAAGTCCCTCGACCGTCTGCCTCCACGTTTGCATAAAAGGTAAATCGGAGGAAGGCATGATCCACGTGGCGCAAGAATCGATGCTCAACTCGCGTGCAATCTTCGCGTGCTGACCTAGCTTCTCCAGACCCTCGCGCCGCTTTGATGGCTCGGTTCGGTGATCGACGCCGGGCCCCCACCCGCCGAAGCGCAGCTTCTTCGAGCGGAACAGATCATCCAGCGCCGCGGCACCCTTCGCCAGCGTCCAGTCGAGCTCGACATCGACACCATCAAAGCCCGCATCGGCGGCAAGCTGGACAAACTGCTCGAATGGCAGCGAGCCGCCTGTCGTGCCGCGATTCAAACAAACGTACATGAAAATCCCTTTCCCAAACCGATGAATTTTGATGATACTGGTGCCCGCGCGTCGGGGAAAGCGCGGAGTTGCTATCGTGGGTGAAGACCGGTGGGGAACCTCAGACTAGAGACCAGACGCGTGGCCCTGTTGGGTCGGGGCGACGCTCCATCCAGCACACCGTCGCTGCTCCGCACGGACGCGAAATGCCCCTGGATGCAAAGTTGCGAGCACGTTTGGAACAGGCGCTCGGCGTCGTCGACGACCAGGGCACCCACGGTCCGCGCCTGCTCGATGACGCGATTCGGCTGTGGCGGCGTATCGCGACGTTTCTTTCGATGCACCTGCTCGTCGCCGGACCAGAGCTGCTCGATGCGCTGGAGTTGGCGTGCTTCGCGCTGCAAATGCCACTGCGCCGCGCGAAGACCACCACCAAGGGCAGGCCTGCGCGAGCCACGCTCCGAGACCGTGCCGAAGAGGCCGCGGAACTTCTCGTGGGCGTCCTGGGCACCGAAGTGGAGGAGGAGTTGCTCGATCGAACCATTCGTCTCCTGCAGGAAATGCCCCATCGCTCCCCAATGCTCGACGAAGCGAAGTTGCTGGCCGACGCGGTCAATCTCGACGACTTTGGGACGATCGGCCTGATACTGCAGGCGATGCAGCTCGCCCGCCAGGGGGAAGGGCTCGCGCAGCTCGCCGATGGCTGCGAAAAGCGGGAGCTTTACGGCTACTGGGAAGCGCGGCTGAAGGACGGCTTCCATTTTGAGCCGGTCCGGCTCATCGCCCAGCGCCGCCTCGATAGTGCACGGCAGCTCTGCCGGCTGCTTACCACCGAGCTGCGCGAAGACGCGCCATAAAACACTCCAACTGAGATCCCAAGATTTTCGAACTCAGATTTGAAAATCAGGACGCAAATTCCGGCGGGTGGCCGCTGCGCGCTTTTGGCGGTGGAGGAACTTCTGCCTTAAATCTTGACCACCACTCCAACCGCTCCTGCTCCGGCATGGAGCGACAGAAGCCGAGCAGATGATTCAAGCTCGCGACGGATGCCGGCAGCGATTCGACGAGCGCCGTCACTGTGCGCGTAGCAATGCGAAATGAAACATCCCGGGCGTCGTCAACCTCTGCACCGCTCCAACGCGCTACCGTGGGCCGCCGCGCCAGCACCGCTGTCCCCAGTTCCATCGCTGTGCCGAGCGCCGTGAACGCAGCCGTCTGATCCGCCAATCCAAAGGGAAGCATTACTGCATGCGCCGGAGTATTCTCAATCATCCACTGCGCTTCGGCGATCTCCCCGGCACCCAGAAAAAGGTCGCGCACCGAGCCTTGTTGCCGTAGCTTCGAGAGCCGCTGAAATGCGCGACCAGCTTTCAACTCCCCCAGTGAAGCGGCCTCCAACATCATCGCGTCAACCGGATGGGCGCCAGTGGCGGTCACCCGCTCGCGCGCCGATTGCGCCTTACGCGCTTCCAAGTCATGCACACTGACGCCCAGGATGAGTCGGCAGCTCCCTGGCTTCTGCGGATTCCACTTCTCCAACAGGGCGCCCCACTGCCGCAGGATTACGAGCTCCATGGCCGCGGGGAAGTAGAACGCGTCGGCGCCGGCGCTGGTTGCAGTGCGAACGAGATCTTCGCCATCCTGCAGCGCTAGCATGGGACTGACTTCCCAAATAATCGGCGAGATCGCGATGTTAGCGCGTCCGCGGGGGCGCTGGGCCAAATCGGCCGCCCTGTCCGACTCGCCATCGCCTACTGCCGATGACATGGGGGACCGCCCTGCTTCGCCCGCGCGATCGTCGCCTCTACCGTCTCGAGTACCGCAAGGGGCCGTTTGATGGTTCGCCAGTCGCCCGGATGGCACGTTTCATCGGTCGGCACGATCTCGATGGAGCCAAGGTGCAGCAGCTTCTCGCGGAACGTGGAATTGAGCCGGACCTGCGCCACCTTGCGCAGCGGACAGTCGAAGATATCGGCGTTGAACACACCGGACAGACGCACGATACGCAGATCGGTCAGCACATAGAGCCGCCCCATCCACTGCAGCACCGCCCACATCACCCGGCCAGCGATCAGGAAGACGCCGGTCTCCACCGTGTGAAACGTATGCCGCGGCAGCCAGAGCTTGGCGCCGATCAGCAGGATGAGCACCACCGCCGCAAATCGCAACGAGCTGAGGACGACGTACCACAACGAGGGCTTCAGGATCAACAGGACCAGTTCCCCGTCGCGCAGGACGTGCCTTGTGAGCATCGCCGCCAATGACGTCTCCGCGCGGCTGCGCACCGGCGCTGCCGCCGCGCCGCCCTCACTGGGATGACCAATGAGCGTGCGGCACGATCCCAGGCGCGTGCTGCGGCCTCCGACCTCTTTCGGGCGCCGCCGAACGACAGGATGATAAGGAGCGAAGTTCAAGTCGCACGTTCCAGCACTTCCGGCTTTAGGGTAACAATGTCGGGCAGATTTCGATAATAATTGTTGAAATCAAGACCGTAACCCACCACAAATTCATCCGGAATCTCGAAGCCGACGTAGTCCACATGCAGATCTGAGGCACTTGCCCTGTTCTTGCGCAGCAGGACACACGTGCGCACCCGGCGCGCGCCCAGCTGGCGCAGCAGCGAACTGACAAGCCGCACGGTTCCGCCGCTGTCCAATACATCGTCCACCAGCAGGACGTCGCGCCCGCGCACTTCCCCCAGCTGCTGCGCGAGCACCTGCGCGCCCTGGCTCGAGACTTTCGCGCCGGGATAGCTGCCGACCGTCAGAAGTCCGATGCGCATCGCGATCGGCACCTGGCGGATCAGGTCAGCGCAAAAGATCATCGCGCCGGTCAGCACCGGCACAATCGTGATTTGCTCATCGGAAGAACCCAATAAAGAGTGATCGGCGGTGATCTCCCGCGCCAGTTCGGCCACCCGCTCGGCGATATCGCGCTGCGAGATCAAGACCCGGTCGATATCGCGCTGCATACGATTAATGTAACAGTTCGGGCGTTGCGGAAGAACTCCACTAGCACGTCCTTATAAAGTCTCGCGCGCCTGCTAACTTCCGTCGTGATTCTTCGATGTTACAATCCGGGAGCGGCGGAAGGGGCAGCGTCGTTGATGACATGCGGTTTCACGGACAGATTCAACCCGACCTTCCGCCGGGCCCCTCCACCCGCCGCGTCCGACCGCGCCGGCCATCTGCCGTTGCAACCTGGACCTGGTTTATCCTGAGGAACCTCATCGGATGGTTGCTGATCCTCGTCTCCGGACCGATCGGTTTCGCGCTTCCCGGCCCAGGCGGGCTGCCGCTGTTCCTCATCGGCTTCGCGCTCATCACGCTGCCGGGCAAGCGTCACTTCACAGCTCGAGTGCTGAAGGGCAAGCCGATCCGGCGGGAGAGCCTTGCCTTCCGACGCGGCGTCGCGTTGGCGGCACTGTTCGTGCCGGCCGGCATTCTCGGCTACCTGTGGGCCATCAAGATGCCCTGGGGCATCCGGCACCACGGGACGCTGCTGGCCGTTCTTTACCTACTGGCGGCGCCGATCACGTTCGGCCTCGGGCTGCGCTCCGACTTCATGCTCAATAAGGTGCTGCACTTCGTCGCGCGAATACGCCGCCGAATCCGTCCCTGGCTGCGGCATCGCGGCATCGACCTGCTCCCACCGCGCCGCCGTCGCCGGCATGTCGGCACAGAGGATGTCACGCGCGACCCCGACACTGAAATCCTGGAGATCGACCCCTCCTACGGCCGCCGCTTCTGGACCGTCTGGTCGTCGATTGCGCCATGGATGCGGCGTGTGGTCGGTCTCGGCGTCACCGCTGCTATTCTCGCATGGATCCTCAAGCCGATCGTGACGCACTGGGAGGCAGTGAAAGGCCGCATCGCCGAGACCAACTGGCTGCAGTTCCTATTGGCCTCTGCGATGTTCGCGCTGTTCCTGTTCGCGTGCCGCGCGCTGGCCTGGCGGCGTATCCTCATCGGTTTCGGATATCGGCTTCCCGTCGCTGCCGCGACGCGTATCTGGTCTACGTCGGAGCTTGCCCGCTACATCCCCGGCGTCATCTGGCAGGTGGCCGGCCGGGTCTATCTCGTGCGGCCGTACGGCGTTCGCGGGAGCGTCTCCTCGACAAGCCAGGTCCTCGAGCTCGTCATCTTCCTCCTCGCGAATCTACTCGTCGCCGTCGGCTCGCTTGCCTGGCTCGGGCACAAGGTCCAGGGCGATGCGGGCAATTGGTTGATCGCCGCCGCCTTCCTCATCCCACTCCTTCTGCTCCTGCTTCACCCGCGCATTCTCTACAAGATTGCCAACAATGCGCTCGGACGCTTCGGCAAACCTCCGATCGACGATCGGATGCGATTCGGCGCGCTCAGCACGCTGCTGGTCTGGGCGGTGGCGGGGCTCCTCTGGCAGAGCCTCGCAATCTGGCTGGTCACGCACCAAGCGCTGCACCTGCCGCTGGCGAAATGGTGGGTAGTCGCGGGCGCATATTCACTCGCCTGGTGCGCCGGCTTTCTCGCATTCTGGTCGCCCGGCGGGCTCGGCGTGCGCGAGTTCGTCTTCATCGGCGCGATGCACTTTGCCCTGCCGCCTCACATTCGCGCCCAGTTCGCCGACCCCCGCGAACTCACCGCTTTCCTCGCGTTCCTCAGCGTCCTGCTTCGACTCTGGGCTACGACGGGTGAGCTGATGCTGGCCGGCCTGGCTTATCTGATCGACTACCGCGCCGCGCTTGGTCAGGCCGTCGAGCCCGTGCGCAAGGAACTGCTGATTACCTCCGTCAAAGATTTCAATTAACGAGCCTGGTCTTCTTTGCCGTCGGTTCGGGAACCGCGCCGCCGGACCGCAGCGAAGTAACCCGCATCAACTCATTCCAACGGGCGCACACTCCGCGTCGTCTGCCCGGTGTGCGGATGACGCGCGGGATAGATGGTCTTGAAGTACAGCACCAGGAGAAACGCCATCCACGTCGCCATGACCACCCACATCGCGATAAGGAGCTTTCGCCGCGGGCGCAGCGGCGCACAGAGGCTTTTTCGTCCCTGCTCAACCGCAGCAGACGATAAGCGCGCTGGTTGGTTCTGCTTCTTGGGGGTAACGGATTTGCCCATCGCTCAGGACGTGGTCTGGATCCGGTATTCTGATTCGAACGCGGTCCGGAAATCGTAGACGTTGCGAAAGTCGTCCAGGGTGTCCTCTTCCGTCCGCTGCATTTGTCCCACGTCAACCAGCGCGAAGACGATCCGGCCAAAATCGGCCGTCGATGTGATGTTCCAATGGCGCAGCACCGTCCGCGCCATCATGCCCCAGTGCGTCAAGGCATACTCCCGAAGCCCCTCGCAAAGGTGCTGACCTGACACGTGGCGGCTGGCGTTCGCATCCGTGGCCTCGCCGTGAATCTTCTGCACCGTAAAGCTCAGGCCCTGCTGGACGAACTCAAAGGCCTCGGGCGGGTATAGACCCACGTCGTCGACCAGTTCTTGCAGGGTCTTGGCCTTCGTCGGCTCATCCGGAAGGGGCATTGGCGCACTATAACACTCCATGTGTCCTCCAGCCAACGGACAGAAAGTGCGGAATTCCGACGCCGCAAACGCTGGATTTGCCGGTTGATACCCTCGCCCGTTGCACCTGAACAACATACGGGGAAGGATGGGAATCGCTTTGGACCTCGGCCTCCTCCAGCAGGGGATTCTTCTCGGATTGGGAGCGGCCGCGCCCATCGGGCCGGTCAACGTCGAGATCGCGCGCCGAACCCTGCGCAATGGATTCGGTGCCGGATTCGCTCTCGGCTGCGGCGCCGTCAGCGTCGACGTAGCTTATGCGATCCTAAGCAGCATCACGGTCGGCGGTCCGCACGCGCCTTCCTGGATCCTCTGGCCGATGCGCATTGCCGGCCCAGTCTTTCTGCTATGCCTGGGTGCCCACTGCGTTCGCGCCGCCATGCGCGGGTGGCGATCCGATCCGCTCGAATCCGACACCCGGAGTCCCCGCCGCGCCACCGGCGCCTACTTCACAGGACTGCTCATGACGCTGCTGAATCCGATGACGCTGTTCTTCTGGTTCGTCGCAGTCCCCGGTACAGTGGGCTCGATCACCGATGGCGCGCCTCGCCGCCTGCCGTCGCTGTGCGCCGGCGTCTTCATCGGGACGATCAGCTGGGTCCTGTTCTTCGCCTGTGCCCTCAGCTGGGCGGGGCGCTACCGTCGGCAAGGCTGGCTCCTCGGCGCCGACGTGGCGGGCGGGCTGACTTTGATTGCCTTTGGCCTTACCGGGCTGTGGAGTTCGGCGCGCCGGTTTCTATAATCGCAGCCCCAACCGGGGTCTATGAAACGGAGTGTAACGATGCGCAAGGTGGTGCGGGCTACTGGGGCGTTACGGCGGGCAACCACTTACGCGCGGCGGACCTCCACGCTGGCATTGTTGTCTTTCGCAATCGCCGGGTGCGCGACCGACCCCCCGCCGTTCAACCCTCACGCCCTTCAGCGCCCCGAACGGACACGGGCAACCGAGAACGTGAGCCGGCCTCTGCCGCCGCTCCCCACCACCATGGAGAGCCCGCTCAGCGCCACCCGCCCAACAAGCGGCCCCGACGCCGCCACCACCGGCCCATCGGTCACCGAGGAAGATTCCGTCCGCCTCGCACTCCAGGAAATCATCCAGCGCACCGTCGCCAACAACAGCGAAGTCCGCGTCGCGGGTTACGAGCCCGCGGTCGACGCCACCCGCGTTGTCGAGGCCGAGGCGCGCTTCGATCCCGAGTGGTTCACGCAGCTCAACTTCGAAGACCAGCGCATCCTCTCCCCGAGTTCCGGCCTCTTCTCCACCGCCAGCCCGTTTGATCCGCAGATCTTCCGGACCTGGACCTTCCGCAATGGCATCCGCCAGAACCTGATGAGCGGCGGCCAGGTGGAGACCAGCTACGGCATCCAGCGCATCAACCGCGACCCCGCTTCTGGTCGAATCAGGGGATCCTCCACCAATCCCTACGAGCTCAACGAGTTGATCCTCAAAGTCACGCAGCCGCTCCTGCGCGACTTCGGCACCGATGTGAACCGCGCGCGAATATCGATCGCGGCCAACAATCAGCGTATCAGCTTTCTCGAGTTCCGAAAAACCCTCGAAGAAAACATCTCCGAAGTTGACCAGAACTACTGGAGAATCGTCCAGGCCGAAGAGGTCGTACGGATCCAGGAAGACTTGCTCAATCGCACCCTCGGCACCGCCAAGATCCTCGTCGAGCGAATGGGAGCGGGAATCGACGCCTCGCGCCTGCAGACAGCGCAGGCCACCGCTTCGGTTGAGGCCCGCCGCGCCACCCTCATCGCCGCCAAGCAGCGCATTCGCGATCTCTCCGATGAGCTCAAACGCCGGATGAATGATTCCGACCTTCCCGTCTCCAGCCCGCTCGTCGTCCTCCCGGCCAACGGACCCGTCCTCGAACGTTTCCGCTTCGATCTGGGCGAGCAGGTCGCCACCGCCCTCGAAAGCCGCTTCGAGCTCGGCGAGCAGCAGATCCGAATCAACTCCGCCGACATCGCGCGCGAAGTCGCGAAGAACAACCTCCTGCCCCAGCTGAACCTCACCGGGCAGGTCAACTTTCAAGGCGTCGGGAACGACTCCGGCGGCGCCTTCAGCGACCAGAAAGACCTGGATAACATCAGCTGGTCGGCCGGCCTCGAGCTGTCCATCCCCTTCGGTAACCGCGCCGCGCGGGCCATCTACAAGCGCGCGTTGCTCCAGAGAATGCAGGCGATCGAGCAGTATCGTGCTCTGGTCAACCAGGTGACCGTCGACGTAACCCAGGCGGCCCGCGAAGTGGAGACCACCTGGAATTTGATCGTCGCCCGCCGCCGGGCCCGTTTCCAGCAGGCCGATGCCCTGCTCGCCATTCAGCAGCGCCGTCAGGCCAACGCCGAAGCCCTCACCCCCACCTTCGTTCAGCTCGAGCTCGACACCCAGGAAAGGCTGGCCAATGCCCAGGAGGATGAGGCAACCGCCATCTCCAACTACAACATCTCCATCGGCCGCCTCGAGCGCGCCAAAGGCACGCTCCTCCGCTACTACAACATCCTCATGGAACAACAACGCTCCCCCCGCCGATAGCGGTCCTCTCGCGCCAGCAGGATCCTCTCACGGGATCGACCGCCGCGCCCGGGCAGAGGAGGGCGTCGTCGACGACCGATGCAGCGCGGCGGCGCCGCCCATCGCTCCGATCCATGCCCCAAGCTGCATCGAATGACGGCAATTCTAATTAGACAGAGATGCTAACCTCATCGGCACAGAGCGCTGCCTCCATGTCAGAGCCACTGGACTACTCGCGTGTCCTCTATTCCGGCGGCTACCGCCACCGGTCGGCAAAGGGCCTCGCCGCCTTGTTGCTCACCGTGCCGATGTTTGCCGTCGGTGCATGGCTCGTTCGCCAGCTGGTGCCGCTGCTGTTCCCCCTCGCCGTTGCCCTTTTCGCTCTCGCCGTAGTCTGGCAGGTGTGGGCGATGATCGATGACTACCAGCGAACGTTCACCATCCGCTCGGCGGGCATCGAGAACCACCGGCGCTTCATCCCCTGGTCGGACGTGCGGAGCTTTGCCGCGCTCGGACGCCCGGGCAAGGGCCGTGTGACCCTGTTCTACGTGACCGGCCGCGAGCTACTCGTCCCCCGCACCCTCTTTTCCACTCGCGCGATCCGCGCGCCGGAGTATGAAGAGCTTCTCCAAAAGCTCCGCGTCGAGCTGGGCGAGGCCTATCCAAACCTGGAACTGGGCGGCTACTACCGGGAAGAATTCGGACGCAAGAGATAAACGCGGTGTTATCATTTCATCCGTGAACGATGAGCCGCCCCGGACCTCGCCAGCTTGTGGTGGAAAGCCCCTGGCTCTTCGGAACACACCGTCCCGCATTCCGGGCAGCGGCCACCGGAGGCGCGCAGGTCATAACCGCACCGCCAACACAGCCCGCGCCTCAGCCGCGTGCGCAGCAGCACCGCACGCCGCAGCCACATCCACACCGGCAGTGCACAGAACAGAACGATGAGCCAGAGCGGCACGAGCAAGCCCGCGATTCGGAACGGCACATACCCACTGCGGAAGGGGGCGCCTTGATGGTAGAGGTACCCAAACCCCAGCCGGGCCGCGCCAAAGTTGGCGCAAAACTCAGCCGCCGAATACCGCCTCGTCGACAGCGCCATCCATTCCCAGCCCGAGTTCCACTTCACTCCCTGTCCTCGATAGCCGCACACCCACCCGTCGCTCGTCATCAATCCCACATGCCACCAGTGGTGATGCAGAACAACTCCATACGAATGCCGCCACCCGATTCCCCATGCTCCCACCGCCGACACCGCCACCATCAGCGACAGCACAGCGAACGTCCGAAATCCCCAACCTCTCATCCTGCTAATCGTAATGCGCCCGCGGTTCCCTCGCCCGGTACAATCATAACTCATGCTCCGCCGACCCTTGGCTGCCGCCCAGCATCACCAGAAGAAACCACGGATCTGCCCTTGATGACAAACCGCGAATCACTCATCACAATATGCGCCACAAGGAGTTCCCCATGACCACGACCGCCGCTTCGACGATTTCTTCTGCCAAACCTTTAAGCGATGAGGAACGATCGCGCGTCGTCGATGACTTCCATCGCGATGGGTTCTGCCACGTCCCCGCCGTCCTTACGCCCGATGAAATCGCCACTGCCAGGGCAACCATCGACCGCATCTTCGACGATCCGAAATACACTGAATCGTATAACGCCCTCGACGGCTACATCGCCCTGCGCCTCTTTGAGATCGATCCGTTCTTCGAGCAGTTCCTCACCCGCGAGCCGCTGATTAGTCTTGCCGAGGCGATCGTGGGCCCCGACTGCCACTTCATCTCCCAGAACGCCATCCGCAACCACCCCGGCAAGGCCATCGACACCTTCCATGTCGACGATGGCGTCTATTTCCCCGTCAACAATGGCGTCGAGCGCCACGACCCGCGCCTCACCCTCCCTGTCTTCATCGCCAACTGCACCTTCGCGCTGAGTGACGTTTCCTCCCTCGAGTACGGCCCCACCCAGGTCGTCCCCGGCAGTCACTACTCGGGCCGGCAGCCCAACGACCTGAAGGACCCCGTCTTCGAGGGCAAACACGCCGTCCCGATTTTCTGCAAGGCCGGCGACCTCTACCTGTTCAACAACCAGGCCTGGCACCGCGGCGCCCCCAACACCTCCGACCGCACCCGCTACGTGTTCGGCGTCGGCTACGCCCGCCGCTTCATGGCCCAGCGCTTCTACCCCTACATGGGCTACCAGCTCCCCCAGGGAATGTCCGAGCGCGCCGACCCCCGCCGGCGCCGTGTCCTGGGCCTCCACGAAAAAGGCGCCTACGGATAACCCGCATCACACGCGCACGCGCCCCGTCGCGCCCCGCGCTCTCTCCGTGCCACAACAAACTCACCACGCCCTCACCACGCCCACGCCCCGCACTCCGCGCGCCATCCACGCCGCAAAGGACTCATCACGCCGCCGCGCCACCCGGTTTAGCCGTCGCGCCCACGCGACGTGGGTGCGCTATACCATGACCACCAATGGTGCTGGCACATCACCTCGTCTTCGCCACCTACGGGTTTTGGCTCCCCAACGACCCGCGCGGATCCTGGTCCACCCAGGTCTGGTCCCCGCATCCAGCGCTTCGGCGCCGCAACGAAAACCACGGCGCGTCATTCCCTCGCCAAGTCCGCTCACGACCCCTCCCTACGCCGCGACGCGAAGCTGCACCTGAGATTTCCACCCGTCCGTTTCACCGGGATGCAGGCAAGAGCAGTAGCACGGGGCTTCGCCGAGGTGATCGAGCGATCGAGGCTCACCCTCTTCGCCTGCTCCATCCTCCCCGACGCCGCGCGCCAATTCCTTCGGGCTCTCAATCCAACCCCACCCTCACCCAATCGCAACGCCTCTGGTCACCGGTTTAGCCGTCGCGCCCACGCGATGGGCATGCGCAGCAATCCCTGAAGCTCCCCGCCCGCACCCCTTCACACCCCGCGCGCCAGGAACCCGCCATCGACGATCATCGTCTCTCCCGTCGTATAACTTGCCGAGGGCGATATCAGGTAAATCGCCGCACCAACCAACTCGCTCGCATCCCCGAACCGCGCCAGAGGCGTATGCTCCTTCAGCCACTGCCCCCGCGGCGTCCCTTCCACCAGGCCGCGATTCAACTCCGTCGGAAAGATCCCCGGCGCGATTGCATTCACTCGGATGCCATACTGCGCCCACTCGTTCGCCAGCCCGCGCGTCAACCCCATCACCCCCGACTTGCTCGCCGCATAGGCCAGCACCTCGCTCAGTGAGATGAAGCTGTTCAGTGACGCGATGTTGACGATCGATCCGCGCACCCCGCGGTCGCCCGGCGTCTGGTCCTTCATCACCCGACCCGCCGCCTGCGCCACGATGAAATTCCCCACCAGGTTCACCCGCACGATCCGCTCGAACTCCGCCGCCGCCATCTGCAGCGAAGGCTCGCGCTTGATCACCCCCGCGGCGTTCACCACCGCGTCGAGCCTTCCGAAGCGCCGCACCGCGTGCTCCACCGCCGCCTTCACGCTCGCCTCATCGGTTACGTCCAGCCGCAGCGCATCATGCCCCGCCCCAAGCTCCGCGCGCGCCGCCTCCACCTTCTGGGCGCTGCTTGATCCCACCACCACCCGCGCCCCCGCCTCGGCAAACCCAAGCGCGATCGCCCGTCCGATGCCGCTCGTTCCCCCGGTGATCAGGCAACTCTTCCCGGCGATCTCCAGCCCGCGATATCCCATCACGCCTCCACCGGTTTCAGGGCGTCTGAATCAAACGCAACCCCCGACTCCGCCGCGATGGCCGCAAACGCCTCCACCTCCGCCGCGGTGAAGATCAATCCTCCGAGCTTCGCGCTCAGCGCCGCCGCCTTCGCCTCCGGCTCACCCGGCAGCATGCACTTCTCATTCCCATGTCCCAGCACGTCCGCGATCACCGCCTTCACGTTCTGCTGCTGCGTGCGATGCTCCGCGAAATCGTCCCCGCTCAGCGCCTCCGGCCGAATCGCCTGAAAATAAAAGCACGGCGTGTACTTCTCCCCCGCCGGCCCGCGTCCCCACCGGCTGCGGATCGTCGGCAGCGATCCTCCCGTATAAGCCGCCATCAGCTCGTCGATCAGCGACAACCCATACCCCTTGTGCTGCCCGAACGGCAGCAGCGCCGCCACCTTCTGCGGATCGGTTGTCTCGCGGCCCTCCGCATCCACCGCAGTCCCCGGCGGCAGGGGCTTTCCCTCCCGGACAAACTGCTGTACCCGTCCCATCGCCACCGTGCTCGTCGCCCAATCGACGCAGATTGGAAACCCCACCGCCTCCTGCGTCGGGAAGGCCCAGCTGTGCGGGTTGGTGCCCAGCGTCGGAAACTTCCCGCCGAACGGCACCACCTCCGCCAGCGCCGCCGTGCAGCACGTATATGCGATGTATCCCTTCTTCGCCGCTTCGATCACATATCCGCCGCCCCATAGATAATGGAACGCGTTATCCACCGCGACCGCGCCGATCCCATATTCGTCCGCCAGCGCCATCGCCTCCGCCATCCCCTCGAACGCCACCGCCTGCCCCAGCTTCCGATTCGCGTTCCACCGCGCCACCGCCTTGTACCGGCTTGGCAGTTTCTCGATCTTCGCGCCCGGCTTGCATCCCCCGGCCTTCGATCCGAAATGATCGTCCAGGTGGATCGCCTTCAGGGCGTTATGCGTCTTGATCCCATGCCGCGCCGCCAACTCGCAGAAGCGCGCCGCCGCCGCCGACTCCTCCGCCGTATACCCCCGACTTCGAAACGCCGCCTCCACCAACGCGTTATGCTGCGCCACCGGCATCAAATAGTTCATCGCCATCCAAATCACCGCGCATGCGACCGCGCGCCTTCAACGTTCAACGTAACACGGGCGTCCCGCCCGTGCCGAATCGTTCCCCCACTTCCGAACCTCACCGACCGCGCTCATCCCCCTTCACTTCATCCAATCAAATTCGCCTGCACGTAATCCCCATCCCCCTTCAAATAATTCACGATATTCAGCGCCGCCCGCATCCCCTGCCGTTCCACGCTCTCCAGCGTCCTGCTCCCCACATGCGGCGTCACGATCACATTATCCAAATCCTGAAATACGTGCGGCGATTTCATCGGCTCCTGCTCCAGCACGTCCGCCGCGTAACCCCGCAGCCGTCCCGACCGGCACGCCTCCGCCACGTCCTCTTCCACGATCACCCCGCCGCGCGCCGTGTTGATCAATATCGCGTCGCGCTTCATCATCTCGATCCGCTGCCGGTTGATGAACCCGCGCGTCTCGTCGGTGAGGCTCATGTGCAGGCTCACCACGTCCGCCTCGCGCAGGACCTGCTCGCGCGTCTCCATCCGCTTCAACCCATGCTCTTTCGCGAACGCATCATCCCAGTGGTTCCCATGAGCGATCGGCGACATGCCGAACGCCACCCCACGCGTCACCACTTCCTTTCCGATCCGCCCCAGCCCCAGCACGCCCAGCGTCTTGCCGTACAACTCGTTTCCCGTGATCCGCTTCCACTGCCCGGCCTTCGTCGACCGCAAGTGCGGCCAGAAATGTTTCGACAGCGCGATCATCAGCCCGATCGCATGCTCCGCCACCGTCGTGTGATTCACGCCCGGCGTATACAGCACCGGCAACCGCTTGCTCGTCGCGTATTTCACGTCGATCGAATCCAGTCCGATCCCATACTTCGCGATGACCCGCAGCCGGGGCAGCGCCGCGTCGATCACCTTCGCGGTGATCTGATCGTCCCCGTTCAACAATCCGTCGAACCCGCCTCCCGAGCGAATCAGGTCGATCATTTGCCCTTCACTCAACGGCCCCCGCGCCCGCACCACTTCCAACCCGCTTCCCTCCAGCACCGCATGGTGCCTGCCCGGCGTGTCCTGAAAACTCGTCGTCGTCAATAAGATCTTCATGTGTCGCTGATTGCTCGCTGCCCGCTGCCGATGGCCTGCCGTCCCGGCTTCAGCCGCATCGGGTAACTTTACCTCTTGATCCTCGCGCTTCCCCCCTTGAACACGTGCATCAACTCCTCCAGATCGATCTGGCTCGTGTCCCCGCGCGTCGTCTGCAACAGCGCCCCATGCGCCGCCCCGATATCCACGCATTCCTGCGGCGTCTTCCCGTTCAAAAATCCATAGGCGAAACCCGACGAAAACCCGTCGCCCCCGCCCACCCGGTCTTCAATCTCCAGATCGTTGTACCGGCGGCTCTCGTAAAACTTCCCGTCCGCATACAGGATCGCCGACCAGTTGTTCACCAGCCCGCTCTTCACCTCGCGCAGCGTCGTCCCCACCACCTTTACGTTCGGATACGCCTTCACCACCTTCTCGACCATCTTCTTGTATGCGCTGGTATCCAGCGCCGACAGACTTTCATCCGCTCCCTCCACCTCAAATCCCAGCACCTTCTGAAAATCCTCCTCGTTGCCGATGAGGCAATCGACCAGCGGCACGAGTTCCCTCGTCACCTGCTGCGCCTTCGCGCTCGACCACAGCTTGGAGCGGAAGTTCAGGTCATATGATGTGATCGTCCCCGCCTCCCGCGCCGCCTGCAGCGCCTCCCTGCAGACCGCCGCGCATCCATCCGACAACGCGGTGAAAATGCCGCCCGTGTGCAGCCAGCGCACTCCGTCACCGAACACCTTCTTGAAATCGATCATCCCCGGCTTCATGTTCGAAGCCGCCGAGTGCCCGCGGTCGTACATGGTCACGCTGGCGCGCACGCCCGTTCCGACTTCCGTGAAGTTCAGCCCGATCCGGTCCGCGCG
The DNA here is from genome assembly GCA_038204465.1 of Tepidisphaerales bacterium. GTDB lineage: Bacteria > Planctomycetota > Phycisphaerae > Tepidisphaerales > Tepidisphaeraceae > JBBRCX01. Next base: position 9,490 of record JBBRCX010000002.1, on the reverse strand, counting down.
CCCCACGCCGTCGTACTTCGCCATCGCCACGTGCGACATGTCCACGCCGGCCGCCCGTCCGTGGTTCATCACGATGCGCCCAACCGGATTATCCACCAGCCGGCTCAGAAATCCCGTGCGCATCCCCAGCCGCGCCAGCGCATATGCGACGTTGAACTCGCCGCCCCCCACCCACACCTCCAGCACCGGCGAAAACTCAATCCGCCCATGCCCCGGCGGAGACAGCCGAACCATGCATTCCCCCAGGCTCATCAGGTCATACTTCGACCCCTGTGGATCTCGAATATTCATCCGCGCAACACCTTGCTGAAAGCGCCGGCGCAATGCCTTTGCACCCGCGCCGCGTACTTTACGGCCGACCCCAAATCGAAGCCAGCCAGCCCCGCGCCCCCGCATGCGGGCAGCGGACACCAGCGCAGCGCACCGTTGGCGCACCGCGGCCGCCGCGAGGCAAATGCAGATTAATTGAGGGAGTCCCTCGACTTCCGCGGCGCCTTAGAAAGTGGGAGCCTTCGCACCCGCGCCGCGTGTGGAGGCGTCGCCCGCAGGCGACACTCCGAGCGCATCCAGCGCCCACCCCGCGAATCCCGAAATATGCGACGGGGGTCGCGCCGAAGCTTCGCCATCCCCGGCCAGGAAAAAACCATCCGCCCGATGATTCCCCGATCGCCCCGTCCCCCGCTGTGCCTCAATACGGCCGAGGATCTCCGATTCGATCCTCGACACCGGCCCCGCGCCGCTCCATTTCACGATCGCGTCCGGCAGATATTCCGATCGCTCCCCCGGGAAAACGTCCCGCGTCCAGACCACTTCTCTCACCAGTCGCTCCCCGCTCCCGGCGATTCGAAAGCTCAGGAGGGTTTGCTCGATCCACTCCCGGTATTGCCGCTCTTCATCGCTCGCCCGCGACAGGCTCCCCAGCCGTTCGCGCCCCGCGAGGTTCAGTCGAACATATCCGTGCAGATCCGCGAGCAGCGCGAAGCCCGGCGTCTCCTTCCATTCATGACCCGACGTCACTGACCGGCTCACGACGAAATCCCGCACGCTCACCGGCACCGCTTTCGCCACCGCATTCTGCCACGCCGCCGGCACCTTCTCGCGCAACAGCCGCATCACGCTGCGCTGGCCCTTCGGCGGCGCCTCCTTTTCCTCTGCCACAGCTGAGCTTCCGAAGCGCGCGTTGATTTGATCGAGGATCCTGGGCATGAAGTGTTCCTGCGAGCGGTTCGGCCCCATCCCGTGCAGCGCGAACACCGCCACCCGCGCCTCCGCCAGCGCCGGCGATGCCAGCAATACGCCAATCGCCTCGTCCACCGCGCGATAGACGTCCCGCAGCGCGCCTGCTGCGCCTGGCTCGCCCTCGTCTTCTTTTTCGGCCCACAGGATGTGGCCCCCGCGATGACACTCGCCGAATACCGTCAGGAAAAAGTCCCACGGCCGCGTCTCAGCCAGCCACCGTGACAGTTCCCCTTTCCGGCGCGCTCCCTCCACAAGGTTGGCACGGATGCGCTCCAGTTCCCCCGCCGACTTGTTCACTGGGATTTCGCATCCCATCGGGTGCCGCCCGAAGCGGCGCAGGATCTCACCGCGCAGTTCCGCCGGCTGCGTCTGAAACGCGCTCAAGGTGTCATGCGATCCCCAATTGATCACCTCCACGCCGCGGGTCAGCCGCGACGGGAAGGTCATCGGCACATCCACCGCAATCACCAAAAGCCCTCGGCGTTCCAACTCATACCAGAACGGCTCGCGATGCAGCCAATCCGCCGAGACGCGGCGCAGTCCCATCGCGGCCGCGTCCCATTGCAGGTGGTGGTAAATCCCGTGCTCGCCGGGCAGCGTGCCGGTGTAGAACGTCGGCCAGACCGAACCCGCCAGCAGCCCCGCTGTCGAATCCAATCGCCGCACGGTCCCGCCCGAGAGCAGTCGCGCAAGATTCGGCAGTGCGAACAGATGCTCCTGAATGAACTCCAGATCCGCCGCATCCAGGCCGATCATCGCCAGCTTCCGGCGTCCGAGCCCGCTCATGCGCTCACCCCGGCGTTCATTGGGTTCACAGGCACCTCGCAATTTTCCGCCGCGGAACGCGCCGCCGCTTCCAGCAGCAGGCTATTCCGCACCGCCGCGTCGAAGCCCGGCTGAAATCCATTGCCGGCACGCACGCCTGACACGAAATGCTGCAGGGCCGAGCGGATCGTATAGCGCGACATCGACTGATCGCGGCGCAGCGCGCGCCCGCCAAATATGAACAGGTCCTTCAAGCGCCGACTCACGCCCCGCCCCCGCGCGGATGACACGATTCGGTGCAGCCCGGCGTTTGGATCATCGATCCGCAGCACGCCTTCGCTTCCTGTGATCATGATGCGCTCGCGCGTCGGCACGTCATACGCCACCTCGCACTCCACCCTCAGACCGCCAGGCATCTGCAGCGTCACGTGGACGTGATCGTCTTTCCACCGCTCGCTCGATGTCCGCGCCCACACGCTCGCAGGCTGCTGCCCGAGCATGGCGCAAGCCAGGTCGAGCACCTGGCTCCCGAGATCGTAAAGCGCTCCGCCTTCGCCCGCTTGCAGGCGATGCTGCGTCACCGCGCACCACGCCTTCACGTTCACCTGCAGGACGAACCGCGCGTCCTGCAACTGCCCCACCGCTCCCGCCCGCGCAAGCTCTCCCATTCGCCGGTAGGCGGGCCAGAAACGACGGTTGAAATTGATCAGCAGCAGCGGGGCCGCCTCCGCCGCCTCGAGTGCCCTGGGCAGCTCGCGCGCGAGGACGAACGGCTTCTCCATGAAGACAGGAATCCCGGCGCGGGCCGAGTCCAGCCACGCGGTGAGATGGGCCGAAGGCGGCGACGCCACCAGCAATCCATCGATCGCTTCGCTCTCGAGCAGTTCCTGATGGCTTGCGAAGGTCCGGACACCGGCAAAAGTTTTTTCCGCCGCCGCTTGGCTCTCAGGAAGCGGATCCGCCACCGCGACCAGCCTGACACCCCCGAGCGTGGCGAGGGCGCGCACGTAGTATTCGCGCGCGAGCCTGCCGAAGCCCACGAGCCCCAGGCGCACGGGCCGCTCGAATGTCCCGCCGCCCGGCAACGATCCTGCTTCCTCCTGAACCGGAGCTATGTCCATCGCCGCACTCGTTCTATTATTGGACGATCCTGGCCGCGGCGGGCGGAAGGATCGTGGTGGTTGTATCGGTGCATGCCGTGTGAATCGGCCCGAGGGCCAGCATTTGCGGATTTTTCCCCCGCTCCAGCGCTCGCACAGTCGCAGCACGACCCCGATCCCAAACCCGAGTCCGCCGCAGAGGTAATAAATCCAGTGCCACGGGACGGCTGCCGCCGTAAACGCGAGGCCGCGCTTGCGCCGGAAGAACAAATACACCCCTCGATTCAGCGCGAGCAGCCCAAGCGCGCAACCCGCCGCCAGCCACAACGCATGGGGCCGCCAACACCCCGCCGCAAGACTCATCACCAGCAAATAGGCAAGCACGACGCTCGCCCGATTCGAGTAACGCAGATCCAGGTCGTTGTTCACCCGCCCCTGACGCAGGATGAGACCCGCCCAGGGAATTGCCCGATGCACCAGGTCCGACTTCAGGAGCGAGCAAGGCCCCCAACGCTTCAGATGTTTCACCTGCAACTGCTTCCGAAGCACGATCCGATGGCCCGCGCGGCACAAACGGTAGCCGAGCTCCACGTCCTCGAGTTCGCCCCCTTCGGCGAAGCCGCCTGCGTTCAGGAAAACTTTCCGCCGTATCGCGCCACACCCCGTCCAGAAAGTGAACGCCTCCGCACGGCCGCTCTGGTGCGTGTGGTGGTGCAGCAGGTTCTTGTATTGCGACAGGAAATTCGCTTCGGCCGGCGCGTCGTCGTAAGAACCGAACATCGCCGCGAGTGTCGCATCGGCAGCGAACGCGGCGGCTACCTGTTCCACAGCGTCGGGAGGCGCCACGACGTCCGCGTCGACGAAGAAGAGGATCTGTCCCCGTGCCACCCGCGAGCCGGCGTTCCGGGCCGCCGCCGCGCCGCTCCGCGCCGCGAGTTTGACCAACGTAGCGCCAAACTCGCCCGCGGCGCGCCATGCCCCGTCGCCTTCCCCGTCCGCGACGACGATCACCTCGGTCGGCGCCGGCGACGCTTCAGCCAGCGCAGCCAGGCAACGACGCAGCGCCCGGCCACCGATGTACACCGGAACGATCACCGACACCGACGGCGAAGCGTTGTAATCAGATAACTGGCGCACGGATCGTCCCCTCCCGAAGACGGTCGTCCAATAGACCCAGACCGTGAACGCTGGCGCTAGGGCGTCGACTCTCAGATTGCTCAATCACCGTCGCAGAAGTGCCGCACGCACCCACGGACACGGACAATAGGAACCTATCATGGAGCGGGGCCGCGTACAAACCCACTCACTCAGGGTTCTATTGCGCCCCTGCCGGCGTGATCCCGCCCCCCTTTCCCACCTCGTATATCCGGTACTGTTCCCCGCGCACGATCCCGTCGTGATATTCCGCAACCTTCTCGATGCGCAGGTCGCTCGGCGGCAGGTGCAGGTCCTCGGTGCAGATCAAGAGCACCCCCGCCCCGGCTTCACTCAATCGCTCGAGTTCCGCCAGCAGTCGCTCGTCGCTCGCCTTCTTCGGTGTGCCGTCGCGCAATTCGAAATACTGGTAATCACCGCGCGAGGGGTCATACACGCCCCGGTCCAGGTACGCGCACACGGGCGACACAGCATGCGCCGGATGCCCCACCAGCATCACCGCTCTGGGATAGTGCTGCGCGATGAAGTCCGCCGCCGCCCGGCTCGCGGAGAATGGCCGCGACAGATCTGCTCCATATGCGAACACCCCGCCGCCAAACCCCGCGAAGAGCAAGAGCGTCAGTACAACCCCCGCGAACGAAAGCCGCCTGCCCTCGTCCGCCTCCCGCCACGCGCGAACCTCGCCGGCCAGCCATATCGCCGCGAGCAGCAGCAGGAACAGGTGTCCCTGGTGGCGCACGCTGCCGGGAACTTTCCAGATCGAGAAGAAGACGATGCAGCAGACGCCCAGCGCGAAGAAGCTCGCCGCCATCGCCGAGCGGCGCATAAGCCAGCAGAACCAACCGACCACCAGTGCCGCCGCCAGCAAGGGGACGAGCAAAAGACTCGCCGTCGAATCGTTGATGAACAGGTTGGTTCCCCAGAAATGATCGTCCGAAAACTTCGGGATCGGAACCAGCCCACGCCAGATCCCACGAATGCTGCTGCCCGGAGAGGCCCCGGGAAAACTTGGATCCTCCAGGACCGTCAGCGTCTGCCCTGAAGCCTTGCCATGCACGCGCGGCGGCGGAATGATGCTCAGCGCCGCAACGGTCAACCCGACGACAACCAGAACAATGCTCGCCAGTGCTTCCCCCCGGCGGTTTCCCCACAGCGTTCGTATGCCGCCTCGGCGCGCGGCATCAACCGCCAGCGCGATGCTCATCGCCAGCGCGATGAACCAGCCATACAAGCTGGTATTCGCCATCAAGCCCAGCGCCAGCGCGATCGCCACCGGTCTCGCTCGATTCGCACGAAGCAGTGCGCAGGCGCAGAACAGCAGCAGCATTCCCAGCCCATACCCCCGGCTGATCACCCCGTACTCAAAGAGACAGAAGTACCCCAGTGCGAAGAGGACCTTCTCCACCCGGCCGAAAGGCGAAAACCGCGCGAATACGTAGACCGCCGCCGCCGTGATCCCAACGTGCAGAACCTGCATCGCCACCGGATTGTGCGTGAATCGCGTCACCCCGTAGAGCAGCAAGTACCAGAGCCCCGGATGCCCCTCGAAGCGCCGATTATGCATCAATTCCGGCACCGACGTGCTCGCCCGCGCGATCAGCCAGGCCTTCGCCTCGTCCCGCCACAACTCGTGCCGCCACATCCCCAACGACAGCAGCAGGGCAGTGCAGATCGTCAGTCCGAGGGCAAACTTCCCCTCGCTCGATCGGGATCGCACAGCGGCGGTGTCAGCGGGAATGGTCATCGGTAACCGGAGAGGATGCTACCGGTAAGCGCCCCCGACAGAGAAGATGTGGCGCGAGGGCCGCGCAGAAACCGCTGACGTCAGCGCGGCGCGTTCCGTAAAAAGTACGGCATCAGCAGATTCGCCACGAGCCGGTGCCCGGCGTTGTTCGGGTGCATCCCATCCAGGAGAAACTCGTCCATGCCCCCTTCGGCGGCGGTTCCCGCATCCCGAAACGCCTGAAACGCGTCCACCAGCGCCGCCCTCTCCTCCCGCGCCGTCCTTCGCACTGCCTCCACGTACGGTCCCATCACCACGTTCATTCCGTCCGGATCCTCAGGCCTGTAGGGCGCCTTCCCGTAATAGCCCAGGATCTCCTTCGTCCAGGTCATCGGGTTCGGCGTCATCAAGACCGCGGCAATTCCCTTTTCCCGAAGCTGCCGCACGAACGACCTCAGGTTGTTCTCATATCTCTCGAGCGAAACCCGTGGCTCCGTCGCGTTCAGATAGACGTCCACCGCCGCATCGTTCAGCCCGAACCACAACACCACCGCGTCCGGCTTTCGCGCCAACACGTCTTTCTCGAACCGCTCCCGCGCCTGCTCCGTGTTGTTTCCCGGCACCCCGCTGTTGATCACCTCCACCTTCATCCCGCGCTTCGGAAGCTCCTGCGCCAGCAGGTCCGCGAACACCACCAGCTCGCCTCGCGGCGCGGTCGTCGAATCGCCGAACGCGATGATCCGGGTCACCCCGCTGCGCTTGCCTCCATCGGTTGCATCTGCTGGCATCGCTTCCCTCGTCGCGCGAACGAGCGGGGACCTCACGCTGCCGCCCCGACGCTGACCTCTTTCTGTCCGTCGCTGCTCCGCAGGATGCTGTGGAAGACCCGCACCGTCTGAAGCTCGTCGGTAACGTTCGCCATCGTGAACTTGTGCTTCCCCTCCGCCGCCCCCACGAAGTGCTCCATCTCCCGCAGGTAGCACGATTCGTACGTGAACGCGCCGGGATCACCGATCGGGACCTTCCCGCTCTTCGCACGCTGCCGCGAGAGAATCTGGGTCATCTGCCGGCTCTTCTCCAGGGCCTCGTCCCAGTCGGCCGCTTTTTCGAATCCGATTTGCTGCGCCGCCGACTCTTTGTACACCCGGATGGTCGGCAGGTTCTGGTGCCATTCGATGCTGCCGGATTCCCCGATCACCCGGATGTGACGCCCCTGCGTGCCGCGCTCGATCACGTCGTTGTGGAAAAACCCGCGCGCCCCGCTCGCGAACGTCATGAGCACGTCGTGATTATCCGGCCCCTTGATCTCCAGCGAGCTCAGTTTGCTCAGCCGCGCAAAGACCGAGCTCACCTTCCCCAGCCACCACTGGATAGTGTTCATCTCGTGCAGGACCATGTCCAGCCCCGCCCCGCCTATTGCCGCGTCGCTTCCGTAAAACGTGCGGTAGTCCTCGTATGGGTGCCAGTCGGGCAGATAGTTTCCCAGCGTGTATTCCACATACAGCGGCTTGCCGACCTCGCCCCGCTCCAGCAGATCGTGAATCAGGCGGAACGGCGGGTAATAGTGCGTGGTGTGACTCACCCCCAGCGCTCGCTTGTATTGCGGCGCCTTCGCCGCCACATCGCTGAGCACCTTCTCATCCAGCACGAACGGAACCTCCGCGAAGACATCCAGGTTCAGTTCCATCGCCTTGCGCACGTAATCATCGTGCAGCGCCGGCGGCGTCGAGATCGTCATTGCCGTCGGCTTCTGCGCCAGCGCCTCCTCCAGCCTGGTGAACCCCGGCACCTCGAATGCCGCCGCGATCTCCTTGCAGCGCTGGGCCGCCGGCTCGAACAGCACGACCTCTCCCGGCTTCAAATGCGTCAGGTCGCGCAGTCGCCGCCGGCCCATCGAACCGCCGCCCACGCAAAGAATCTTCATGTTTAGTCCTGGCAAAGAACGCGGGTGTGTTCCGCGATCGAATAATCCCGTAACGTCAGCCGGCCGCTCGACGCGGACCAAAAAAGTTAAATAATATTAACGGCGCCGCGGAGGCTTGCAAGATGATTTCCTCATTTTTGCGGGCGTTGGAATATCGACAGGTGATATAATTGGATAATTCGATGCCGGTGGAACCGAATACCAACACCCTCGCCAACCACGTCGCCGATGGCCTGCGCCGCTCCCTCCTCGCGCGCGGCCTGCGCGAGGGCGACCTTTTCATGAAGGAGGAGGACGTCGCCCGGCGCTACCGCGTCTCACGCGGAATCGCACGCGAAGCGGTCAGCCAGCTCCGCGCCCTCGGCATCCTCAAGAGCCGCCAGGCCCGCGGCCTTCTCGTCGGACGCGCCGATCCCGTCGAGCTTCTCTCGCAGAGTCTCCCCTTCTACAGCCGCTCCCCGAGCGACGACACGCACATCGCGCGCTTCCGCTATGTGCTCGAGATCGGCGCCATCGAACTCGCCGTCACCCATGCAACCGAAGAGCAGATCGATCGGCTGGCGCAAGCGGCCAAGCGCTTTGAATCGGCCGCCTCGCGCGCCCGTCTCGCGGACCTCAGCACCGCCGATCTCGCCTTTCATCGCGTCCTGCTCGAGATGAGCAATGAGCCCCTCGTCGCGGGCATGCACGGCGTCCTCGCCGACTACTTCTACTCCGAGATCGAGCGCGGCCTCGACTGGGACCCCGCCGACACCACCTCCCAGTGGCAGCATCACGCCATCGTCCAGTCCGTCCGTCAGCGCGACACCGAGCAATCCCGCGCCCTGCTCCGCCAGCACCTCCGCAACCTCCTGAACCCCCCACCCGCCGACGCCGAGCCGGACGCTTAATCGGTAACGGGTATCATCTGTATTAGCTCGCCCTCCTGTTGTGAGCGCGGGCTCGCCGAACTTCAAGACGTTGAACCGGCGGAAGGAAAAACGGGAAGTACCCCATGGCATTGCCCGAAGCGCCATCGACCATTGATTACGCATCCCCATCGGCGACCCGCCGATCGCCTACCGCAACTGTATCGTTGGCGCTAGGCGCTAGTTCCTGCATGATCGACGCGCTTCTGCTTATCGGCGCCTTCAGGGGTGTCAGTTGGCTCCCCGTGGCGGTGACGTTGGTCGGCTTGGGATGCGCGGGGCTTATCTGCGGCGCGCTCGGAGCGGCCACCCGTCCGGCGCTGGGGTTGGTTGGATATGCGTCCGCAATCCTCGGCCTGTGTGCCTTCGTCGCCATCGTGATCTACCGGATCTGACACCTGCCGGTTGGAGTGCCAACCGATCGACAATCCAAAATCTCGACGCAAGCACCTGCCAAACCTCGTTCCACTCGAAAATCCAGAGTCAAAAATCGAAAATCCCACCTATCGAAGGGTTGACTCCATGAAGAAAGACTGTATAATGAATCATGCCTCGGCGCAACGGCTGGGGCCGTGTCGGAACGCTCTTTGACAAATGAATCGGTGAAACCGTCGGGCCGCGCCGAATCGGTGTTCTCGGCTGGGGCCGTTCGGGCCCGCAGTGAGGTTTGTGGCGC
>JBBRCX010000001.1:0-130177 GCA_038204465.1 Tepidisphaerales bacterium | reverse complement strand
TATTGGTACGGCAACGGCTTCCTCTACCCGGACATGGCGAGCTGCATGATCGCGGTCGATACAGCCAGCAAAGCGAACGGCTGCCTGCAGGTGCTGAAGGCATCGCACCGCATGGGCCGGATCGGTCATGGGACCGTTGGCAAGCAGGTCGGCGCTGAGCCGGAGCGCGTGGAAGAGGCGATGAAGCGCTTCGAGCTGGTGCATTGCGAGATGGATCCCGGCACGGCCTTGTTCTTCCATAGCAACCTGCTGCACCGCTCGGACCAGAACCGCAGCGAGAATCCGCGCTGGTCGTTCATCTCGTGCTACACCGCGGCGAAGAACCTGTCGTATCAGGTTGGAAAGACTCCGTGGGTGAACTGCGACAAGATCGAGAAGTGGCCGGACGAGAAGATCAGAGAGCTTGGGAAACAGCAACTCGCGGAGCAGACGGCCGGTGGGTAGCGACTCCCGGATCGGTCATGCCGCGACCGGCGCGCGATACGCGATTTCAGCCGGCATCGAAGCCGGTGGATGAGCGATGGCTTGGAGGAAATCCGAAGGCGCACCATGCGTGGATGAACGAGCCGGAAAAACTCGTGCCCAGGGAGAGGGCGCGGGGCGAGTGGGGTGTGTAGCCGCGTACGGCGGCTTCGGCTGCCGGTCGTCGTCGCCGCGGCGGTGATGAAGCGTCAGCTGCTGGCCTGAGTCTGCCAGGCGTCAAAGGCGGTAGCTCTCGCGCAGCTTGTTTCAAAATGTCATCGCGGTTGTCGGGCGCTGGCCGCAGGATCTTGACAGGTCGGCGCTCAAATCTAGGATTTGAGGTTGGTTGCGCGGCGATGAGTCTTGCGACGCGGGGCCGGACAAGGGCAAATCTCTTCAACTGAAGCTAATCGAGGTTTTCATGAGCTTGACGTTCGAGCCTGAGATGTTGTCGGGTGATGCGCACTGGCCGCCGGCGCAGGTGTCGACCGCGTCGTCGCCGCACTTGCCGCGCATGGTGGACGTGGACGGTGTGCTTGCGCCGCAAGCGTCATCAAACGTTGAGGAAACGGGGATTGGGCAGGAGGTGCTGAGCGACCTGTCGCTGAAGCTTGGCGCGACGGTGCCGCGGTTCACCAGCGAATGGGCAGCGGAGCAATTGCGGCTTCCGTTGCAGCTTGTCGAGACCGTTCTGTGGCACCTCAAGGAAGACCAGCTTCTCGAGGTGCTGGGGCAGACTGGTTTGCTCACCTACCGCTATGCGACAACACAGCGCGGGCGGGATTACGCCCGGCACCTGCTGGACGTTAGCGGCTACGTCGGCCCGGCGCCGGTGTCACTTGAATCTTACTCGGCGATGCTCCATTGGGGCACATCGCAGCAGGGGCGCATCACGTTCGACGACGTGAAGGAGGCGCTTGCGGGGCTCGTGCTGCCGGACGACGCGACGGAAGTGGCGGCGCTGGCGGCATCGTCGGGACGCAGCCTGTTTCTCTTCGGCCCGCCGGGCAACGGCAAGACCACGCTGGGTCAGTCGCTGCATCATGTACTCAAGGGCGCACTCTGGATTCCGCACTGTATCAGCATCGACAGCCATGTGATCCGCATCTTCGATCGGCAAGTTCATCACCTGGCGGACGATTTCGATGAGACGCACGGGCGGACCGACCGGCGCTGGCTGCGGATCCGCCGACCACTCATCGTCTCCGGCGGGGAGATGACGATGGCGGAGCTTGACCTGGCTTACAGCCCGTCTCTGCGCTTTTACGAGGCGCCGCCTCACCTCAAGGCGAACGGGGGGACTTTTCTGCTGGACGATTTCGGGCGGCAGCAAGTGGATCCTAACGATCTGCTCAACCGGTGGATCATCCCGCTCGAGCAGCGCGTCGATCACCTCACGTTGAACACCGGGCAGAAGATTCAGATACCGTTTCATCTAATGTTGATCATCGCGACCAACCTGTCGCGGGCTGACGTGGCTGACCCGGCTTTCCTCCGGCGGATGGGCTACCGCCTCCATCTCGACAAGCCTTCCGAACAGCGTTACGCGCAGATCTTTGAACGGTACGCGGCTGCACAGAAGCTCGCGGCTGAGCCTGCGTTGATCGGCGGTTTGATCGAGCGTTACAAAGCGGAAGGCCGGGAGCTGCGCGCCTCTGAGCCGCGCGACCTGATCGAGCGCGTGCGCGATCTATGCCGCCTGCACGGTCAATCGTTCATGTTGAGCCGGAAGATGCTGGACACTGCGTGGGCCGGGTACTTTGGCGACGCATCGCCGAAATCCGACTAACGCAGAATGGGCGAGTCTGAAAACCGGCGCGGTTTCTCGGCGTCCGGAGCATAATTCATTTTTGAAACAGGCGTGAGCGGAACGGCGCGCGTCCGCGGATTCCTGCAAGGCGAAGTCCAAAAAGGGCACCTTCATTCCCGTTCTCGCGCCCAGGCGAAAGGCCGATGGCGGCGGAGGTCACGTACAGTTCGTCCAAATTTGCGCCGCCGAACGCGAGGGCGGAAATCTGCTTCGACGGGAAATGGATCTCGCGATCGAATCTGCCGTCCGGAGCGTAGCGCTTGATTCGTGAGCCGCCCCAAATGGCGGTCCAGACGTAACCATCCGCATCGATCGTGAGACCATCGGGCACACCGTCGCTCTGCGGGATCTCGATAAACACGCGCTGGTTGGAGAGGTTCCCGCTCGCGGCGTCGTAGTCGAAGCGGTAGATCCGCCGCGAGATCGACTCCGTGAAATACATCTGCTTCAAATCGAGGGTGAAGTCCATGCCGTTGGGGACACCAAGGCCATCCAGCACCTGCGTCTTTCGTCCGTCGGGATCGAAGCGGAAGAGCTTTCCATTGGGCCCCATCGATCCAGCGAAGACACGACCTTCTGGATCAGCGACGACATCGTTGAATCGCTCGTTGCCGGGATGCAGGCCGGAGATGAGTTCCTTCTGGGCGCCGTCAAGTCCGAGGCGGGAGATTCTGCCGTCCTGGAAGAGCAGCAGGCCGCCATCGGTCTGCAACGTCAGCCCGGCGGTAGGAGGGCCGTGGGTGAAGACACGACAGGAGCCGTCATCTGGCTTGTACGCATAGATGTCGCCCTGGGTGATATCGACGAAGAAGAGCGTGCGCGCTTCGGGATGCCATAGCGGACCTTCGCCGACCTGGCAGTGAGTTGGGGCGACGACCTGTGGCTCGGGTCCGAGCTTCATCGATAGCTCCTGTTGAACATGGGCGTGGATTCGAGCGGATCACATGCCGGAGCCGATCAGTTGCTGGCAGTCGTTGGGCACCTTGTTGAATTGAACGACCTTCCTGTCGAACTTTCCGAGGGTATTTTCGACGACGACGAAATCGACGGGCAGGATCTTGTCGTTCCAATGGTCGCCGATGCCGCGGATCGCGACGTCGAGCATGGTGACAACCTGCTTGTCGAGCGGCTCTTCGCTCTCGAGGGTGATGGCCCCATAGAACTCCTGGCATTCGGTATAGCCGGAGTTATGCGTTCCGGTGTACGGCTTGAGGCGGGAGAGGTCGTCGAGGTTGAGGCCGAAGCGCTGGTTCACTTCGCGGGTGCGGCTGCGGAAGTAATCTACCAGCGCCTGCTCCTGATGTTTCGCGGGCTTGTTGTTCTTCACGATGTCGACGTAGGCGTCGTAGCCGACCTTGTAACCTTCGTTGACGAGCTGGAACCACCAGCGCTGGTCTTTCCTGGGCTTGCCGGCGACGACGCTGCGGCGGATGCAGCTGGTAAGACCGTCGCGCTTGGGGGCGCAGCCGAGGTGGACCCAGTCGCCGGTATTGATGCGGCGATTGAGGGCCTTGCCGATGAGCGTGCGGTTGGCTTCGTTGGCGCCGACCATGACATCGAAGCCGTTTTCCTCGCCCCCGAGCTCCATCCCGACCAGATAGCCCCAGCCGGCGACTTCGGTTTCCAGAGCGCCAGGTTTCAGGACGGCGATCATGGCGCGCATCATCGCGTCGGCGATGACATTGGCGTCGCGGATCAGCTCCATCTCGCGATCGCTCTTGAGGTTCTTGATCTTGAAGTAGATGTTTTGCGCATCCACGACGTTGTCTTTGCCGAACAGCTTGTCGAGTGCGTCAACGACGCCGGCCGGGACGACCTGGCGCGGGGTGAGCAGGGCGACTCTCTTGACGTGCGCGAACGGTTTGCCGGCGGCGGCTTCGATGACTTCTTCCAGCCGCACGGCGCGAATGGGGTACTTCTCGTCGGCGAGTTGCAGGAGCTCCACCTTGTGGACGGAGGCCTTGGCGCGCGGCGCGAGCTGCTCGGCGACGTAGCCGCCCTCGAGGCCGGCGGCGATGTGGAACCCGGTGGGGCCGATGACGCCGGCCACCTGCTCGACGCAGACGTTGGTGTTGCCGCCGAGATAGGGGACGTCGCCGTTGTAGTGCTCGTCGCTGAAGACGAAGCCGATATCGAATCCTGCGGCGGCCAGCGCTTTGCTGACGCGTTTTTGCCGGGCGACAAACTCTTTTGTTTCGACGGCGAGGTCGCGGTTGACGGTAGGCGTGTCGGCCAGAATCTTCTCTACTTTTTTCGCATCGCTGCGGAAAGTGCTCAGTCGCTTGGCGCCGATGCCCCTGGGCATGAAAACCTCTCGTTCTTGCGGTTGAAACGGACCCGATTCGCCCGCTAAGGTAGCGGCGTCGTTCGCCGGGACAAGAGCGGGCATTTGTCCGCAGATTTCGCGGTGGGTTACGGTCGCCATGAATCTCCAGGAGCAGATAGACGTGAATTCAACGCGGTCACGAAAGCAGTGGCGCAGGACTACGCTCGCGCGGCGGCGAAGAAGTAGCTCCCCTTTTTAAGAACGGATGACCGAGGTTGAAGCACTGGTTCATGGTGCTACTCGGGAAGGGCAACCCGCCGAGCGGTGAGGCCGCCGTCATTTCTGAAGCTCAACCGGCGAATTCCACCGGCGTCGTCTCCTGGACGTCCCTGCGGAAGAGCCACGTGCCTTCCTTGACGTAGTGGGTGGCGAAGGCGCGGCGCGGACGATCGGGGGAGGGATTGGCGAATGAGCCGTGGATCGTCATTCCGGTAAAGAAGACTCCGGCGCCTTGGGGGACGGTGAGGCGCTCGATGCTCGCGGGATTGAGTCCTTCGATCTCGAAAGAGACCATTTTCTGTTTCCACTCCCGGCCGTCGGGATCGCGCATAGGGTATTCGGTTTCCCAGGTGACGTGCTGGGCGGCGTCGCGTGCCTTGTGTGTTTCGCGCAAGCCGCCGCGATGGCTGCCGGGGACGACACAGAGCCCGCCATTGCCGGGGTCGGTGTCGGTGAGGGCGACCCAGCAGGCCATGAGCGTGTTGGGTTCGTTGGGAAGATAATGCGAATCCTGGTGCAGCGCGATGCCCTGCCCGCCCTGCGCCTGCTTATCGAGGAGCATCGTCTGAACGATTCGCGGCTGGCCGTCCAGGAGCTGAGCGGCCATGCCGGCGATCTTCGGATGATGGGCGACGCGGCGGTATTGCGGGTCGGTCTGGTGGCCCATGAGGTTCAAGACCTTTGGCGCAACCTTCCCATGATCTGAGAACGCCTGTATCTCCTGGCCGCTCAACAGATCGGCGACGATGAGGTAGCCATCGTGCTGATAGCGCTTCACCTGCTCGTCGGTCAACGTCCTGTGCAAGGTCTTCATTCAACGCTCCTGTGAGGCCACGAGTATCCCGCAACGATGCCGCGCGCACCATCGTGCGGATATTTTACCACATTTCGATATAGTTTCGGCCGCCTGGCAGCCGTCACAATGTCCAACGGAAAAATCCTATGGCAGTGCATTACCCACACCTGCTCGACCCGAAACAGTACCCCGAGTTCACGCGCCGCGCATTTATCGTTCCGACCTGGGACACCTTTGGAAACAAGACCCAGTTCACTTCCCTGCGCGTTTTCACGGTGAGAGAAGGCAAACTGGTCGACTTCCGCGAGGACCTCGACGCGTACACGAAGACATTGGAGCTGGGAAACGTGATCTGGCCTCACTTCTCCGCCGTGTTCGCCGAGAACTTCAAGGAACTGGCGCTGGAGATCAAGCGTCGCGGGCTGTTCCTCTTCGACATCTGGGGGCATGTCCCCTCCAACAGCACGCAGGCGGAGTGGGGCCACGTCAAGCCGCCGCCCGGGCTGGTGGATTGGTTGCAGCAGAACCTGGGCGAGCAGTTTCTCGGATTCGACGTGGGCGAGCAGGATGGGCGCTACGTGGCAGGCTACGCGCTGCAGCAGTGCCCGATGCCGCAGGACCGCATCGCGCAATACTACAACTTCCAGCGCCACTTTCAGCGCATGGGCGATGACCTGGGCAATAAGCTCACTGCCCTGGTGTCGCTCACGTACGGGCATCACCTGATCAAGGAAAACAACTTCGTGCTGATTGGCGCGGAGACGGCGCAGGCGCTGCCCAGCTCGCACATCTATTACGCGTTCATTCGCGGGGCGGCGAAGCAATACGGCATCCACTGGTTCGGCAATGCCTCAATCTTCAACCGCTGGGGCTGGAAGACCTACGAGAGCGAAGGGGTGACGGGAGACCCGAGCAATCCCACATACTTGTCCGGCCCAACGCACGGATCCAGCCTCGCGCTGCTCAAGCGCCTGATCTATACGCACTATCTCTACAACGCGGTCGCCATCGGCTTTGAGCAGAGCTGGATCATGGAGGACAACACCGAGAAGCGGCTGATCAAGGAGCCGACGAGGATTGAGACCGACCGCAGCCAGATCACGCTCTCGCCGGTGGGCGCGATCCAGGCCGCCGCGGTGAAATTTGTGCGGCGCGAGGGACACCCGGGCGTCATGCACGCGCCGGTGGCGGTGCTGCTCGACTTCTTCGCCGGCTGGACCGTCCCGCGTCATCTCTACACCCAGAACCTGTTCCAGGTGTGGGGCGCGATGCCCTACGGCCCGGGCGACTATCTCGCGCACGGCGTCTTCGCCGCGATCTACCCGGGCTACGAAGACGCGAGCTTCTATCACGACGAACGCGGCTTCCTCTCGCCTACGCCATACGGAGACATGGCCGATGCAGTGCTCAGCGATATCCCGCTGTGGGTGCTCCGCCAGTATGGCCTTGTCATCGTTACGAGCGAGGTTCCGGCCGATATCGAGCTGCGCGACAAGCTGGAGGCGTTCGTTCGCGAAGGCGGTCATCTGGTAATTACTGCTCAGAACGCGCGCTTACTCTGGCCCGAGTGGCAGATCTCCGCGCCCCGTTCGCTGCCGGCGGGCAGCAGGATCCGCTGGAAAGACGGCAGCGAGCAGACCGAGCCCCGCGCGTTCGAGCTGTACAGCGCGATGCTGCCGAAAGGAGCGCGAGTTCTGGCAAGCTGCGGCGAAGACGTCGCGGTTGCGGAGGTCGGCATCGGATCGGGGAAGGTGACGCTGCTGCTCAGTCCCTTCGGCATCAACACGCAGCCGGTCTATGAGGGGTTGCCGGATACAGGAATCGACAAGCCCCTGCCCATGCCCTTCGTGCCGCTGGAGCACATCGAGAAAGCGGTGGGGCACGCGCTATCGGATCAGCAGATCTTCTCCGTCGGCCACGACGACCTGGGCTTCATCACCTGTCGCAAGGGAACGGGGCGCTACACGCTCGGAGTCTTCAATAACCAACTCGACCAACGTCCACTGCGCATCACCACTCTGCGCGGAACGCTGCAGAATGTGCGCGAGCTGCAATTGGAGCAGGGAGAGAAGAAGCAGGTTGGTTATTGGCCGCACGGAATGCAGGACAACGACCCGGGGGTTTCAAGCGAGTCGAGCATTGCCGGGGGAGACATCAGACTCTTCGACGTGCAGATCAAGGAATCCGATCTGCGTGTGCTTTCCCGCGTCACCGCGCCGGCCGCAGTGCGCGACCGCATGATCGCATTTCGTGGCTTGAGCGATTTGAAAGAGTTCATTCTCGCCCGGCCGACGTTCTTCCAACACTTTGACGGGGTGAAAATCGACTACACGTACCTGCTGAAGCGCGACGCCAAGCAGGTGGAGCGCGAGCGCGGCTGGATCTCCCGCCAGAAACTGCGCGTGGTTGTGGACTTCACGCCCGGAGCGAATCTTTATCCCGACCTGGCCCTGCTGGACACGCTCAAATTTCGATACGACGAGTCGATCGAGCAGGTGGACGATGTTCTGGAAAAGATGCGCATTCTTGGAGCGACGCAGGGACTGTTCTCGCTGCACCGCCCGCCGGAAAACAATTTCACCTACGAGCAGGCGGCCGAGCGCTTCAAAGCGGGTCTCGAGGATGTGTGCGGCCGCGCAGCGTCGCGCGGCATCGAGCTCGCGATGCAGCACGGGATGCTCGAACATCCGCTGAAATGGCGGGGGAGCGTCGCCGAGACACTTCAGTTGATCGCGGAAACAGGTCTCAGCAATCTCCGCTTCGCGCTGAACCTGTCGCATCGCGCGCACAACGGTCCGTCGCTCTCCGAGGCGATTGCCGCGGCAGGACACCGGCTGGCGATGGTGCTGCTGTCGTCGATGCAAAAGGACATCCTCGGCCAAGCTTACGATCCTCACGCGCCGCTCCGCGAGTCGCAGCCCGATCTCGGGTTATTGCGCGGACTCAACGCGATCCAGATCCTGGATGTGGATTACCAAGACTGGAATGACGCTTACCTCGATGTGCGCGCGGCCTGGGGCGCGGGATGAAGCGCCGGGAAGAAGCCGTTTAGTCGATTTCGCTCGGTGACGCGTACGGTGAAATCGGGCCGCGATGCTACGCAGTAAACGAACGGTGCAAAGAGGCCGAGGTCGGATTCGAACCGACGAATAACGGATTTGCAATCCGTCCCCTTAGTCCGCTTGGGTACTCGGCCGGGTTT
Source organism: Tepidisphaerales bacterium (assembly GCA_038204465.1). GTDB lineage: Bacteria > Planctomycetota > Phycisphaerae > Tepidisphaerales > Tepidisphaeraceae > JBBRCX01. Next base: position 121,362 of record JBBRCX010000001.1, on the reverse strand, counting down.
CGAGCAGACTATCGACGTTTTGGGGATCGATCAAGTCGGGCGGCGGTGGGCGGCGGCGATGCGATGCTGCGCTTGAAAGATATCGTGGAGGCTGAGATGGCTGCCGCGGCGCCGGCAGAGGGTTGAGCCGGTCTTGGCTGTTGGCGCAGCAGGAGATTGACCTCGTCGCGATGAAGGAGTCATTCTTGGCGTGTGCTCGCATTGGTAGGGGACTCGTTGATGAAATACGCGGAGATCAAGGAAGTTGCGGAAGAGGACGACCCGAGCGTGACGCTGGAGACGCGCGATCTGGTCGCCAAGGTAATCGATAATACCGGGCTCGTGCTCCCACCCAATCCGGAGTCGCAGGACTGGGCGGCACGATATGGGCTGCACAAGCCGTTGCCCTTCAGCCGGCGAGTGGGGAATCACGGCATTCGAACTTTTTATCATAAACAGGAGCGCCGCAACGTGGTGGCGCCGCTGGCGTGCTGGCTGAACTTTCAGAATGTCAGCCTGCAGGGGATTGAGAACGATGCGGTGGACGATCGCGTGTGGGCGGGTACGCCGCGAGGCTGGCCGTTAAGGATTGAAGCTCGCGCCGGCGGGGCGAGGCTGGTTCTGGACCCGCTGCCGCAGACGCAGTTCTCGTACGTGCTGGATGTTGCGCCGGCCGAGCCTGATGCGCTCGACTTTACTATCGAGTTGACGTTTCATCGCCTGCCGGAGCGTGGCCGGCCGATCTTTCGGGGCGCATGGTCGTGTTACATGAATTCGCTGGACGACGTGCGGCTGTTTTATCCGAAGGGGACAGTCCAGCGCTGGGAGTGGGGCGCTGTCGGCGAGAAGGCGGACTTCATCCCGGGTGAGACGGTTGGGTATTCCCATCAGCAGGCGGTTTATTTCGCGGAGCAACAGGCGCTTCCGCTGGGCTACATGCAGGTCGGTCCTTATGCGGTCGCGCTGATGTTCGACAATTCCGCGGTCAGGCTGTTCGTCGTGAATGCCGGGGGGCACTTGTTCTTCAATCCGCTGCACAATCCCGCGTTCGATTTTGAGTGGGTGATCGAAGATTATCCGGTGGAAGAGCCGGTGAGGCTGGCGGGCAGAATTGTCTATGCGAAATTCCAGGATGCGAACGAGGTATTGGAAAGGTATAGCGCGTGGAACCGCTCTATGGCCATCAAGGATTGGATTGTTGCTCGCGTTCGACGGGCTTGAGGCCAAGTTTCGCCGTGATCTCGTTCCATTCTGCAGGCTTCTGAAGCAGAGCGGCGGGCCGGAGCTTGTGCACTTCATCCAGAAGACCAGGATCAGAAGTGCCGGTCGTTACGGCAATGCGCACGGGCAAGTCTTGCTCTTGGACACGCTTGAGCAGTTCAATTCCGTTGCCGTCGGGGAGCAGCAGGTCCAGCACCATGCAGTGCGGTTGCCAGTTCTTCAGCAGCGCTGACGCTTCGGTGAGGGTCTCGGCGGACATCGTTTGGTATCCGTAGCGCCGGAACAAGATCGACATGGCCGCCCGGCTGGGGCGGTCGTCCTCGACGATCAGCACGCGAGTTTTCCTGGCGGACGGTTCCTGCGCCGTCCACCGGACAGAAGGATCTGACCTTCCCATGCGCAACACTCACTCAGACGAATCACACTTAACGACATGGCCGATTGCTTCGGCTTGAGAGCTTGCCCTCTCGTTCAACAGAATACCATGCGGGGCGGATGGTGCCACGTTGGATCTTTTGCAATTCCAGATGGGTATGAACGCTGGGGTGCGAGGCGGAATGCGTTCTTTGTGACACGCAATCGGCGGCACGACCGGCACAAAGCGCCAGGATTGACAATCGTGGCTTTACCGACCGAGGCGCAAGGGCCAAAGGGCACACCGCGCCATTAACTCGAAGGCAATCGCCTGGCGATGTCAGATCGGCGGAAGCCTCACGCATCACGCAATCAAGACTGCAGCAAATCGACGGCGGCGTCACCCCGACGGCAGCACACACTGTGCCTCCAGTTGCTCAATGGCGGGGCCAGATGCGCATGCTCGTCGCGGGAACGAACGTGCCAGTGGTGCCGTGTTATTTGAATGGGACCTTCGATGCGCTCCCGCCGGGCGCGAAGCGAGCGCGCTGTCTCAGAATTGCGCTATGGATCGGCCGTCCGATGTCCTTTGCGGATCGGAGCAATGATCGGGAAGGGTGGGAGCAAATCGCGGCAGAATTGAAATCCGCAGTTCTGGAGCGATGCTCGCAAGCCTGTGGCGCAGGGCGGCAACGAGATATGTGATCCTCAACGCGGCGTTTCGAATTCCGCGACGAAATCGCGCAACCCACCCTTAGCGAGCGCGACGGGGCTCGAACCCGCAACCACCGGATCGACAGTCCGGTACTCTAACCAATTGAGCTACGCGCCCGTAGCAATCGCATCGAATAATTTAGCCCGGTGCAGAATGTTGTCAAGCGACGACGGAAGACAACCGACGCGCTCGTCGAGCGGCGCGCGGCGGGAGAACCGGACCGAGGCAGCCGTGTGGATTGATTGAGAACAAACTGACTTCTGCGCGGCTGTGAGCGTGGCGTTTTTTCGGCGATCGATATAATCCGCGCGCATGATCATCGCGGGAATCGATGAAGCAGGATACGGGCCGCTCCTGGGGCCGCTCGTGGTGGGGTGTTGCGCGTTCGAAGTGGACGCGGACCCGTCGGAGGAACTGCCTTGCCTCTGGAAGCGGCTCAACAAGTACGTGAGCCGCAAGCGGCTGAAGAGTGGAAAGAAGATCCAGGTCAATGACAGCAAGGTGGTGTACTCGCCGGCCGGCGGTTTGAAGGAACTGGAGCGGTCGGTGCTGGCGCTGGCGACGGCATGGCAGGGGTGGAGCGACGACCTGGTCTGTTTCCTGTCGCGCACGGCGCCGCATGCGGTGCCCGATCTGTCGGAATACCGTTGGTATCAGCCGGACGGCGACGAAGCGTTTCCGATCATGCAGGATGCGATGTCGGTGCAGCTGTTCTCGAAGGCGCTGGCGGAGCACATGCGGCGGACGCAGACGCGCTGCGTGCACCTTGGCGCTCGCGTGGTCTTCGAGCGGCAGCTCAATCGGATGATCGACGCCACGCGAAACAAGGGGAGCGCCCTGTTCTCCATCGCCGCGAATCATCTCGATTTCCTTTTGAAGACGTATGGCGAGCAGGACCTCGTGATCATGTGCGACCGGCAGGGCGGGCGCGAACATTACGGCGCACTGCTGCGGCTGATGTTCGAAGAGTGGGCGCTGGAAGTGCACCGGGAACACGAAGGTTACTGCGATTACCGGCTGGAGCGCGCGGGGCACCGGGTGCGCGTGATCTTCTGCGAAGAAGCGGAAGGGCAATGCCTGGCTGTGGCGGCGGCGTCAATGCTGAGCAAATACCTGCGCGAAGCGATGATGCGGCGATTCAACGCCTTCTGGAAACGACACCTGCCTGAAGTGGCGCCGACCGCGGGTTATTACGGCGACGGCGCGCGATTCCTCAACGATATCGACTCAAAGCGCCGCGAGCTGGGCGTCACAGATGGAGAGTTGATCCGCTGCCGGTGAACGCGCGGCGAGACGTTTGTCCGATGTTCGATGCGCGAGCGGCGGTTGCGAGTCGGAGCCATGCCCGTTAGTTTACGGGCGCAGGAGCAAATGAATGCCGCTGGAGAAATGGTCGGAGAATGTGGTTGTGGTTCACCTGGCCGACGATCCGCAGTTGACGGAAGACCTGGAAGCCGTCGAGGCATCCGCGGCACCGGGCGCGGTCAACGCAGTGCTGGACTTCGGTACGGTGCGTTTCGTCAACTCTTCGAACATCGCCCGGCTGCTCAAGCTGCGGCAACGAATGGTCTCATCGAACGCCCGGCTGGTAATGTGCAACGTGGGGACGCAAGTGTGGGGCGCGTTCTTGATCACCGGATTGGATAAGGTCTTCGACTTCAGCGACAACGTCACCACCGCTCTGGCAACGTTGCAACTTTCGGACGACAAGAAGGCATCGTGATTGGGCCGAAAGCGGCGCAAAAGGAGAGCGGCGGAAGGGGACCCGCCGGTGCTTCAATTCCATCCGGCAGCCTCAAAGTTCCGCTCCAGCCAGCTTAAGCCGCAGCAGCAATACCGCTGCGGATAGCTGAGGGTCGCTCGAGAGCAGGTCCTTCTTCGGAGCGACCGCGGCTTCGACTCCCTTTGGCTCGTCGCGCAACCTGGGCGTTTCACCTTCGGCGGGCGGCACGCTCGCGTCACGGAGCACGTCGAGGTCCTGACGCGCGTCGATCGCGGCGCGCATCTGCTCGGGCGTCATCTCGACCTTTACGTCCGGATCGACACCCCACTCGGTGGAGTTCTCCTCGCGGTGAATGCAGCGCCCGCTGGGGAGATAGTAATGGCTCGTCGTGAGCTTGAGATAAGCGGTGTGATTGTTGAGGGGGAAGAGCATCTGCACGCTGCCCTTGCCGAAGGTTCGCTCGCCGACGACCCGCGCGCGGTGCAGGTCCTTGAGTGCGCCGGAAACGATTTCACTGGCGCTGGCCGAGTACTGGTTGACGAGCACGACCAGTTCCATGTTGCAGTCGGTCTGGCTGTTGGTGGCGCGCGACTCGGTGGCGGGGTTGCCGGTGTCGCGGTCAGGCCGCGTGCTGACGATGACGCCGTCGTGAAGGAACTTGTCGGCGACGTCGGTGGCGGCGTTGAGGAGCCCGCCCGGGTTATAGCGCAGGTCGAGGATCAGTGCGCGGGCGCCGGTGCTCTCGAGTTGGTCGATCGCGGAGTCGAGCTCCTTCGCGGTGTCCTTGGTGAAATTGGTCATGCGGAGGTAGCCGATCTTTTGATCGCGATCGACGAAATATTCCCAGCCGCCGCCCGGACGATGCAGCCAGCCCTTGATGCTCGCGACCTTGATCGTCTCGCGGCGGATGGTGTGGTCGCGGACTTTCGCGTCGGTTGCACGGACAGTGAGGATGACCGATGTTCCCTTCGCTCCGGTGATGGACTTCACGGCCTGGTTCAGGGTGATTCCCTTGGCGTTCTTACCATTGATGTGGGTAATGATGTCGCCGGCCTTGATGCCTGCCTTGTAAGCGGGGCTGTCTTCGAGCGGGCTGACGACCTTGAGACTACCGTCCTCTTCGCTCTGAATCTGGATTCCCACTCCGCTGAATTCGCCCTGCGTGGCCTTGTTGAATTCCTCGAGGTCGCTTGGCCAGATCATGCTGCTGAACGGATCGAGCTCGCCGAACGCGCCGTCGGCGAATTCGCTGACGAGGACTTCACGTGGAAGCTGAACGGTGTCGGCGTTGGCGGTTTCCAAATGGGCAAGAGTGCTTTGCAGCACGTACTGTTCGCTCGGGCCTTTCGCGTCCTTCGCCTTGTCCATCAGCTCGTCAACGGTCCTCAGGAACGAGATGCGCTTATCGGCATCACCCAGCTTTGGGAAAGCCTTCTCCAGGCCCTTGGTGGTCGCCAGCGCCTGCAGCCCATTGAGGCCGCCGACGGCGAGCTTCTGGTAGCTCACGTCGCGGTAGTAGTTTTTCCACGCGTCCTGCAGGGCATCCCTGAGCATGTCCAGCCGGATGCCGCGCAGCGTCTCATGCCAGTCGAGGCGGAAGCTGTCGGCTTCGCCGGCGGCCTCCTTGGCGACCTGAGTGCTCGGCTGCGTCGAAGGGTGAAGCAGCGCATCGACTTCTTCGCGATCTTTAGACTCCGACTCCTGCAGGGCCTTGAGCGCATCGGGAGTGTAAAGCGCGAGCAAGCGGACGCGGCGCGTGGCGAGCTTGAGCCGCTCTTTCCACTCAGGATTTGCCGGCTCGACGGAGCCAAGGTCGGAGTACAGTCGAAGCGCCTTGAGCCATTGTTCGTTCTGATCGTACTGGCGCGCCTTGTCGACGGTCTTTTTGATCAGCGCGTCGACCCACGGCTCTTCGTGGAACGCTTTCTTGTCGGCGGCGAGAAGGAATGCCCGGGCCGCGGCATCGATCGCATAGTCGCCCTTGCCTTTGTCTTCGAGAAGCTTCACATCGCCGACGGCCTTGTCATACTGCTTACGGCGCTCCGCGACGAATTCCTGCCGCTGGCTTTCGAACTTGCGGGTCCAGTCGGCCATCTGGGTGATGGCCGGATCATGGGACATCTCCGCGGCTTCACCGAGGAGTTTGTTCGACAGGTCGAACTGCCCGATCTTGAGCGCGTCCCAAGCCTCGGTCTTGAGGCGGTCGATCGATGCCTGAGGCTGCTCGCCTTTGCTGTCGGAGCGGGCCGGCGGGCACAACAGCAGGGTAGTGAGGCCCAGAGTTGCCCCCACCAGACACCACCGGCGGAAGAAAAAGTCCATGAAGTCATCCTTTTTCGCGAGAATCACCGCGGCAGGGTCCACCCATCCTTCGCTCACCTGCGGCCCGGCGCGATGTTCATTATAGCCGGCCCTGTGCTTAAGAAAACGCGGCTGCCACACTGTTTAGACGCCGTCAACTGCTCAGGGTTCTGGTCTGAACTGAAACGATCAGGGCGCCTGCGGCGTGACGTTCCAGTCAAGTGGCGAAGCGAGCATGCCGCAGCGCGGGCAGCGCGTTCCGACGACGATCCAGGCGGTCGTCCCTTCGCCGGCCGGTTGCATGCCAACTGACACTTCATGCAGATCGCTTCCGCAGGTGCAGATCATCCGGCCCCCTCCTCGCGGGTCCCACCGCGAGCCACTGTTCTCAATGAATTCCAGGTCGGCGAGATCGTCACAGCGACGCTGCAAGGCGGCGGCGCCAGCGTTGGTGTCGAACCACACGATCAGTTCGCGCTCGCCCCGAACCGCCATCGGCCGAATCGACGAGAAGTCATAAGGCCAGCTCATCCTTAAGAATGCGCCGATGTCGTCCTGGGACTCACCGTGGAGATACTCTCCGATCTGCTGTAGCATGCGTCGGGCTCATCATAGTTGCGTCCGCCGGCGGAATGAAGCCGGCCGCGGCGTTTCCGTTCCCATGCAAACCATTACTGACCAGCTGGATGCGGCTTTCCGAATCGCCATCCGCGCCGCGTTGGACATCGACGCCGATCCCCTCGTGGGGCCGGCCCAGAACGAAAAGTTTGGCGACTATCAGTCGAACGCGGCGATGGGATTGGCAAAGCAGGTCGCGGAGAAGACAGGGCAAAAGACGAATCCGCGGGCGATCGCCGAGCAGATCAAAGAGAAGCTGAATTTGGGCGAGACGGCCCAGGAGGTGACGATCGCCGGACCGGGTTTCATCAACGTCCGGCTCGCGACTGGCTGGCTTAGCAGGCAAGTGCTGGAAGCAAATCGCGACCCGCGGCTCGGGAATGAATCAGTCAGAGATCCTCAGACAGTGGTCGTCGATTATTCCGGTCCCAACGTCGCGAAAAAGATGCACATTGGACATCTGCGTTCAACAAACATCGGCGACGCACTGGCGCGATTGCTCGAGTTCGAGGGCCATCAAGTTATCCGCCAGAATCACATAGGCGACTGGGGCACCCAATTTGGAATGCTGCTGGCCTATCTGAAGGAGGCCGGCGACGCGGCTTCGGACGTTTCCGACTTGAACACGTTCTACAAGAGGGCGCGGCAGAAGTTTGATTCCGATCCCGCGTTTGCGGACGAATCGCGCGGGGCGGTCGTGCGACTGCAGGCGGGGGAGGCGCAGGAGAAGGCGCTGTGGGGGCGCATCGTCGAGCAGAGCCGCTCGCATTTCCAGCCGCTTTATGAGCGCATGAATGTCACTCTCACGCGCGAACATGAGCGGGGAGAGTCATTTTACAACGCGATGCTCGCGGACGTCGTCCGCGAGTTGCGGGAAAAGGGCGTCGCGGTTGAGAGCGACGGCGCGACCGTCGTGTGGGTGGAAGGATTTGAAGCGCCGCTGATCATCCAGAAGCGCGACGGCGGCTACGGCTACGCGACGACCGACCTGGCGGCGCTGCGTTACCGGGTGCGCGGGCTGCATGCTCAGCGCCTGATCTATGTGACCGACGCGCGGCAGATGCAGCACTTTTCACAGGTCTTCGGCGCGGCGAGGAAGGCCGGTTGGGTCGAGGGCGTGCAACTCGATCATGCGACATTCGGCACGATCCTTGGGCCCGATGGAAAGCCATTGAAAGCGCGCGAGGGGGATGCGCAGACGCTCGAAGGCGTGCTCGATGAGGCGGAGGAACGTGCGGCGGCCCTGGTGAATGAGAAGAGTCCGGAACTCCCGGAATCGCAGCGGCGATCGATCGCGCGGGCGGTCGGCATTGGCGCGACCAAGTACTTCGATTTGAACAAGGACCGGGTGAGCGACTACATCTTCGACTGGCAGAAGATGTTGGCGCTGGACGGGAATACAGCGCCTTACCTGCAATATGCCCACGCGCGGATCTGTTCGATCTTCCGAAAAGGAGGCATCGCTCGGGAGTCGGTCCGCGGGCCGGAGATTTCGCTGGAGTCGCCCTTTGAGTTGGCGCTGGCGAAGCACGTTCTGCGCTTCGGCGAGGTCATTTCGCTGGTTGCGCGGGAGCTCAAGCCGCACCATCTGTGCGCGTACCTCTATGAGCTGGCGACGCGATTCAGCTCGTTTTATGAGAACTGCGATGTCCTTAAAAGCACTGAGCCGACGCGTAGCAGCCGACTGCTGTTGTGCGACGCGACTGCCAAGACGCTGTCGCTGGGATTGGACCTGCTCGGAATCGGGCATCCGGAGCAGATGTGAGGCACGGGCGGGAGGTGCTGGAGGGCGTGTTTGAAACCCGCTGCTGCGAGCGATGGTGGTTTCGGGGGCGGGGCCGGATTCGCTGTAAAACAAGTGCGCGTGCAACCCGCACATTACGCCGCGAGGCTGACATTGGGTGCGGTGAAGAACTCGACGTGTCGTGCGGAGTCGTCGTCGAATTCGATGGCCATTGCGAGGCCATCGTTCTTGGGCAGGGGGTAATACCAGGTGTCGGCCTGCATGAAGGCGCAAGCTCCGCCGCCGATGGCGACAGGACCTTGCACGAGGGCGCTGCGCGGTGGGCCAAAGACGGCGGCGACGGCAGACTTGCTGTTTCCGATGATGGCATCGACCAGCAGCGGAAGGGATTCCTCCATGGACGGGCGTGGGTCGCCAGCGCGACGCCACTGCTGTGGCGCATCGCCGCCGAGCTTGCGTACGAGTCTGCGGAAGACGGGGGCGCGCGCCGCAATCGTCGTTGTGACCAGGCCGGCGAGCATCGCCGCCATCCATAATGCCAATTGCCCAAACTCAGCGACTCCCGCGACAAAGCCTTCGGCTCCGGCCATCGCGGTTGCGGCCCTGCGCGGCCTCGGTTCGGTTGGTTTCATGATGAGCCCTCTTGGTCCGTGGGACACCGCAGACCTATTGGTTATCGGTCCTTCGTTCCGCGGAACTTCACACGAATGTGGAAGCGGGGGCGCCGCGGCAGGTGTGTCGTAAGTCATAAGAGCGGCAATCTCGCTCAGCGAGAACTTTCTGCGGCAATCCGCCGCTGGAACGCACGGTGAAGACTCTCGGTGACGCTGCCGCAACCGGATCCGCCAATGGGAACATCATTCCAGCGCGACACCCAGGCGACCTCGCGGGTCGTGCTCGTGATGAACAGTTCATCCGCATGGCGTGCCTCCTGTTCGCGCAGCGGCCGCTCATCGACTTTGATGCCAAGCTCCTGCGCACACTGAAGCAGTGCGGCGCGCGTGATGCCAGGCAAGACCTTGGCCCCCACCGGGTGCGTAATGAGCGTGCCGTCGATCACGGCGAAAAGGTTGCTTGCGGCGCACTCGGTAACGATGCCATCGTCGAGAAAAACCGCCTCGTCCGCACCGGCGGCGACTGCGGCGTTCTTTGCCAGGACGTTCGGCAGCAGGGCGATCGACTTGATCCAGCAACGCTTCCATCGCTCATCGGGCACGACGAAGAGCCTCGTGCCTTCGCCCTCGCCGGGCGCCGGGACAGCGGGAAGCGGGCGGGCGTAAAACAGCAGTGTCGGCTTCGTAGCAGTGGGGAAAAGATGGCTGCGCGGGGCGGGGCCGCGGGTGAGTTGCAGGTAGATCATCCCGTCGCGGACGCCGCTTTTGGCGACGAGCTTTTTCATCTCCAGCGCAAGGACTTGCAGCGTCAGGGGAACCGCGAGGGCAATTCCCCCGGCGGAACGGTGCAGACGTTCAAGGTGCTCGCGAAGGGTAAACGGTTGGCCGTCGTACAGGCGGACCACCTCATAGACGCCATCGGCGAACTGGAAGCCCCGGTCCTCCACGCCGAGGCGTGCCTCGGACATCGGGATGATCTCGCCGTTGATCCAGATCGATTCGGCCATGGCAGTCCACCTTCACGCGTTTTGAAAGCGCCCGAACGGGCTTTCTCTTATAATCGACAATTCGCAGTGGTTTCCACCGAAACAACTTCTGGGGCCTGGGATGAGGCGCGGTTGCGCAATCCGCATGCGGCGGCCGACAAGCGGCTTCGGGTGCAGCGGATGTTCGCCGCCATTGCCCCGAGCTACGACCTGAACAACCGCCTGCACAGCCTGTGGCTGGACCAGCACTGGCGGCGAAAGGCCGTGAACCTCTCCAACGTGACTGCACAGGATACCATTGTCGACGTTGCCTGCGGGACGGGCGACCTGACGCTGAAGTTTTTCCAGCGCCTGCGCAGGACCTGCGGCATCGATGGGGAGGTGCTGCGTGCCGGCCAGATTCTGGGCGTTGACTTCACGTTTCAGATGCTCCCGATCGCCCGTCGGAAGGCGAAGCGCGTCCTCCTCCGCGAGCGGACGGGTCAGGACGTCGATGCGGATACGGTTCAGTTTATTAACGGCGACGCGCAGTCACTGCCGCTGCCCGACACTTGTGCCGACGTCATCTCCATCGCCTTCGGAATCCGCAATGTGGCAGAGCCTGGGGCGGCCATCCGTGAGTTTTTCCGCATTCTCCGGCCCGGAGGCAGGTTGGTCATTTTGGAGTTCTCGCTGCCGACCCATCCTCTGCTGCGCGCAGCATACAACTTCTACTTCCGCAATATCCTTCCGCGCACCGCCACACTCGTCAGCGGCGACAAGACGGGCGCCTACAAGTATCTGCCGGAATCGGTCAACACGTTCATCGGACGCGAACGGCTGGTTGAACTCATGCGCGACGAGGGCTTCGATCGGGTGGAACAATTCCCGATGACAGTCGGCGTCTGCGTCTGCTACCGCGCGGTGAAACGGTAGGTTGTGCGCAGGCGCCTTGCCAGTACTGGCGGGACGGGCTGGAATGGCGCGGTCTTACTAACTTTCGTTGTCAGCACGGGCGGGACGCCCGTGTTACGTCAAACTTGTTGAAACTCGCCAGGTCTCATCCGATCGAGGTATGATGAAGACGATGAACATCGTCACCGCGATCACGGGCGCCAGCGGGGCGCTGTATGCACAACGGTTCATTCAGGGGCTGGTCGCGGCGGGCGTCAAGACGCATTTGGTTGTGTCGCCGCTCGGGAGGCGATTGCTGCATGATGAACTGGGGATGGAGACGGTCGATCCTGCAGTGCTGGCCGGTACGCCGAATCACGATCTGACGGTCTACAACTACAACGACGTGGGCGCGAAGCTGGCCAGCGGCTCCTTCCTGCATGATGGCATGGTCATCGTGCCGTGCAGCAGCAACACATTGGCTGAGGTGGCCCATGGGCTGGGCGACAATCTCATTTCTCGAGCCGCTGCGGTGACGCTCAAGGAGCGGCGGAAGCTGATCATCGTTCACCGCGAGATGCCGCTCTCGCCGATCGACGTAAGCAACTACAAGGCGTTAAGCGACGCCGGCGTCATCCTCGCACCGGCCAATCCCGGGTTCTATCTGAATCCCACCACGGTTGGCGAGGTGATTGATTTCGTCGCAGGCAAATTGCTCGATCTGCTGGGTGTCCCGCACCAGTTTGACACGCGATGGGACCCGAAAAATCTGCGCCCGCCGCAGGAGATCGTCTAGGGATTTTCGATTTTTGAATTGAGATTTTCGATTGGATTCGGTGCTGTGACTCGCACTGCAGATGAGCTCATGGATTCGCCACGCTCAGCGGGAGGCGCTGGCGCATCGTTCGGGGGCAAGCTCGCGCTGTTGGCGCGCGATATCAAGATCAGCCATACGGTGTTCGCGCTGCCATTCGCACTGCTGAGCGCATTTCTGGCGGCGCGGGGATGGCCTCGCGCGGGTCAGCTTGGTTTGATCCTCATCTGCATGGTGACCGCGCGCACGGCGGCGATGTCTTCCAACCGCCTGCTCGACGCGGCTCTGGACGCGCGAAATCCGCGCACCGCCGGTCGGGCGATCCCGAGCGGGCGGTTATCGCGCCCGTTTGTTGCGATGGTCCTCGCGCTGTGCGCGTCGATCTTCATCTTTGCCGCGGCGCTGTTCCTCGTTCTTTACGGAAATCCCTGGCCGCTCGCGCTATCGGTACCGGTGCTGCTGTTCCTGGCCGCCTATCCGTTTCTCAAGCGATTCACGCGACTGTGTCACTACTACCTGGGAGCGGCACTCGCTCTCGCACCAGTTTGCGCTTGGCTCGCAATCAAGGGGACGATCGACGCTCCGCCGCTCTGGATGGCGCTGGCAGTCCTCTGCTGGACGGCAGGCTTCGACATCATTTACGCCTGCCAGGATTACGCGAGCGACGTCGAATGCGGCGTCTTCTCCGTGCCCGCGAAGATTGGAATCGGGCCCGCGCTGTGGGTCAGTCGAGTCACCCACATGCTGTCGCTGGCCGCCTTGATTGCGCTCGGTCTCTCGTCGCATGCTCTAGGCACGCTCTACTTTTGCGGTGTCGGCATCGCGGCCCTGCTGCTGCTCGTGGAGCACAGCCTGGTCCGTCCGAACGACCTCTCCAAAGTCGGCCTCGCCTTCTTCACCGTCAACGGAATCATCAGCCTTCTGCTCGGCACACTCGGCGTCCTCGACGTTTTCATGTAATGGTTTTCATCCGCCGTCGCTACAGCGGGTTGGACGTTGGCATGAGTCGCGCGATCTCAGCCCGCCAGTGCCAGAGCGCGAAACCGATTCCACACAGCAGGACGAGCCATGCGAGCAACCTCAAAGCACGCTTGAGCCTGCGGGGGTAGAGGACGCCCTTTACCTGCATCTGCACGACCGGGTGGATCGAGTCGGGTGGGGGAGTCAGCGAGGTGTAGGCCCGCGCGAGCGTGGCGGTGTAGGTGGCGAGGCTGCCGCCGCTGACTTCCTGCAGGGCTGAATCGGCGGCGCGGAGGTGGTTTGCGGCGGCGTCCATGGAACAGTCCATGGCGACGCCAAGCAGTCGCGCGTTGAGACGCTCCCCGTGATTCAGGATGAAAGCCTCGGCCTGCTGCGCGGGGAGCTTCCGCAGCGCGCGGATGAATGCGACGTATCCGGGGTCGTCGATCGCAGCCGCTTGCACAAGCGGATCCGCCTGCGGGTCAGGCGCCGGCCTGGCGACACTCCGGCTGGCGAGCAGGGTGTGATGGTAGAACCAGTTATCGGGGAGGGCGCCGGTGCGCCACTTCGGCATAACGGTGATGCTGTTGCGGACGACGGAGACGAGCACGAGCCGGGCCTCCTTCGCGGTGCCTGTCAAGGCATAGGCGATGCGATGGATCGATGGATAGACGGACTCGAGCAACTCGACGACCGCGCCGGTCTCAAGCTTGCGGGTGCGGGCTAGTAGTTCGTCGGAGACGGGCATGTTCGTCGTTGATGGTAGTCGGTGTACCGGCCGTCGCGTACGTCATCCCTACGAGCCGAACGAGAAACGCCCGGTCCGCGCGGACCGGGCGTTTCCCTGAATTTAACTTTGGCCACCGTTCAGGTCGCGTCCGAGGCGGCCTTCGCCAGTTGCCGGTTCTCGTCCTTGGCGCCGGTGGTCTGGGCGTCGAAGTACAGGTGTTTGGAGCCGTCATCTTCGGTCTTCACCGAGATCTGGATGAGGTCCTTGCCCTTGAAGTTCCCGCGAAGGATTTCCTCTGAAAGCGGGTCCTCCACGTGCTGCTCGATCGCGCGACGCAGGGGGCGGGCACCGAAGTCGTTGTTGGTTCCTTTGTCGATGAGGAACTCCTTGCTCTCCGGCGTCAGCTCGATCCGCAGGCCGTGGTCGGTCAGGCGCTTGGTCACCTTACGGAGTTCGTACTCGACGATCTGCTCGAGGTCATGGCGGCTCAGCGGGCGGAAGACGATCACGTCATCGAGACGGCCGATGAATTCCGGGCGGAAGTACCGCTCGATCTCCTTCATCAGCGTCTCCTTGATCGTCTGATAGGTCCGCTCTTCCTGCGCGCCTTTGCCCTTGGGACGAAGTCCGAAGTCCGGGCCGCCGCCCTTGATCAGGTCGGCGCCGATGTTGCTCGTCATGATCATGACGACATTTCGGAAGTCGACGTGCCGCCCAAACGAGTCGGTCAGCCGGCCTTCTTCCATGATTTGCAGGAGCATGTTGAAGACATCGGGATGCGCCTTCTCGACTTCGTCGAGGAGCACCACGCTGTAAGGCCGGCGTCGGATGCGCTCGGTGAGCTGTCCGCCTTCTTCATAGCCGACATAGCCCGGAGGCGCGCCGATGAGCCGGCTCACATTGTGCTTCTCCATGTACTCGCTCATGTCGATCTGCACGAGGGAGTCCTCGTCACCGAACATGAACTCGGCCAGCGCCTTGGAGAGCAGCGTCTTGCCGACGCCGGACGGGCCGAGAAAGAGGAACGAGCCCATCGGGCGGTTCGGATCTTTCAGGCCGCTGCGGGCGCGACGAATCGTTTTGCTAATTGTCTTGATCGCTTCATCCTGCGAGACGACCTTCTTGTGCAGCTCGTTCTCAAGCTCAAGCAGGCGCTGCGCCTCTTCCTTCTCGAGACGCGTGAGCGGCACGCCGGTCATCTTGCTGACGACCTCGGCGATAACCTCTTCGTCGACGACGCCATCCACTTCCTTCGCCTTGTCGCGCCACTGCCGCTGCATCTCCTCTTTCTTGGAGCGGAGCGCCTCGGCCTGGTCGCGCAGCTTGGCGGCCTCTTCGTACTCGGCGTTCTTGACGGCCTCGTCCTTCTGGATTGACAGCCGCTCGATCTGCTCCTCGAGCTCAGCGAGATTGGGCGGCTTGGTCATGCTGCGGAGGCGGATGCGGGCCCCAGCCTCATCGAGCACGTCGATCGCCTTGTCCGGCAGGCAGCGCCCGGTGATGTAGCGGTCCGACATCTCCACCGCCAACTCCAGGGCCGCGTCGAGGATCTGCACGCGGTGGTGCGCCTCGTAGCGGTCTCGCAAGCCCTTGAGGATCTCGATGGCGTCGGCCTTGCTGGGCGGGTCGACCGTGATCGGCTGGAAGCGCCGCGCCAGGGCGGCATCCTTCTCGATGTACTTGCGGTACTCATCGAAGGTGGTGGCGCCGATGCACTGGATCTCGCCGCGCGACAGGGCGGGCTTGAGCACGTTGCTCGCGTCGATCGCGCCCTCCGCGCCGCCGGCGCCCACCAGCGTGTGCAGTTCGTCGATGAAGAGGATGACGTTCTTGGCCCGGCGGACCTCGTTCATGACCGCCTTGATGCGCTCTTCGAACTGGCCGCGATACTTGGTGCCGGCGACCATCATGGCCAGGTCCAACACCACGATTCGCCGGTCGTGCAGAATCTCCGGGACGTTGCTGCTGATGACCATCTGGGCCAGGCCCTCGACGATCGCAGTCTTGCCGACGCCGGCCTCACCCAGCAACACCGGGTTGTTCTTCTGACGGCGGCAGAGGATCTGAATGACGCGCTCGATCTCGTTCTTGCGCCCGATAACGGGGTCGAGTTGACCTTCCTTCGCCAGCTCGGTCAGATCGCGGCCGAAGCTGTCGAGGGCGGGGGTCTTGCTCTTGCCCTTGGTTCCTTGTTTTTCCTGTGCGGGTTCTTCGCTTTCCACGCCTGCTCCCAGAAGATTGAGAACCTCTTCCCTCACCTCTTCCAGCTTCAATGATAGGTTCATGAGAACCTGCGCCGCCACGCCGTCATGTTCACGCAGCAGGCCGAGAAGCAGGTGCTCCGTACCTACATAATTGTGATTGAGATTTCGTGCCTCCTCGATGGCGTACTCGATGACCTTCTTGGCCCGCGGGGTCTGGGGCAGCTTGCCCATGGTGACCATATCAGGCCCGCTCTTCACGAGTTTCTCAACTTCGAGACGGACCTTGCGCAGGTCCACGTCGAGGTTCTTCAGGACGTTGGCGCCGACGCCAGAGCCTTCTTTCACCAGTCCGAGGAGGATGTGCTCGGTGCCGATGTATTCGTGGTTGAAGCGCTGGGCCTCCTGGTTGGCAAGCGCCATGACCTTGCGGGCCCGATCGGTAAACCGTTCAAACATGTCCATCTCCTGTAAGCCGGCCCCATTGCGGGCCAGCCCCTCATCGAGAGTCTTCGTTGCGCCTTACCCTGATAAACTTTACGAGTTAGGAGCCCTCCGGTTCTCGACGCGATTGTAGACCAGCACGATGGGTAATCAAGCCGCGCCGAAGCCCGCGCGCGGCCGCCCCGTCCTGGTTGTATCGACCGGAATAGTGTTTTGCGTGAGAGAGCCGGGCGGCTTGCGTGAGGCTAGCGGGCTCGACTACTCGAGTTGCTTCACCGTGTTGGCATTCTGGAGGAATTGATCGGTCGGGATCATGGTGATGCAATCCCACGGACAAACCTGGTGGCAAAGCGTGCACCCGATGCAGCGGGGAAGGTCGATCGTGCAGAGCTGATGCACCTGCTCGTGGCGATGGCCGGGGATTGTGCTGATGCAATCGACGGGGCAGACCAGCAGGCAGGCCTCACAGCCAGTGCACATGTCTTCGTCAAGCAGCGCCAAAACCTTGGGGAGCTTCTTCTTGGCCATCGATTACTCAATTGTACGTCGGTTGTCGACGCGGGCAAGTTTCGCCATCATGCATTCACTATCGGTCACGCCGAGCCCCAGGTCCAATTTGATGCAGTGGGAGCGAAGGGTTAGCGTTTGCCGGCGTGAGCCTGACGCCATTGGTCATTGTTGCCGCACTGCTGGCGCTGGCCGGGCTCATCTATCTCATCGCGAAGGCCGCGCAGGCGGCCGCCGAGCGCGAGCGGCAGCGAAAGGCGGCACTGGCTGGCTGGGCAGCGATCAACGGCTTTGAGTTCGCCGAAGGAGATCCCTGGAACCTCGACGGGCGCTATAACGGCTTGGTCGACATCGGAAGGGGACATAATCGTTATGCGTTTGAGGTGCTGTACCGGCGGGAGCCGCGGCCGTGTTTTATCTTTCGTTACCACTTTCAGACGACGGAAACGCGCACGGTCACTCACCGAGATTCCCAGGGGAACTCCTACACAACAACTCAGCAGTACGAGGAGGACCATTGGCGGCGTTATCTCCTGCTTGAACTGGGCGCGCAGTTTCCAACGATCTTCATCCGGCCCGAAGGGTGGGGCGACAAGCTCGCGGCGTTTGTCGGGTTCGACGACATCGATTTCGAGTCGGAAGAATTCTCGAAGCGTTACTTCTGCAAGAGCGACAACCGTCAATTCGCCTACGCGGTCATCCATCCGCAGATGATGGAGTGGTTATTGCCGCAGCATTTCGCGGCGCAGCTGACGCGGGGATTGCTGCTGATGGAACTTGGCAACCGGCAGCACACCGCACCCGACTGCCACGAGGCGCTGACGCAGGCGGCTGGCTTCATCAACCGAATTCCTCCATTCGTGTGGCAGGACTACGCTCACACCGACGCCGTTCATCTCCCGCAGCCCGTACCGCTCAACGAGTTTGTGCCAGGCTTGCTCGAGGGCATGCCATCACCGGTGCGGTAGGGGCGGTTGTGCACGGGTGCTGGTCCGGTTATGAATCGCGGCGCGGTGCAGCTTCGCGCCCCAGTGTCTGATCAGGAGTGGTTCGCGAAATGGAATTCTTCGACAAGCTGATCCACGCGCTGCTGCACCTCAACCCCGACACGGTATCCGATCTGGCGCGGTATGTCGGGCCGTGGCTGTATGTGGTGCTGTTTGCAATCGTGTTTTGCGAAACCGGCCTCGTGGTGACGCCATTTCTGCCTGGCGATTCGCTTCTGTTCGCCGTTGGCGCGGTGGCGGCAATGCCGCAGTCGGGAATCAATCTCACCCTGGTGGCAGTGCTGCTATGTCTCGCTGCCAATTGCGGCGATCTTCTGAATTACAGTATCGGGAACCGCACCGGCCCGAAGATCTTCAATCGTGAAAGTTCACGTCTGTTGAACCGTAAACACCTGGTGGAGGCGCAGCGGTTCTATGACAGGCACGGTCGCAAGGCGATCATTATCGCGCGCTTCGTCCCCATCATCCGCACGTTCGCGCCATTCGTCGCCGGCATTGGGCGCATGCCATTCGCTCGCTTCGCCGTCTTCAGCGTCGTCGGCGGCATTGTCTGGGTCGTCTCGTTTCTCATCGCCGGCTATAAGTTTGGGCAGAGCAAGGCGGTCAAGGACAACTTCCACTATGTCATCATCGCGATCATCGTCATTTCCGTGGCGCCTGTCGTGATTGGCTTTATCCGCAGCCGCCGCGCCAGCACGAGCGAAGCGGGCGTGGCGTGACAGAACCTGGGAGCGCCACGATTCGAGGCGTCCCCACTGACCGACTAAGGCCAGAGCGGCGTACCTTCCAGGCCGGCGGTCTCGGGCTGTCCCGTCATGAGATTGGCGTTTTGCACGGCCTGTCCCGCGGCGCCTTTGCCGAGATTGTCGATCGCGCCCAGCGCAATCACGAGGTTGCGCTCGGGGTCGGCGGCGTATGAGACATAGGCGAGGTTCGAGCCCGTCGCCCACTTGGTGTGGGGCGGCTTGTCGACGACTCGAACGAAGGGACGCTGCGCATAGAACGTTCGCGCCGCGGTAAGACAGGCCTCCGTCGTGACGGAGCCGCGCGCATAGCACGTGGCTAGAATCCCGCGGGTCATCGGAATGAGATGCGGCGTGAAGGTGAGGGATACATCGCTGCCGTGCAGGGCACTGATCGCACTCACCATCTCCGGCACGTGGACATGCTTGAGAAGTCCGTAAGCGGCGACGTCCTCGTTCACTTCCGCGAAGCCAAAGGTATTACCGCCGCCGCGCCCGGTGCCGCTGACGCCAGTCTTGGCGTCGATGATAATTCCGGCGGGGTCGATCACGCGCTGCGCGAGTAGGGGCGCCAATGCCGCCAGAGCGGCTGCGGGGAAGCAACCGGGGTTGGCGACGCGCGTAGCGCCGCGAATCTGCTCGGGCCAGACGTCGGCGAGGCCGTAGGTCCAGCCGTCGACGAAGCGATGATCGCCGCCGATGTCGACGATGCGCGTGCTGGAGGGCACGTTCGCCAGCGCTTCTTTGGATTCATTGGTTGGAAGCGATGCAAAGAGGAGGTCGAGCTCGGGAAGGTCGCTCGAATTCCATTTCTGAATCGTGAGATCGCCCAGAGCGCCGGCGCCGGGGAAGCGATCGACGAGGCGTTGGCCGGCGCTGCCTTCGCCAGCGACGTACACCACCTTGAAAGTCGGGTGCGTGGCGCAGATCCGGAGCACTTCGCCGCCGCCATATCCGCTGACGCCGACGATGCCGACGCGCACGATTTGATCCGGGTCCCGCTCGGGCGCTTGCCGCTCAGGAGTGCTCAGCGTCGCCTGGCGTGTTTCCTTTGGCATCGCGCCTACCTTTTCGCGCACATCCTGCAGTACCGTTAACACCGTGCGCCGGAGTTCCGGCACCGTGAGTCCGGCCTCGCTCAGCAAACATGCCGCTCGAACATGAGTGGATTATCTGCCTGCCGCAGCCAAAAACCAGCGGCTGTCCTCGAGCGCGGGGAAGTAAGCTACTTCAGCACGGGTAGGGAGCGCTGCTCGTTTTTGATCTTGTCCCACCCGCTCCCGAGCTCCCCGATCGGGTCAGGGGGCTTGATGATGACCTGCCCGTTCTTGAGCTGCGCTTCACCGCGCTGGACCCTGGCGGCGAACTTTCGCACTTCCTCGAACAGCGCATCGAGCATCTTATCCTCCGTCACGGTCGCGACCTGCTCGCCTTGCACGTAGATGACGCCGCGATGCTTCCCAGCGAAGACGGCGACGTCGCTGCCCTCGGCTTCGCCCGGGCCATTGACGACGCATCCCATGACGGCGACTTTCACGGGCACGGGGATCTCAGCAAGCCTTCGGCGGACCTCTGTCATCATCGAGATCAGATCGATCTCGATTCGGCCGCAGGTTGGGCAGGCGATCAGCTCGGGTTCTGTCCTGAGCCGCAGCCCAAGCACCTGGAGCAGTTCCTTCCCGTCCTCCACTTCATGGATGGGATCAGACGCATAGCTGATGCGTATGGTGTCGCCGATGCCTTGGGCGAGCAGGGCGCCCAGCGCGACGACCGAGCGGATGCGGCCGGTCTCGGGCGGCCCGGCATGGGTAACGCCAAGGTGCAAGGGATAATCAAAGCGCTTGCTGATTTCGGTGTAAGCCGAGAGCACGATCTGCGGATCGACGCTCTTGGCGGAGAGCACCACGTCGTGAAAACCGTTGTCGGCGAAAATGCGCAGGTATTCCTCCAGCTTCTCCACCATGATGGAGGTCATCTGCCCCTTGTAGTCATTCTCCAGCGCGGCCTGCTCCTCGGCGCGCATCGATTTATCCTGCCGCTCGACGATGCCGCCTTCGTTGGCGCCAACCCGGATGGGAATGCTCCGCTCCCTGCAGGCAGCGATGACCTTCTCGACCTTGGGGCGGTCTTTGATGTTTCCGGGATTCAGGCGGATCTTGTGCACGCCCGCTTCGATCGCCTCCAGAGCGCGCTCGAAGTGAAAGTGCACGTCGGCCACGATCGGGACCTTAACCTGGGAGAGGATCTCCTTGAGCGCCGCGGTGTCGCGCTTCTCGGGCACGGCCACACGGACCAGGTCAGCGCCGCCGTGGTGCAGGGCATTGATCTGCTGGACGGTTGCGTCAATGTCGTAGGTATAGGTGCTGGTCATCGTCTGCAGCGCAACGGGCGCGTCGCCGCCAATGCCGACGATGCCATGTGACTTGTCGCCGAGGATTACTTTGCGGGTCTGCCGCCGATAAGCCATGGGCAATTCCTTTGGGCCTGGAGGATGGGTACGCCGCCGCGCCCGCCATCGGTCCAGCCTCCAGCGAATCCTAAGGACCGGCGGGGGTCAAATCAATTTGGAGCGCTCCTGACATCCCCGGTTTCACCGCCCGTTATGTGGCGTGCAGAGTCCGAGTCCGCGGCTACGGGCCCCGGAGCGGCCAGCCTGCACAATCGAACAGGAATCGATCATGCATCGCAAGGCAAGTTTCAAACCCGAACTTTCCCTGGAAGGGTTGACTCCATGAAGAAAGACTGTATAATGAATCATGCCTCGGCGTAACGGCTGGGACCGTATCGCAGCGCTCTTTGACAGATGAATCGGTGAAACCGTCGGGCCGCGCCCAATCGGCATTCTCGGCTGGGGCCGTTCGGGTCGGTATTCAGGTCTGCGGCGCGGTGGTTGAGTCTTCCTGGTCCACGATAACCCCGCAAAAGCCCACCAAAGCCCTGCATTGGACCGCGCCACCCCGCGCGGGTCCGATAACCTGGGAGAACCCTGCCGGTGGGCGAAGCGCTTGATTCCCATTGGAATTGTGGACCGCTCGAGCGCTTCGCTACGATGACACAGAGGCATTGCCGGGCGCCGTCATTACCCTAACGAAACCCGCTTGCGTTTGTCTGTCATGGTGATGTTCTTCCGTCAGGTCTAGCGTTCGGCGGCAATGCAAGTCTTCGCACCCATCTTCCGCGTGACCCCCCTGTTTCTTCTGGCCCTGCTCTGTGCCACCATGGCCAAGGGTCAGGAGATCGATCGACGGGCCCAGGTTGCGGCGGCCAAGGCCGACGCGCTTCAGTCGCTGCAAACTGAGATCCTTTCGGCTGCCATCACGCCAGAGATCACCCTGAAGGACCTGCTCGATCGGATTGGGGCGGCAGACGAATTCTCAAATTCGCTGGGTAAAGCGCGTCAGGTCGGCGGGACCCGCTGGCTCGATGATGATACCTGCCAGGTGCGGGTCGAGATGGATGGGAAACAGGTCGCGCGCACGGTGCTGCGGTTGGTGGAAGCGGAACCGAAAAAATCGCCGCTTTCCATCGACACGATTCACAACCGGCTCAGTGCGTGGCACCAGCGCAGCTTCACCGCGACCGGCAAGAGCACAGGCCCGGGCGCGGTTGAATCGTTGCGGCCTCGCGGCGCCCACCCCGCATGGAATTCGGTGGGTGACGATGAGCGACGGCAGGCCATTGCCAAGGCGCGGCTGAATGCAGGGCAGCGCGTGCTCGAGAGTATCGGTCCCGTAGAACTGTCAGATGGGAAGACAGTGGAGGATGCGCTGAAGGACAACGCGGTGCGTGACCCGCTCGAGCAATGGCTCAGCAGGCGTCCGGTTACGTCGGTGGAATTTCGTGAAGACCTGGAGATTCAGCTGACGGAGGCGGTGCCCCCCGTGGAGCTGAGCGATGTGCTGCGCGATGCGCTGGAGCACCAGCACGGCGCGACTGTACCGGCGGACGAAGCCGGATGGAGCAAAGTGCGATCGGAGATTGTCCGCCGCGTAGGGACGCCGGTCGGGCGCGCGAAGGTGCTTTCGGGCAGGGGCAACGTGACCCGCACGATCGTGGTGCTCCCGAAGGATCCCCCGGTTTGGGCCGATCAACAGATCGATGCGACGGGAATCGCGCATGGACAACGAAAAAGTCTCCTCGTGACGCAGGACGCGCGGGACATCGCGCTCAAGCGACTCCGCGAGCAAATCCACGCGCTTCCGCTTACGAAGGACCTCAACATTGGGCAAGCCGCCAAGACTGACGCCGACATCAACGATGCAGTAGAAGACGCCGTTCAGCATCGTTCGCACGTCTACAAGGTGCGCTATCTTGACGATGGGAACGTCGAGACACGCCTGAGCCTTGATCTATCCGATCTCTGGGCCGAGCTGCAAAGACATTGAGCCGGCGGCTTTCAGTTCGACGCCAGGAATAAACACGCCACGCTTGCGTTTGATGAGATGAGCCATCGGGCTGTCCCACGCGGTTCCAATGATCCGCCTGCGCGTTGCCGCCACGGGGTCTCGCTGCGGCGGATTGGGAGCAAGTCATGAAGCTGTATTCGTCCTTGTTCGCGGCGTTTGTCGTACTTGCGCTGCTGGCCGGACCCACGCCATCGGTGCTGAAGGCCGATGAGGCGACGGTCGGGAAAGGTACGGTGAAGGGCAAGGTAACCGACCTGCAGGACAAGCCGGTGGCTCACGCAAAGGTGATGCTGGTTGTTCCGGGGCAGGGTAAACAGGGCAAGCGGGCGGCGGGCGGTCCTGCGAATGGCGGTAGAGCGACAAGCGGCCCGCGCCCCGAGCCGATCGCAACAACTGAGACCGATGAGAACGGCGTCTTTACGATGAGCGCCGCGCCCGCTGGAAACTGGTTAGTTGTTTGCCGGTCGGATAAGAACGTCGGCCGCGAGCGGGTGGTGGTGACGGCCGGTGGGACCATCGAGACCAAGGTGGTGGTCAAGCCCCGGCCTGAAGGAAAGAAGGGACACCGACGCGGAGGCGGCGCCCAGAAAGAAAAAGAAGTTGAATAAGCAGCTGGTGAGTTGGGAGGAACCTTGGCCGGTGCTTCATCGAGGAGCACCCGCCATTGCTTGCGCGACGTACGGATTATTCTGCATCTCATCTGCCAGCGTTCCCGGAGAGCCGTGGCCTGGAAGCAACCGCGTTGCCGGCGCGAGCCGCATCACCCGCCGGATTGATGCTTCCAGCGCGCCGTGATCCGAGTCGGGCAGATCGGTTCGCCCGATGGCTCCCATGATGATCAAGTCGCCGCCGACCAGCACTTCCTGCTCCGGGAAATGGAACATGACGTGACCCGGTGAGTGGCCTGGCGTGTGAATTACCACCGCGCGAATCGATCCGATGTGCAATTCCTGTCCGTCATGAAGCAATTCGTCCGCCGAACGCGGCGGGATGTCGAAGGGCAGTGGAAACATGCTGCTTCCGGGACTCTTCAGCTTCGGCTCATCCAGCGGATGGATCAGCACCTTTGCGTTCGGAAACAGATCTGTCACCGCTTGGTGGTCGGCCAGATGATCAAAGTGTCCATGCGTGAGCCAGAGACCGATCAAGTCCCAGCCCCGCCGCGTCACCTCCTCCAACAGGGGCTGCACGGTGTGGTCGGGCGCATCGAAGAGTACCGCCTTCTTCGCCTCCTCGTCCGCGATGAGGAAGCAGTTCGTCCCGGCAATGCCGCCGCTGTTCATCAGGATCATCATTGGGCTGCCTCTACGCCCGGCGCCTGCATGCCAAGCCGCCGCCGCAGTTCGTCGAGGATCTTCATGTTCCCAAGGGTGTCCTGACGGCTGACCCGCGGCGGCGTTCCGTCGCGCATCGAGGCCGCGAAATCGTCGGCTTCGAGCGCGTAGAGATCCAGTACCGCATTCACGGTCCTCGTCTCGCGGGCCGGCCCGGTCTGTTTCGGCGGGCCGTCCATGCGGGGCGGCGCCGCGCGCACGATGGAGAACGTCGCATTTTCCCGCGGAGGCTTCCATGGCACCGGGACCTCGATGAAGCCCTCGCTGCCGCAAACGCAGGCGGTGTTGTCGGCCTGGACGGTGGTGCCGCAGGTAAAGCTCGCGGTCACTCCATCCGGGAAACGCAGTACGCCGGCCGCGAGGTCGTCGACGCCCATCTCGTGTACGTGACCGCTTACTTCCATCGATTCAGGTTCAGCCCCGGCGAGCAGCCTGGAAAAGTTAATGCAGTAGCAACCGACGTCCATTAACCCGCCGCCGGCCAAATCAGGACGGAAGCGGATGTTGCCGGCGATGCGCGTGGTGCGATAGCAGAAGCTGGTACGGATGAGTTTCAATTCCCCGATCGCGCCGCTGCGCACGAGATCGAGCACCGCATGCGTCTGGGGGTGCGAGCGGTACATGAACGCTTCCACGAGCAAGCGGCCGCAATGTCCGGCGACATCAAACATTTCCCGCGCTTCAACGGCGTTACTCGCGAGCGGCTTTTCACACAGGACGTGCTTTCCCGCCCGAAGCGCCTTGAGGGTCCACTCATGATGCATCGAGTTGGGGAGGGAGACGTAAACCGCCTCCACCGCAGTATCCGCAAGCAGTTCGTCATAGCTTCCGTACGCTGAGGAGATGCCGTAGCTGAGGGCGAAACTGGCGGCGGCTTCGCGCGTACGGGAGCCGACCCCCGCCAGCTGTCCGTGCCGAGACGAGGACATTCCCCCGGCGAACTGCCGCGCGATGTTTCCTGTCCCGAGAATGCCCCAGCGCACCCGCGCTTCCATGGTATTCCTGTCGCGAGGATAACGATCGGCGCAGGTTTGCGACACGGAGCGACTCTATGGAACCCTCCGAGCGATCAGGCGCCGCGTTCGGCGTCGGGGCGATGAACAAACTTAGCTAATCCTCGTCGGTTCTGATAGTTTCAGCGCCCCGTGCCGTGAGAGGAATGCGATGTCGAATACGCCGGAAATCCTGGACCGCGGCAAACGGGTGCTCATCGGCAACTACGCCCGGCTGCCAGTGTGTATGGCGCGCGGCGAGGGCTCCTTTGTCTGGGATACGGACAGCAAGAAATACCTGGATCTCTTCGCCGGGTTTGGCGGTGCGATCCTCGGCCATTGCCATCCGGCGCTCGTTCGAGCCGCCAAAGAGCAGGCTTCTGAACTCTGGCACGTCGGCAACACTTTCTACACTGAGCCGCAGATTGAGCTCGCCGAGCGCCTGAATCGCTTCGCATTTCCAGGGCAGGCCTTCTTCTGTCACAGCGGCGTGGAGGCCAACGAGGCCGCGTGCAAGCTCGCGCGCCTGCGTGGCGGCGCCGCGTCGCCGAAACGCTGGAGGATTGTTTCGCTGAACAAGAGCTTCCATGGGCGGACGTTGGCGATGATAGCCGCTACAGGCAACTCCGCCGTCCGCGCCGGCTTCGAGCCGGCCGTTCCGGGGTTCAGTCAGGTTGAAGCGGGCGATTTCGACGCGCTGGCGCGAGCAGCCGATGAAGAGACGGCGGGCATTCTCATCGAGCCAATCCAGGGCGAAGGGGGCATGAATGTCTATCCCGATGGTTACATCCGCCGCGTGCGGCAACTCTGCGACGAGCGCGGGATTACGCTTATCTTTGACGAAGTCTGGACCGGCTGCGGGCGGACGGGACGATGGTTTGGCCACCAGCACGTGACCGACGACTTCGGGCGGGCGATTGAGCCGGACATCATGACGCTTGGAAAGGCGGTGGGGGGCGGTCTGCCGGTTGGAATCATGTTCGCCAAGCCTTCGATCGCGCAATTGCTCGTGCCTGGCAAGCATGGATGCACACTCGGCGGCAACCCGATCTGCATGGCGGTCTCGCGAACCATCTTCGACGTCATCGAGCGCGAGAAGCTCAATGAGAATGCGGCCGCGCTCGGCGAGCATGCGATTGCGCGGTTGCGAAACGAGGAGTCGATAGCGCCCAAAGTTGCGGGGGTGCGCGGGCGCGGCCTGTTCCTTGGAATCGAACTGAAACAACCGCCTGAGGGGCTGGCCGAAAAAGCCCTTCAGCGCGGCTTGATTGTGAATCTGACAGCCCAAAAGGTGCTTCGGCTCGCGCCGCCGATTAACATTGAACGGCAGCAGTGGGACCAGGGTCTTGACGGCGTGGTCGAGCTGATCTCGTCGCTATGATTGGATGCCGATGGCTAACCGGTTGCTCTTGTCGTCTTTGCTGCTCGTCCTTGCAGGTTGCGCTGCAAAGCCCGCGCCGCCACCGGCGCGGGTGGAGACGGGCGATGCCGCGAGCTCGCGCTCGCGCCGCTGGCGGCAGGGCGGCAGCGGCGAATCGCCAGGTGCGATACAGATCGATGTCTATCAACTGATGGTCCCGACCGGGGCAATCAGCCTGAACGACGAGTTCTGGAAGCGCATTGATGAAGAGAAGATCGACGTTGCGACGTATGACCTGCTGTTGCGCAATGGCGTCCGCGCCGGACTGGGCTGCGATGCGGAATGGGATTATTTCAAGCACGTAATCGACGAGCACCCGGCGGTGACGCAGAAGAGTGCCTTTGGCATCGCGCGGATGGGGACGATGGAGCTCTCGCTGAAGAAGAACGTCGAGTACCAGAATATCTTCTATCTGACGGACCAGAACCTGCTGAATGGGCGGACCTACGAGCAGTGCGAGAATCTGATCGCCGTCTCATTCCAGCCTGCGCCGCGAAAGCCTGAGCAGGTGAGGCTTAGCGTGTGCCCGGTGGTGCGCTCGCTGCGGACGCGGCTGCAGTTCAGCCTGCATAACGAGGAGCGAGAGATTTCCGACGTGCGGCCCGAACAACTGTATGACCTGAACCTTCGGATCGATTGTCCGCTGGACAGTTTCCTTGTCGTGGCGCCATCGACTCTTGCCCGACGCGCAACAAGCCTGGGGGGCAGTTTCCTGATCAACGACGGCATGACGGAGCAGTTTGAGCAGGTGCTGCTGTTCGTCCCGCATAAGATCCCCGTCGCTGAATGAATCGCTGTGGATGCGCGGAGCCCGCTAAGGGTTTGCCGCTTCACGTACGGCATTCATGAACGCGCGCACGAGCGCTTCGGATTTGATTCCCGGTTGTTCCTCCACGCCGCTGCTTACGTCCACTGCCCAGGGGCGCACGTCGCGCACGACCTGTCCGACATTGCGGGGCGTCAGCCCTCCCGCGGCGATCAGGTGCGGCAGGCCGTCGAATGCGCCCGCCTCCTTTTCCCGCTTGACGGCTTGCCAGTCGTTCACCACGCCGGTTCCGCCCGGGCGGGCAGTTCCACCGGTCTCCAGGACCAGGCCGCGAAGGTGGGACAGCGGGAGCGTTTGAACAGCCTGTCTCCAGGTTGCCAGCACCTGGCCAAGCCGGTCGCGCTCGACGCGCACCGCCTTAATGACGGAGAATCGCGTGAGCCGCGCCACATCATCCGGCGTTTCATCCCCATGAAGCTGCACGTGACGCAGACCCAGGGCGGTAGCCGTCTGTGTCACCTCCTGCATGCCGGCGTCGACAAACAAACCGACGGCCGTGACGAACGGCGGAAGCGCCTGCAGGATTTCCCGCGCGCTTTCGATGGAGATGTTGCGCTGTGATGAAGGGTGGAACACAAGACCGATGGCGTCAGCACCGGCCCGCGCAGCAGCCAGCGCGTCCTGGGGCCTTCGAATCCCGCAGATTTTGATCCGCGTGCGTTCCACGTCGACATGCTAAAGCATGTGCGACGCCGCTGCACGGGCAGGCGGTGCTGTGGAATAGTGCGGAGCGGAGGCGGTTGCTACGATACGCCGCACTTTCTGCGGAGCGGATATGGCGGCAAAGAACTTCGTGGCGTTTGACCTCGGGGCGGAGAGCGGGCGCGCGGTCCTTGGATCTCTCGAAGCAGGGAAACTCACTCTCGAAGAAAAACATCGTTTTCCCAATCCCAGCGGGCGGATGACGGGCCACCTGCATTGGAACCTGCTGGCGCAGTGGGAAGAGCTGAAGACCGGCCTGCGCAAGGCTGCGTCGGGCGCGAAGGATTCGAAGCGGACGACGGAGATTCACGGGATCGGAGTGGACACGTGGGGCGTCGACTTCGGACTCATTGGCGCTGACGGCGAAGTCCTCGAGAACCCGTTCCACTACCGCGACCCGCGCACCGAAGGGATGATGGAGCGCGCCTTCAAGCGGGTGAGCAAGGAGAAGATCTTCGAGGCGACCGGCATCCAGTTCATGGAGTTGAATACTCTCTTTCAGCTGGTTGCGATGCACGAGGCGAAATCGGTTGCGTTGAACGCCGCACAGACGCTGCTGTTCATGCCCGACCTATTCAACTACCTGTTCACCGGGCAGCGAAAAAGTGAGTTCTCCATCGCGACGACAAGCCAGATGTATGACCCGAGGGAAAGGACCTGGGCAAGTGCGTTGCTCAGGGCGCTGGACTTGCCGACGAGGATCCTGTCGGAGATCGTTGCATCCGGGACGGTGATCGGCCCGGTGAGCGATGACGTTGCGGACGAGTGCGGCGTAGGCTCGATTCCCGTGATTGCTCCGGGATGTCACGACACCGCCAGCGCGGTGGCCGCGGTGCCGGTCGGCGAGGGAGGCGCGGGCTGGTGCTACATCAGCTCGGGGACGTGGTCGTTGATGGGAGTGGAAATCGATGAGCCCCTGATCAACGAGAAGTCGCTGCGCTACAACTACACCAACGAGGGAGGCGTCGGCGGCAAGATTCGCTTCCTCAAAAACATCATGGGAATGTGGGTGGTGCAGGAGTGCCGCCGGCAATGGCAGAAAGAGGGGGACGATCACAGCTACGCAGAACTGACTCAGATGGCGGCCGGCGCAAAGGGGTTCGGCCCGGTTGTGGATCCTGACTACAAGCCCTTTCTGCAGCCGGGCGAGATGCCTCAGAAGATTGCGAGATTCTGCCAGGAGACGAAGCAGGCCGTGCCGGCGTCGCGAGGCGAGTATGTCCGCAGCGCGCTGGAGAGCCTTGCGCTGACCTATCGAAAGACGCTGGAGGGGCTGGAAGACATGCTCGGACGGAAGATCGAAATCATTCACGTCGTCGGCGGCGGCTCGCAGAACGTGTTGCTCAATCAGATGACCGCGGATGCCTGCCAGCGCCCCGTGATTACCGGCCCAGTCGAGGCAACGGCAATCGGGAACATTCTCGTGCAGGCGATGGCGAGCGGTGACGTGAAGTCGCTCGCGGATGCGCGTGGCGTGGTGCGCGCCAGCTTTGAAGTCAATCGATACGAGCCGCAGCAGGCCCGCCCGTGGGACGAGGCGTATGGCAGATACCGCGAGGTCGTGGGGCGGTGATCGTCGATTGTCACGTTCACGTTTGCGCCAGCACGCCGGGGCATGGCGCGACGTCTCAACGGCTGTTAAGAAGTCTCCCATTTCGGTTCATGCGCTGGCGTCTGGAGCTCAAGGGGTATGACGCGCAGACCGAGCGCGCGCTGGAGCAGCGGCTGAGCGATGCGGTCCATGGGGCGGAAAGGCTCGATGCCGCGGTGGTGCTCGCTTTCGACGCCGCGCATGATTCGGAAGGCCGCCTCGACGAAGCAAATACCCACCTTTACGTAAAGAACGATTACGTCATACAGCTCTCGCGGCGCAACCCGAAGTTTCTGTTCGGCGCGTCGGTGCACCCGTATCGCAAGGACGCCATCGCGGAGTTGGAACGATGCGTAAAAGCCGGAGCGGTGCTGCTCAAGTGGCTGCCAATCGTGCAAAACTTCAACCCGGCCGACGAGCGCTGCTTCGGCTTCTATGAGGCATTGGCACATTTCCGGCTGCCCCTGCTGAGTCATACCGGCGGCGAGAAATCGCTGCCGACGCTTGACCCATCGGTGGCCGACCCGATGCTGCTTGAACCTGCTCTGAAGCGCGGCGTCACGGTAATCGCCGCGCACTGCGGGACGCGATCGGCCAGGGGCGAGGTGGATTTTGTGCCGTCGTTTGTCCGCATCGCTCACGAGCACGAGAACCTTTACGGCGATACCTCTGCGTTGAATCTTCCGACGCGCTCCTATGCCTATGAGACGATCCTGAATGACCCGGTGGTACGTTCAAAGCTGGTTCACGGCAGCGACTGGCCGATCCTGCCGATGCCGCCGATGTTGAAGCTCGGTCTGCAGCCATCGCTTCGTCTGATGCGGGAGCGGAATTGGATTCGACGGGATGTATTGATCAAGGAGAGGTTGGGATTCGACCAGGCTTACTGGCGCCGCGCAGCGAAGGTGCTCCGCATCGGAACCGACCAGGAATCGCGTTAGCGTGTTTCGGATTCTTCCGAATGCAGGCGCTCGGCGGAATCAAGCGCAGAGGGGGTGAAGACTTCGTCCGACACTTTTACCAGCGGCACGTCGAGGAGCAGTGCGAGGAAAAGCGCCTGCTGGCGCGGGATGCGGGTCGGCGGGCACTGGATGTCTTCGTAGGGCGAGAGCAACTCGATGCACCACTCCTGCGGCCGGCGCTCGGGGCCGATCGTCAGGCGCACGCCGCCGATGCGCGAGAAGGGGATGGACCGCTCGAAGCAGAACCGTCCCCACCCGGTGCGAAGGCGCACCTTCTGCTGCTCGCCAAGCAGCGCCATCTCGAACCGGCAGCGCGTGGAGATTGCGCTGACGCTCAAGAAGAGCGTGCCGAGGACAAGACTGAGATAGGCCTCCCAGTGGCCGGTGAAGAAGGTGAAGATGGCGATGCTGAGGTGGAGCCCGCCGAGCAGGGCGAAAAAGCAGACCGCCGTCCAGTTTGGTGGTGCGCGGAGAACGAGACGATCGAACGGCCGCTTCGGCTCGAGATCTGGGCGATACATACAACCCCGGAACAGCTTAAAGCAGGAACGCAAGCATCCTAACTTCCCCCCGCGTGACGATCAAACAGGAAATCCACATGTTGGGAGCTAGTGACACAGGCAATCACAGCAGTTACGCCAGCTACCGCAAAAACTTCGTAATCGCTGAGTTTCTTCCGTATTTTCCGATAGACGGTATGGCGGCCGTGCGATATGTTTCGCCGCAACTTTTGGGGTGGGTCGCCCTTATTCCAGGTAACCGTTTTTAACCTCTTTGAGGCAGGAGCACGAATGCCGCGCGCTACCGGTGACTCTCAGACCGCCGCTCAACGGAAAGACCCTTCGGTCGACCAGGAACGACTCGTCGGTCTGGAATTCGTCCGCGCGACCGAGTCCGGCGCGCTCAGCGCCTACAAGTGGATGGGAAAGGGGGACAAGGAGTCGGCGGACTTCGCGGCGTGCGATGCGATCCGCGGGTTGTTTGACACTGTGGCGGTTCGCGGCGTGGTGACGATCGGCGAGGGCATCAAGGACGACGCGCCGGGCATCTTCAAAGGCGAGAAGCTTGGGACGTGGTCAGAGTCGTCGGCCCGGCTGGCGATCGCGCTGGATCCGATCGACGGCACCACCATCGTCAGCAAGGGGCTGCCCGGCGCGATCAGCGTGATCGCGGCTGCCACATGTGACAAGGACAATGACGACCCCAATACGCTGCTGGCGGACATTCCCAGCTTCTATATGAACAAGATCAGTTTCGGCCCGCGCGTCAAGCAGGGGCCGGGGCGCATCCGGTTGGACAACGCGGTGCAGGACAACCTGGAGATCATCGCGCTGAAGCTGGGCAAACGCGTGCAGGATTTAACCGTCGTGGTGCTCGACCGGCCGCGTCACGAGCGGCTGATCCACGACATCCGAAGGGCCGGCGCCGCGATCCGGCTGATCAGCGACGGCGACATCGCCGCTGCCATCGCGCCAAGCCTGCCCGGCAGCGGCGTTGACGTGTACATGGGAACGGGGGGCAGCCCGGAGGCCGTTCTCGCGGCTGCGGGGATCAAGTGCCTGGGAGGCGAGATCCTGGCACAGATGTGGCCGCGCGATGATGCTGAGCGCAAGAGCCTCAAGGAGGCGGGGGTTTCCGAATCGCAGCTGTCGAAGGTGTTCCTTTCGGACGACCTGGCCAAAGGCGATCGGATCCTTTTCGCGGCCACCGGGATCAGCGACTCGACGCTGCTGCAGGGCATTCGCTATGAAGACACGCATGCGATCACCCACAGCATCCTGATGCGGTCGAAATACCAGACGGTGAGGTACATCAAGACGGTGCACAACCTCGATCAGAAAACCGTTCGTCTGCGCAGTGACGCGTCCGAGCACGCTCTATAGATTTGCTTACTACGAGCACTGAACAAACGACGAGCCGCGGTAGATGATCGGCAAGCGTTTGACGCTGTGGCTCCTGCTTCGTCTCCGCGCGGCCGGTGACTAAGCGCTGGCTTGGATCGGCTTGTGCTTCCACTTGGGGTTTTGCCCGAAGAAGCGACACGGATTGTTGTGGAAGACTTCGATCGCTTCCTGCTCGGAATGGCCGCGGCGCTGGTATTCAAGGCAGGTGTCGGTGAGGTTGCTCGGACCTGATTCTCCCCAATCTGAAGCGCTGTTCACGCAGATCATTTGCGGCCCGAATGTTTCCAGGATATCGGCGCCGCGCTGGGGCGTGACCTTTGTGACGGGGTAGATCGTCAGCCCCGCCCAGAAGCCATTCTCGCGCGCGAGGCGGATGGTGTGCTCTTCGCAGTGATCGATCAGCACGCGCTCGGGGCGGATGCGCTTGTCGTTCTTCAAGATGCTCGTGATGATCGACGTGCCCTTGTGCTTGTCCTCGAGGTGCGGCGTGTGGATCAGGATGAGCTGATCGTACTTCGCCGCAAGTTCGACCTGGTCTTCGAAGACGGTAATCTCGTTTCGGGTGTTCTTGTTGAGTCCGATCTCGCCGATGCCGAGCACGCGCGGATGGTCGAGCAGCGGAGGAATCAGTTTGATCACCTCGCGCGAGAGTGAGACGTTCTCCGCCTCCTTGGCGTTGATGCAGAGCCACGAATAGTGGTCGATGCCGTACTTCGCCGCGCGTTTTGGTTCGACGTCGATTAGGTGACGGAAGTAGTCGGCGAAGCTTGCCGCAGTCGAGCGGTCGAATCCTGCCCAAAATGCCGGCTCGGAGACGGCGACCACGCCGCACCGCGCCATGTATTGGTAGTCATCCGTGGTCCGGCTGACGCAGTGAATATGGGGGTCGATGTATCGCATAGGATGATTAGCGCGGCGCGGGCGTCTTGTCGCTGAAGATCAATTGCACTTGCTCCGCGCGATTGCTCCGGCCTTCCAGCAACACGCCGATCGCCTGGCGCAGTTTCTGCAGACGGAGATCGGCGCTGAGCAGGGCGGCGCCGCCCTCTGCGCGTTCGATGCGATCCAGGTCCGCCGCCAGCGACAGGCAGCGCCAGCGCATCTCCAGGAACTGCTGCTCCAGCGTCTGTTGAGCGTTTCGCATATGCCTATTCTATCGGCACTTTTTATCAACCTTCTCAGCCTGGGGTGGTCACCCCGCAGAATCTCGCGATCTTAAGACTGACTCATCCCCAGCTTCCTCAAACTCACGACGAATCCGCCCCAATGATCGGCAGCCGGATCGAGTCGGTCCCGAGGCCGCGCCGCGTGCGGGCCAGGCTTTTCGCCGCCAGCCCAGGCGACCTTGCAGGCTTTCGCCGGCTTTGGCGATCCGATGCAGGGCTTTGGTGGGCTTTTGAGGGCTTTCGTGGACCAGGAAGACCTCAACCGCGCGCCACAGACCTCACTGCCGACCCGAACGGCCCCAGCCGCGAATGCCGATTCGGAGCGGCCCGGCGGTTTCACCGATTCATTTGTCAAAGAGCGTTCCGACACGGCCCCAGCGGTTCCGCCGAGGCATGATTCATTATACAGTCTTTCTTCATGGAGTCAACCCTTGCAGCAGGATTTCAGGTTTTTAAACTTGCCGCTGCAGTCAGGCGAGGGGCCAGCGCTTGATCTGCTGCTTGCTGGAGCAGAGCATGTGCCGGGCCGATATTGGACAGCGGCACGCATGGCCGAGGCAACCAACATAGCCAGCCTCCTGGCTTGAGACGCAGGCAGCGAGACAGCGCACGGCGAAACCATCCGCGCGATCGCGTCCTGGCGATGTATGATCGATTCCGGTTCGATTGTGCAGGGGTAGCCGCTCCGGCGCCCGTAGACGCGAACTCGGACTGTGCACGCCACATAACGGGCGGCGAAACTGGGGATGGGTCAGGTGTTGAGAATCTTGATCTTTTTCGGATCTTCGGCGTATGATTCGAGCGTCCGGTTTTAGCCCACAAAGCTGAGCCGGATTTGCGGCCCTCAGATTCGGATCTGCCAGGGCTGCGGGAAGGCTCCTTTCGCGCTTTCCCTGTTCCCGGCAAGGCGTTGCCGGGAGGTAGAGCCCGGCGGCGGGCAGTAGAGGGATTTACTAAGGCCGGCGTCCCAGTGGCGATGTCAATCGCCTCCCGAGGTTTGGATTGCCCAAACCTCGCCGCGACCGACAGTCACCCTCGAAATACCCCGCGACGGCTGGGCAAGGCCGAGCACGGTGAGCTTTGCAGAACCGTATGACGGTGAGCGGAGTCGAACCCGTAGCTCTCTGAAATGGAGGTGATCCGTGACCAATTCTGACTGTACGTGTGGGCTGCTGTAAGCAGCTTCCGTAGGTGCGATTCCTGCGGTTTCACGCAGCTGCTTTGGCAGCTCGGTGTCAGGCGGTTCATCCTCCTGATACCAGACAGCAGTAAGCACACTGTAGGAGCCCGGTCCATCTGGATCGGGCTTCTTTTCATTCCGCGGTAGCGATGGGATCGCCGGATTCCACGGCCCCGCGCTTCGACCCGCCGGCGTAGTCCTCCCGCCACACATCCAACTGATCGTCGCGGGGGCTGGTCCCGTGCAGGGTATTCAGACGTGGCGTGGTCTCGCTAACGGCGCGCTCGAGCAGGCCGTAAGGCCGATCATGAACGTCAACGATGCCGAAGTTCACATCTTCGCCGTCGCCAATCCTGCCGGCGGGCGGCTCATCCATCCACTGAAACCAGTCCGCGCCGATGATGTATGGCACTCGCGCCAGGCGCGTGGTAAACAGCCGGTACCCGGCGGCCCGCGCTTGCTGGTCGCGCACCTGCCCGGTAAAGCCGACCGTATTGCGGTTGCCGCTGCGGCCATCGAGCGCGTGGAATGAATACTCAGAAACGATGAGCGGCTGTCCCGACAGCTCCGACATCATGCGGAACGTTCCGGCGGCGAGACGGGCGTCGCCGGGATAGTAGTTGAGAGACTGAGCGTCGGTGTAGCCCCGCGATGCCTGCACCACTTCGCGCGGGGCAGCGCCGCGGAAGCGAATCCCCAGGATCAGGTGGTTCGGGTCGTGCTTGTGAACCAGCGCGGTGGTCACCCTGAAGTAGTGTCCTGCCAGGTGCGTCAGCCATGCGCTGCCGAGGCGCGAGTACGCCGTCTCCGATTCCCGCGGCAGACGCCAGAGCGTGTTGAGCTCGTCCCAGTCGCGCAGGTGAGCCTTCCAGTCGCGATTGAAATCGGCGGGCGTCGCCCAAAGGCTGCGAATGACGCCGATCACTTCCGATCGATTGGCATCATCGCGGCTGAGGAAATCAAAGTAGGTTGCTGGACCGGATGCGACGTCGCCCCAATCGAGCTCGTTGTCGGTGTAGTAGCCCACGAGATTGCGATTTTCGCGGAGCGGCTCGACCTGAGCGCGAATCACTTCTTCGGCGGCGGCCACCCATTCGGGGCTGAACTCCCTGTGGTAGATCTTATGGATCGACTTGGAGACGTTGAGGTCGCGCGACATGGGCACATCGAGCTCGTGGAAGATCGGGTTCGACCAGGCGCCCACCCCTTTGAAGCCGGTGCTGTGCACGCGCGCAAGCGTCGCTACGGCCCAGCCGTGAAGGTCCTGGCGGCGCGTCGATCCGTTCCAGTCGCGCGAGAGGAAGTCCGGACCGACTGGATCCTGGCCGCGAAGCGCGGGCTGCACTGTCGTGACGAGGTTGAGAAACTCAGGGCGGCCGTCGGGGCTGAGGAACCACCAGACCCCGGCGCTGTCGCGCGCGATCCGCCAGTATCCTTCTGTGCCGCGAACGGTGTCGAACTTTCGGCCGTGAGCGTCGCGGTCGTCTCCCTTTGGCGCTTTGGCTGCATCAGGCCGCAACGTGGCGCTCTCGGATGAATTGGAACCGGAAGCGGCGGCCGATCGAGTATCAGCACCCCCGAGCCGGTGCGCTACGGAGAGCAGCCCGAGCAGAACCAGCAGAAGTGTGACGGTGACTCGGTTCATAACGTCCACCGGTCCGGCGGCACAACGCCGCAATCACCGGCTGGCGGCAGGTCGGCGCCAGCGTTCCGGGTTGTTCTGTGAAGGTTCCGAATGCGGGAAGCGGTCGAAGGCGACGGGCCCTGGGGGGGCAATCGTTCCTCCGCCATCACAGTTGAACCCCGGCTTGCCCGCGGCGTAGGAGGGCGGGCAACCAGAAGTAATATCGGCCGCCCGGTACGCGGATGGTTGAGGGGAAATCTAGAGCAGCCCAAGAGCGATAAGGCCATTGCTTGCAGGCTTTTGCTGCAAGTCCACTGGCTCACATCGCGCGAGCCGGGCGGCTTGGGTGCTCAGGTCCGATAACCAATGGACCTGCTACTTATCTATACGAGCGAGCCCGACCGTAGGTGCGCGCCGCGGAGTGGTAGGAAATCGTCTGAAGCCGCGTGCGTCGAAGCTTCACTTCAGTGGCGAAAGGCGAGCCGCGCTTGCGACACACGCGCGCGGCGTTATATTCCGGCTTCGGGCATCATCTCTGACAGGGACGTCGGGGAATTTTTCCAAGGATGGATCATGCTGACATCTCGCCTCGCTCGCGCTTCCCTCGCGGCCAGTGCCGCCTTCCTCTTCGCCTGCAGTTCCAAGCCAACTCCATTGCCCTCCGAGCGCCCGTTGCCGCCGGCACAGGCGAGCAGGAGTTCGTTGCAACGGGCGGCCCCCGACAACGGCCCGGGGCGTCCGCCTTCACGCGCTGCCGAGCCGCCTCTCGAAGAAGCATCGCGACAGGCACCCGAACTTCTTCGCCAGCGCACCGAGTCGGCGGCCCGCGACGTCGCGCCGCTGCTCGAGAAGCGATCCACCGCCGCTGAGCCATCCGGCGTGAAGTGGACGAAGTCGGACGAGCCTCCGGCGCGAACCACCGAACAACTCGCAATGCCCGTCGATCCAGAGGCGCCGACACGCACGTCGCGGCCCCATGAAACGGAGCGCGACAAGCGGCCGGCTATGCCCTCAACTTTACCCGCCGAGCGTGCGGCCAAGCCTTCGGCAGTGCTGGCAAACAAGGCCGCAGCGGCGCCCTCGACACAACCAGCCGCCGACGATGCGATCGTCGCCGCCAATGCCGTGCCTGCCGCCGCGGTGCTCAACGACAAGCACTCCGTCGCACACATCGAAGCGCCGGCCGGCGGCGATGCTCTTGCCGCGAAGCTGGCCAAGCGCATCAAGGACAATCCGCGCGACGTTGAAGGGCATGTCGACTACCAACTGCTGCAATACCTCCACGAGGAGCAGGTCCCACAGCTCAATGCCCTCTCCGCGCTCCCGGCCGAGGACCGCGAGGTGGTGACGGCCGTGATGGATGGCCTCAGCAACTTCCGCAACGTCGTGCGCGCCGACCAGAACGCGCTCTTGTCGAGGAAGATCCGCCCCATCCTCGAGATGGCCGACCGCCTGCGCAGCCAGAGCGAATTGAGCGTGCCGACGATCGCGCTGTGCAAGTCGGTGAAGAACTTCGGCGTCTACCAGCCCATCGAATCGCCGCGCTTCAGCGCCGCGAAGGAGCACCCGGCCATCCTTTACTGCGAGGTGGAAAACTTCGCCTCGCAGCTCAATGGCGAATCCAAGGTGTACGAAACGAAACTCAGCCAGGAACTCGTGCTCTACTCCGAGTCCGGGCTGAATGTCTGGAACACCCCGGCCCAAACCGTAGCCGACTCCTCGCGCAACCGCCGCCACGACTTCTACACCTCGCAGATGCTCAAGCTGCCGAAGGAGCTGACGATCGGGCGATACTTATTGAAAGTGACGATCACCGATCAGCAGGTGAGCCGCGTGGCCGAGGCAACCCTTCCCATCCAGATCGTCGCCGAGAACGGAAACTAGAAAGCCCCTTATGACGAGATGACCGCAACCAAGGTCGCGCTCCTTGCGCGACACCGCCGAAACCTCCGCTCCGCGGAGGCGAGTATTACCGACCGATCCCACGAATCCTCCCGCGGCGAGCTCCCGTAAAGCGTTCTGCGACGCAGCAATTCCATGACAATGATGGGTTCGTTTTGACCACTAGAGATTTTCGGACCCGCCTCCTCCCGGGCGATCTCTTTCCCCTGCCAAATCCGGCGTTATTCTGCTCACGCCCCTTCGCCATTCGGTCCGCGCCGATTTCGTTCTCACGCTATCAAACCCCCACACATTGGCAGTCGGGACCGCAACCGTACCCCATTACCCATCGCGTCCGCGGCGAAGAATCGCCCGCTTTGTTCGACCACATCAACAAAGGCGGCAACTCCAGCGATGTCCTCGGGGCGGTGATTCAGTGGAGTTGACCCGCGAACGTGCGGAACATCCGTGATGCTTGCGCTCTGTAGCGATTGTGCCGCAAGCAAAATCTCGCGCGACTACACGCCGTGGGTAACGTCGGGGGATCCGCCCACATCAATCGGCTGTTTATGAGACTCGCGCTCGCCGCGTATTGCGACGAGTTACACCGGTGCGAGTCGGGTGTAGCTTCCCCCCGGGTCGTGAGCGCTGCCGCCGCCGACCTCAGAGCACAACCATAGATCGTTCCAAGAGATGCAGCGCGGCAATGAATTTCAGATTGACTTGGAATATCTCAGCCCCTACGTTAGCCGCTGGTTACAGTTTCATTGAGAAACTGCGATCGAGCAGAGTGAATCGGTCAGCGAGGGAAGGATACACAAATCCGGCTTCGGCCTTGCTTGGGAACCGGAATAGCGCATATCCAATAGGTTGAGCTCGAATGTGGGTCGGTGGATTCGAGCCGGTTGGAGTGGGAGCCACCTTCGTCGAGATGGCGTAGCACAGGGTGACGCGGCGCGACCGCGGCCTCTGTCTTTTTCCCATTTTCGCCGGCATTCTCAGCCGCCTTTGATCCACATCGAGAATGTGTGCGCGTCCCCCGCTCGGGGAGTTGCAATGGACATGGTCTCGCCGTCACGCGGCGGCAAATTGAAATCGGCCGTGGCCTGGGCCTTCGCAATGGCGTGGGGCGCCCAGGGCATTACGGTCATTTCCTCATTTATCACCGCTTCGCTGGTCGGCCCGAAGAGCTTCGGCACCATCGCCATGGCGGCGATCTACGTTGCCTTCATCCAGATGTTCCTCGAGCAGGGCTTCAGCGCCGCCATCGTGCAGCGCAAGAACCTCGAGAAGGCCCACCTCGACTCCGTCTTCTGGATGACCCTGCTCCTCAGCATCGTGCTCGCCGCGGTAAGTATCCTGTTGAGCGGTTGGTGGGCCCACGTCAACCATCTCCCGCAACTCGCCAGGATCATCGAGGTTTACTCGATACTCATCCCGTTCCAGGGATTGACGGTTGTTCAGGAATCGCTGCTCAAGCGCGACATGGACTTCAAGTCGCTGGCCGTTCGATCCACCTCCTCGGCGGCGATGGGGGCCATCCTCGGCGTGACGCTCGCGTTCAAGGGCTACGGCGTATGGGCGCTGGTGGTGGAAGACATCTTCGCGGAATCCATGCGTCTTCTTTTGCTCTGGCGCCTCGGTGGCTGGCGGCCTGGCCTGCGCTTCAGTTGGCGTCACGTGAAGGACCTCACTCATTTCTCTTTCCACGTTTTCATCGCCCAGCTCGGTACCTTCGTGCAGCGCCGCTGTGACGCGCTGCTGATTGGCCTGTTCTTCGGACCCGTTGCGGTCGGCATCTACCGGCTTGCCGATCGATTGGTCGTTACAGTCATCGAGGTCATTACCAAGCCGCTCGTCGCTGTGGTGCTGCCGCACTTTTCCCGGTTCCAGGATGATTTGCGGGCAATGAAGCGCAACCTGCTGGCGTGCATCCGCAGCAGCAGCCTGGTGACCGTCCCATCAATGGCGATGCTGGCGGCCCTGGCCAGCCTGGTCGTTGCAGCGCTGGGATCAAAGTGGGGTTACGCGGCGCCCGTCGCCCAGATCCTATGCCTGGTCGGCATCACCCGCGCGGTCACGCTCTTCACCGGGCCGCTGCTGCAGGCAACCAATCGCCCCAAATACTTCGCCTGGATGACCTGGTCTCTCGCGGCGGTGAACCTCGTCGTCTTTGTAGCGACCGGCTTCCTCCTGCGCAATGCCGACACGCGAGCCCAGACCGTAGGCATGGCGCTCGGACGCGCATTGATCTTCTGCCTGCTCTATACCCCGGTGAACCTCTGGATGATCATGCGTATCTGCCGGATCACTCCCAAAGAGATGTTCGTCACGCTGCGTCCGGCGCTGCTCGCTTCGGGCCTCGTGCTCCTCACAGGCCTCGCAATCGTAAAGGTGGTTCAGCGCGTCGACATGCCGAATAAGGCGGCGCTTGCAGTCGCGGGGGCACTCACGGCCGTCGTAACCGGCCTGCTCGTGCTTGCTATGGACTCGCAACTGCGAGACCTCGTGTCCGGAGTGTTCAGGCGGGTGCGCCGGCAAGCGGCGCCACCCGTCACGATTGCGGAAGCCGAAGTCGACGCTGCCATCAGCCCGGCCAGTTGACGCAACACCAGTGTTCGTCTTCAACTGAAAGGTGATCAACGTACTGCAATGTTGAACGATCCATTATTGGAGTGCCTCCGGCTCCTGTTCGCGGGGAACGGTACCTACCGGTTCTTCCTGCTCCGGGAGACGCGGCTCGATGCCTCCTGCATCAACGCGGGCGACATCGATTTGCTCGCCAGCCCGCGCTCGATTCGCGCGATGATCGCGCACCTGTATGAGCTCGCCCTCCAGGGGCACTGCAATGTCCGCATCGGCCGGCCAAGCCCCGGCAAGGTCCGCCTCTCCCTGTATAGCAGTGACATGCACCGTCGGATCGACTTTGACCTCTGGACCGAGATCTGGCAGCTCGAGGGTGGCAGCCGCGCGCTGCGGTTCGAACACGTGCGCAAATTCCTCCCCGCCGCTGGGCCCGCCCTGGCACGCCTGCCCCTCGAGCTTGAGGCCTGTGTGTATCTCGAACACCTGCAGGCGAAGCAGAAGGATCTGCCTTCTCCCGCCGTAACTGAGCGCCTGGTCCACTATGAAGCCGCTTGTGCCAAAGCGGGGGATCAGCAACTTGCAAACGCTTTCGCAAAGGTGCGGAACGAGTCGGGCCTCGACGCCGCAACGATGCGGATGGCCCGGCAGGTAATTGGTTGCTCGATTGATGCTGACCGCTGGCTGTCACTCCCCAGGCGAGCCCTGCGTCGACTCGTCCTGCGGCGCTACAGGCTCGCTGACGCACGCCGCTCGCGAACGGTCGCCTTCATT
The DNA here is from genome assembly GCA_038204465.1 of Tepidisphaerales bacterium. Lineage (GTDB taxonomy): Bacteria > Planctomycetota > Phycisphaerae > Tepidisphaerales > Tepidisphaeraceae > JBBRCX01. The sequence goes on along the minus strand of JBBRCX010000001.1, from coordinate 79,483 downwards.
GGCTGTGACGGCGTCGGCAAGACGTCCATTGCCCAGGAAGTCGCAGCTGCCATGAAGGATCGCCGCGCCAGCTTCATGCTCGGGAAAGACCTGTATCGGCTCGGCGTCCCATTCCGCGCATTTTACAAGCTCAACCGAATGTCCCTCGGGCTCACCCGCGAGACCATCGATGAGTGGCTCCACCCCATTGCCTACCTGTGCGCGCTGCTTTCGCTCCGGAAGTCCGTGAAGGCTATCGGTGACCGCGTGCTGCTGATCGACCGCTCGCCCGCTGACTTCATGTACGTCGGCCGTAAATCCGATGCGCCGCGATTCTCGCGGCTCTCGAAGTTCCTCTCGTTGTTCCGTCGCTCGCTCCCGGTCGTGCACCTCGTCGTGCCTTTCGAAGTCCTCGAGTCGCGCAAAAACGAGATGACGCCGAGCGGCCAGGAGCTCTACGATCTCGACATGCTGCAGTATCATGCGATGTTGCCGGGCGCCGACTATCTGCTCTTCCGCAATGCCGGCTCGCTCGCTGACGCTGCAGAAGTGCTGACGGACCACGTGAATGCGATGTATCCGCCGGTCATCCAGGTGCGGGCGACGCGGCGCGTGCCCGGCGCGGCAGTTGTGCGGGCGAGCAAACTCACCTCCTCGGTGGGGAATTGATGGAGCAGGCTGAGAACCCGCTGCTGTGGAAGTTTCGCCGTGCCGGCGCGATCGTTGGCAAGGGATGGGGATTCCGCGGCTTGCTTTGGCTTGTCGTCGCCCATCTCGCGACCCACGCGGTGCAACCCCTGCCTTCAGTGCCCGTGCTCGGCGCGCTCTGCGTAACCGGGCTGCTGTGCCAGGCGTGCGTCTACAAGCTCTCGCAAAGGCCGGGATTATTCGTCTACGACCGGCCGATGCTCTTCATCGTCATTGGCGCAGCGCTCAGCACGCTAGTCGCGCTCGTCGTGCTCGCGTTGCTGACCTGCGGCATCTATCTCTCCTACCTCGGTCCACCAACAAGCTTCAATCACCGCAGCCTCTTCTGGACGGCGCTGCTGGCGACGTGTCTGATCGCCTCCGGGTTCCAGCGCCGCGCCGCGATGCTGCGCATGCAGTCCCGGTACTTCGGAGGCGTGAATACCGCCCGGCCAGCCGCGCGTGTGCTCATGCCGACCGGCGCCTTCAGCCTGCACCGCGTGCTTGAGCGCCTCAACGCCCTGCCGGCGCAGAGCAATGGCGGTGGCGAGCCCTCCCTCAAAGGCGCGCTGGAAGAGTTTGTGCAGGATCTCCGCGTTCGCTGTGACAGCCGCTTTGCTCGCCCGGTTCCCTGGCTGACGGCTTCCGAGATCGTTCAGAACTACATCGAGACACTTCGTCGGAGCCCGCGCCACCGCGCTGTCTCACTGGAGTTCAATCGTGGCGAGCATCTGGATGAAATCCGCGTCCGTCCATCGCTGCTCTGCGGGCTGCTCGATGCAGCAGTCCTGAGCGCGAAGACTCCCGGCGCGCGGGTTGTGCTGCGAAGCAGCGAACGCGAAGGCTCGCTCGTTCTTCAGCTGGAAGCCCAGGGTATACCGGCTGGCGGCGAAGCCGAGTCAAAGTCGCTCGACATTACGTTGGCCATCGCCCGTGAAGCGAATATCGCGCTGGCCGATGGCGTTATGCTCGATCCGCTCCCCTGTACGGATGGATTGCTCGCCTACAGCCTGGTGTACGAGCCGACCCCGCCCCATCAGGAAGCCGACTGGGAGGCGCTGCATTCAGGGTCGGAGGAAGCGCGAGTGCTCTCCGACTGCTACCACTCCAAAGGCGCTAAGCGCTGCTTCACCCGCGATGGACTGGTCATCCGCGCTCAACGTACCGACGTGCTCGATCCCAAGCCCACGCTCCTCGAGGAAGAGTATCACATGATGCGCCGGTTGGCAGACGTGTCGCCTTCCTTCCCCCGCGTCGTGGGCTTCGGATCGAAGGGGCCCTTCGAGTGGCTCTCTTACCAGTACGAAGAGGGGAAGGTGCTTGGCGAGTGGCTGCAGGAGCCGGCCAATCAGGGCCAATGGTTTCGGGTCATCGCGGAGGTGGACAACATCATCCGCCGCATGCGCGAAAACTCCGTCGCTCACCGCGATCTCAATCCCGGCAACCTGATAGTCCGTGAAGACGGCTCGCTGGTGTTGATCGATTTCGATCAGGCCGTCGCCGATGACGAGCGCTTCAGCGATGCCGACCGTTCCGGCAAATCCGCCGGCCTCGCCAACAATGACATCGAAGCTTTTCTCGAACGTTGCGATCTGGTTCGAAAGGCAAACCACGCGGTCAAGCTGCTGAATGACGCCTGGCAATTACTGGGCGCGCAGCCGGGTGGACCTCCGTACGAGTTTGAGTTTGCCGGGCACCGCTTTGCCGGCGAGGTTCCCTGGTATGAAGAGTGGTCGCCGCTCGCGCATGCCTTGACCAATGTCCGTGGCAAGCGCGTCCTGAATCTCGCCGGCGGCATCGGGTTGCTCGATACCTTTCTCGCTTCCCACGGGGCATCGGTGACCTCAGTTCTGCCGCCGGGCCCGCGACGCGAAGCGGCTCAGCAGATTGCGCAAGCTGCCCAGGTTTCCATCGCGTGGATCCCCGCCGAACCCGGGGCAGAGCCGACGCCCTACGATCTTGTGGTTTCTGTCGGCCCGAATGCGAGCGGAATTGCCGCGTTCGCATCGGGACCGGCGACAGGCCTCGGGGGTCAGGTCCTCTTCGAGCATCCAAGCTCGATCGATGACGCTCGAAGGCTCTTGAAGCGATATGGGTTCACTTGGCGCGGAGTCATTGGCTACTCACCGAGGCTTCGACCCCTGATTGCAGCAGCCCGGCCGAACTCAACATCCGAGCCGGATTGGTTGAAAGTGCGCAAGAGCTAATCCTTCCTCCGTTTTCATCAGTTTTCATCCCCTTGCGATAACAAAGAGGGTACGATACGACAATGCTTGGCTTGCCGGCCAAGCAACGTGGGTTTCGGTGGCAAGTTTATCTGGGAAGGATCCCGAGCGGCGCGACTGTTGAACTGCTTCTGCACGAGTCGCTGACCTCAGTCTGGTTTTGTGGCTTAGGGCCCCGCTTTTCGCAAGCGATTCGGGAGTGGAGGAATCATGGCTCACCCACCTAATCGCGGAGCCGTTCCATCGATCGAGAAGCTGGAAGCGCGCCTCTTCCTCAGCGTGACCAACCTCGTCGGCGCCTGGATGCTCGATGATGGCTCCGGAGCCACCGCCGCCGACAGCTCCGGCAACAACTACATCGGCACTCTCGTGGGCTCGCCCGGCTGGACGAGCGGCAAGATCAACGGCGCGCTCTCCTTCAACGGCGTCGATCAGCGCGTCGTCGTTTCCGACAACGCCGACCTCGATATCACCGGCACGATCACGCTTTCGGCATGGATCCAACCCAGCCAGGCCGCAACGCAATACGTCCTCAAGAAAGCTCACCAGGCTTCTGTCGATGGATACGAACTCGGGCTCAGCTCGGGCGGCACCGCCTTCGTCCGTTTCAACCAGACTACCTCGGCCGACACGTTCCGCATCGATTCGACAAGCCAGTACCCCACCGACGGAAACACCTGGATGCACCTCGCCGCCACCTACGATGGCGCGACGATCAAGCTTTACGTCAACGGAAATCTCCAGTCGTCTGCCGCTAAGAGCTTCAGCATCGCCACCAACAATCTCGGCCTCGGCATCGGCGCCGAAGACGGCGGTTTCCGCCCGTTCAAGGGCAAGCTCGATGAAGTCCAAGTCTATAACCGCGCGCTCTCAGCGAGCGAAGTCCGAAACCTCGCGAACACCGCGCCCAACGTAAGCGCCGGCCCCGACCAGGCGATCACAATCTCCTCCGCCGTGAACCTCGACGGCACCGTCACGGACGATGGACTTCCAAACCCACCCGCGTCGGTAAGCAATCAGTGGGTCGCGGTCAGCGGGCCGGGTATCGTCACCTTCGGTAACAGCAACGCCGTCGATACCACTGCTACGTTCTCGGCGACGGGCGTCTATACCTTGCGGCTGACCGCCAACGATGGCAGTGTCAGCGCCAGCGATGACGCCATCATCACGGTCGGCGCCAACACACCAGGCAACCAGGCCCCGTCGGTGAGTGCCGGCCCCGACCAGGCCGTCACGCTCTCTGCAGGCGCGAATCTTGATGGCACCGTCACCGACGACGGCCTGCCCAACCCGCCTGCCACCGTAACCAGTCAATGGGTCAAGGTGAGCGGCCCGGGAACCGTCACTTTCGGCAACAGCAATTCAGTCGATACCAGCGCCGCGTTCTCCGCCACCGGTGCCTATACCCTGCGCCTGACCGCGGACGACAGCAGCCTCGCGACGAGCGACGACGTCATCATCACCGTCGCCGCGGACACGCCCATCAACCACGCCCCATTGGTGAACGCAGGGCCGGATCAAACTCTTTCGTCGCCGTCGAACGTCGCCTTGCACGGCACCGTTACCGATGATGGCCTGCCAAACCCGCCCGGCGCCGTAACCTCGAGCTGGGTCAAGGTAAGCGGGCCCGGCACGGTGACCTTCGGCAATAGCAACTCGGCCGACACCACCGCGAGTTTCTCCCAGGCCGGCAGCTATGTTCTGAGCCTCTCCGCCAATGACGGCGCGCTCACCAGCAGCGATACCGCGACCATCACCATCACTGGAAGCATCAGCTCCGTCAGTCTTCAGTCGCTGAATTCGGTCGGCGCCAGCGCCAACACCGGCGAGAAGCCGCAGTCCAAGCTCTGGGTCCAGAACGGGACCTGGTTCACCGTCTTGCCGACCGACCAGGGCACATACCTGTTCCGGCTCGACGGCAACTCGTGGACCAGGCTGATCAAGCTGTCGAACTTGAAGAACATTCATGCGGACGTCAAAGACGTCGGCAATGTCACGCACGTCCTGCTCTATCACGGCGGCTCAACCAACGCGAACGCGTCCGGCGAGCAATCGGGCTTCGGCGCCGAGCTGGTCTCGCTTGAATACGTTGCCGGCTCGCCTGGCAACTATCAGCTCTGGTCGGTCCGGCCTGGCACCGTTACGGTTCCCCTGAGCACCGGCGTCGAAACCGCGACGATCGATGTTGATTCAACCGGCCGCATGTGGATGGCGTCTGATTCCAACAGCGCGATTCAGGTCCGCTACAGCGACGGGCCGTATACCAGTTGGAGCTCGCCCATCACCCTCGCCTCCAATGTCTCGACGGATGACATTAGTTCTGTCATCGCCATGCCAAACGGCAAGGTCGGCGTGTTCTGGTCCAATCACAATTCCAAGCGTTTTGGCTTCCGGACGCACCAGGATGGTGCTTCTCCCTCCAGCTGGGGTGCGGACGAAGTGCCCGCTTCGCAATCGGCTCAGAACTTCGGCGACGGGATGGCCGATGACCACATGAATCTGAAGGTCGCCTCCGACGGCACCCTCTACGTCGCCATCAAGACGGGTTACGACACCTCAGGGCAGACCGAAATCGGTCTTCTGGTTCGCCGTCCCACCGGCTCGTGGGATTCCATGTATCGTGTCGACACCGTCGGCACCCGCCCGATCGTGCTGCTTGATGAGGCGGACGGCAGCCTCACGGTCGTCTATACCAACGACAACAGCGTCGCCAGCACTCTGGTTTACCGCCGCTCGCGGCTCTCGAGCATTTCCTTCGGATCCAAGCAGACGCTGATTTCCGGCTCGATCAACAACGTCACGACCACGAAACAGAACGTCACCAATGAAGCGGTGTTCCTCGCCACTTCAGGCTCGTCCACCGTTGTCGGAACTCGCATGACCTTTAATGGCGTCAGCAGCGGCGCCGCATTCGCGCGGACCCAGTCAGCGTCAAGCTCGACATCCCTGGCCTCCGCCTCGCTCGCGCCTACGACCTCGATCGCGCAGGATCTGTTCGGCGATACCTCCATCAATGATCCGCTGCCGCCAAAACTCCGCGGACACGGGCACCATTGATCGTGTTCTGCTGAAAAATCGTTTAGAGCAAAGCGCGCCCGGTTGTAGCGAACGAAGCGCGCGCCGATCATGACTTGCGTGCGGTGTCGCAGCTACACACGAGAGCGCGCCGCTCTAGCGCTCCAGTCGCAGGCTCCCGCCTTTGGCCTTGCCGGCGAACAGCTGTTTTCCCCGCGAATGCGTTGCCTAGAATGACGGACGAAGGAGCCATCTATGCAAACCCGCCAGCTGGGACGCAGCGGCTTATTCGTTTCCGCCATGGGCCTCGGCTGCATGGGCATGTCCGAGTTCTACGGGCAGGGCGATGATGCTGAATCCATCGCCACGATCCACCGGGCTCTCGACCTCGGCATTAACTTCCTCGACACGGCAGACATGTACGGGCCCTTCAAGAATGAAGAGCTTGTAGGTCGCGCAATCGCCGGCCGGCGCGAGAAGGTCGTGCTCGCGACGAAGTTTGGCATCGTTCGCACCGCCGATTCCACCAGGCGAGAGGTCAGCGGGAAACCCGATTACGTCCGCAGCGCGTGCGAAGCCAGCTTGAAGCGCCTGCGCCTCGACACGATCGATCTCTACTATCAGCATCGGGTCGATCCTGGTACTCCCATCGAAGACACCGTCGGCGCGATGGCTCAACTGGTCCGCGAAGGCAAGGTGCGTTACCTCGGACTCTCCGAAGCAAGCCCGCATACGCTTCGCAGGGCGTTCGCGATCCATCCCATTGCTGCACTGCAGACCGAATACTCGCTCTGGAGCCGTGAGCCGGAGGACAAAATCCTGCCCACCTGCCGCGAGCTGGGAGTGGGCTTCGTCGCCTACAGTCCGCTGGGTCGCGGCTTCCTCACCGGTCAGATGAAGCGCTTCGAGGACCTTGCGCCCGATGACTACCGCCGGCATTCGCCACGATTTCAAGGCGAGAACTTCCAGAAGAATCTCGACCTTGTAGGCCGCATCCAGCAATTGGCCGAGAAGAAACGCTGCCGCCCGGCGCAGCTTGCGCTGGCCTGGGTGCTGGCTCAGGGAGACGACATCGTGCCCATCCCGGGGACCAAGCGGCGCACGTATCTGGAAGAGAACGTCGCCGCCCTCAACATCCGCCTCACCCCCGAAGACCTGCGGCAAATCGACGAAGTGGCACCGCGCGGCGCCGCCGCCGGCACCAGGTATCCAGCATCGATGATGGATCTGATCAACGGTTAGCGACTTGCGTCCGTGCCGAAGCGTTCTACCGTACAATCCGCTATCGGAGGATCCCATGCGTATTGCAATGCTGGCGGCGCTTGTGTTGGGAAGCCTCGCCGCAGGGCTGCGTGCGGAGCCGACGACGCTGCCAACGACGCAAGAGGTGCGCGAGCTGATTCAGGAGGAGAAGTACGTCGATGCCATGCAGCGCGTGAACCGACTGCTGGCCTTGAAAGGGGCCGCCGCCAAGCCATATGACCGTTACGAGCTGTTGCTCTTGAAGGGCGAGACGCATCTTCACATGAAGGCGTTGAACCCGGCGATGGCGGCCTTCGCCGATGCAGCAAAGGCAACACAGGACGCGTATCAGCGCGCCGTCGCACGGGCAACGGAGTTGCTGTTTCGCCGCGCGAAAGGCTTCACGTACACGTCCCGGGTTTCAGGCGACGCGGGGAAGGCCAGGGAATCGTTCGATCTGATCGATACCGAGCAGCGGAAGAAGGCGATTGCCGCGCTGCTGGAAGACGAGCTTGCAGCGCTCGAGCCGAAGAGCAAAGCGGCCCGCGAGGCAACGTCGCTCAAGCCGGTTGTTGAGGCCATCCAGGCGGTGACGGCCGCGCGCGACCTGGAGATAGCCGCCGACATTGGCGACTCGCGCACGAAGAAGATGCTGGAACGCCTCGACAAGCGCGCCCAGGACGTCATGAACCGGGCCCTGAAGACGATGGGAAATCGCGCGGACGAGCTGGAGCGAGTGGCAAATGAGCTGGTCGATTCGGACGTCGAGGTGGCCGATCGCAATGGGCATCACACCGAGAGGCGAACGCAGCTTCGCGGCCTTTCCGGGAATGAGATCGCTGAACTGAGATCGACCATTTCCACCTGCGAAAAGATGGTCCCGGCCGCCCACGAGATCGGTGACGCCGTCGAGGGAGAGCCGGCGCTCTACGATAAGATCATCGAAGATTCAGAAGAGGTCCGGCGTCGCGCCGCCGACGTCGTCAACAAGGACTATCGCACCGCGCGGCGCCGCTGACCCGGCAGGTTATCTTGGATTCATGCACAGCTTCTTGAGCGTGCGCCGCCGCGAGCCCGAATGGATGGACCGGGCCGACGCCGACCCCCGGCAACTGCGCCACAGCCTTCGCTTCCTCCGGCGCATCAATTCACTACTCGGGTACACGCGCTCCACCATCCACCATCTCGAGCGGTTCAGTCACCGCTGGCGTCCGGACGAGAAGATCCGCATCCTTGACGTCGGCACCGGCTCGGCCGACATCCCCCGCGCGATCCTGCGGTGGGGTGACGCGAGAGGATTCGATCTGGAGATAGTCGGAGTCGACCTTCACGCCGACACCGCTCGCGCCGCCGCGGAGGAGCAGGACGATCCACGGCTGCGCATCATCCGCGGCGATGCGTTGCGGCTCCCGTTCGACGATGCCAGCTTCGATTACGCGATTTGCGGATTGTTTTTGCATCACCTGAGCGATGAAGAAGCCGATCGCGTGTTGGCCGCCATGGGCAAGGTCGCGCGGCGCGGGATCATCGTCGGCGACCTGCTGCGCCGCCGCCGGGCCTACGCCTGGATCAGGCTCCTCAGCCTCTTCGCCAATCCGATGGTGCGTCACGACGGCCCGGTGAGCGTCGCCCAGGCTTTCACCGAGCGCGAGGTGCTCGCAATGCGCGACCGCGCCGGCGTCGGTTTCGCACGTTTTTACCACCACTTCGGCCATCGCTTCGTGCTTGCCGGGGAAAGGCGTGAAGCTGCGCATGACCTGCTCTCGCATCAGACATGATATAGGTCTGACGCCTTCTGATTGAGATACTCCAGCAGCGGCGCCGGCGACAGCGGCCTTCCGGTCACCCGCGCCACCAGTTGCGACGCCGTGTAGCGCCTGCCGTGGCGATGGATGTTCTCGCGCAGCCAATGCAGGAGCGGCTGAAACTCGCCGCGGGCGAACTGTGCGTCGACATCCCCAAGGTCCTGCCGCACTTTCTCGAAGAACTGTGCAGCGTAAAGATTGCCCAGGGTATAGGTCGGGAAGTAACCGAAGTCGCCGCCGCTCCAGTGAATGTCCTGCAGGCATCCCTGCGCGTCGTCGGGCGGCGTGAGGCCAAGGTATTGCCGCATCTTCTCGTTCCATGCCGCCGGCACGTCCGCCGCCTCCACCTCACCGCGAAGCATCGCCTGCTCCAGTTCAAAGCGCAGCAGAATGTGCAGGTTGTACGTTGCTTCGTCGGATTCGGTGCGGATCAGCGATGGACGGATGTCATTGATCGCGAAATACCACTCGTCTTCGCCCACATCGCGAAGGGAATCAGGAAACGCAGCGCCCACCTTCGGCAGGAAATACTGCCAGAATGCCAGGCTGCGCCCGACGAAATTCTCCCATAACCGTGACTGCGACTCGTGAATCCCAAGGGAGACCGCTTCGCCAACCGGCGTGCCGAAATGCTCCGCGGGAAGCCCCTGGTCGTAGAGCGCGTGGCCGCTCTCGTGCATAACGCCAAAGAACGCTCCGCCGAAACGGTTCGGGTCGTAACGAGTCGTCATGCGCGTGTCGCCGCGGCCAAGGTCGGCGCAAAACGGGTGGAGACTGACGTCGAGCCGGCCCGCCGAGAAATCAAAGCCGATCGCCTTCGCCGCCTCGCGCGCAAGTTGCTCCTGCGCGGGCGGCGGGTAGGAACGCTCCAGGATTTCCACCGGCGCCTTGCGCGTCGACTGCGTGATTCGACCGATCAGCTCGACCAACGGCCCGCGCAGTGCGCTGAACACTGCGTCGATCTCGGAAGCGGTTGCGCCCGGCTCATACTCATCGAGCAGTGCATCGTAAGGATTCGACGCGTACCCGATGCAGTCCGCCTGCCGGCGCTTTAGATCGAGCGTCCTGGCCAGCCAGGGCTCGAAGAGGTGATAATCCGATTTCGCCCGCGCCTCCGCCCACGCGTGCTGCGCGAGCGTCGCGACCTTCGTCATCTCTTCGACGAGCGCTGATGGAAGCTTTCGCGCACGATCGTAAGAGCGGCGTGTCTCCCGCGCGTTGGCGGCGGCATCTGACTCCGGATCTTTGACCAGCGCGGAGCCTTCGACTGCTTCGAGCGATTCGCCCATTCGCGGCGAAGTGAAGCGATCGTGAATCATCCGCGCCAGCAGCGACAGTTGATCCGCCCGATTCTCGGCCCCTCTTGGCGGCAGCTGCGTGCGCTCATCCCATTCCAGCACGGAAGAGACAGACCCCAACAGGCTGATCTCCCGCAGCTCGCGGACAAACGCGCTGTAAGCCTCGGCATCGCTCATGCTGCGATTGGAGCAGGCCCCGCGATGAGCGACAAGTCCCGGCAACCCGGCCAGCGCTTATCTACCGTGCGATAACGCACGCGGTTACGATAGCCAACGGCCACGAGTCAGGAGCCGATGAGCAACCCGTCCAAAAACGACGACTACAAACAAAAGTTTCGACCGGACGACACCGCCGTCGACAAGGAGGTCGAGGCCGCGCTGGGCGACCTTTCAATTGAGGATCTGTACGGCTTCGACAAGCCCAAGCCTTCTTCCGGCGGCGCATCGTCCCCACAACAGAAGGGGATGAAGCGCGGCCGAATCATCTCAATCGGCAAGGAGGACGTCTTCGTCGACTTCGGCGGCAAGAGCCAGGGAATCGCCTCGATGATGCAGTTCGACGAGGAGCCGAAGGTCGGCGACGAAATGGACTTTCACGTCGATCGCTACGACGAACGCGAAGGCCTGCTCATCCTGACGCGCAAGGGGGCCGCCGCCGCCAACGTATCCTGGGAAAACCTGGAGGCTGGACAGGTCGTCGAGGGAACCGTTACCGGCGTAAATAAAGGCGGTCTGGAGCTGGACGTGAAAGGAATGCGGGCCTTCATGCCCGCGGGCCAGGTAGATCTGTATTTCCAGGCGGATATGTCCACCTTCATCGGACAGCGCCTTACCGCCGAGGTGACTCAGTTTGAACGGCAGGCGAGGAACCTCGTGCTGAGCCGGCGAAACGTCCTCGAGCGCGAGAAGGAAGATTTGCGGCAGAAGCTGCTGACCGAGATCGAAGAAGGGCAGATGCGCCGCGGCACCGTGCGCCGCATCACCGATTTTGGCGCCTTCGTCGACCTCGGAGGAATCGATGGACTGCTGCACGTCAGCGAGATGAGCTTCCGGCGCGGCCGGCATCCGAGCGAATTTGTGAAGGATGGCGATGTCGTCGACGTGAAGATCATCAAGTTCGACAGGGAAACTGGGAAGCTCAGCCTGAGCCTCAAGCAGGCGATGGCTGATCCGTGGACGGGCGCCGAGATGCGCTACGGAGTCGGCACCAGCGTGACGGGCCGGATCACAAAGGTCGAGTCGTTCGGTGCATTCGTCGAAGTGGAGGAAGGCCTTGAGGGCCTGCTGCCGATCAGCGAGATCAGTTGGCAGCGAATCCGCCATCCTTCTGATGTCGTCAAGGAAGGCGACACCGTCCGGCTCGTGGTGCTTTCGATCGATCCGGTGGCGAAGAAGATGTCCTTCAGCCTGAAGCAGGCTGGGCCGGACCCATGGAAGACGGCCGATGAGCGCTATCCGGTCGATACCATCACCGACGGACGCGTCAGCCGGATTGTGGACTTCGGCGCGTTCGTCGAGCTCGAGCCCGGGCTCGAGGGGCTCGTGCATGTTTCCGAGCTGTCAACCCAGCGCGTGCAGAGCGTCGGCGCGGTGGTGAAGCAGGGGCAGCCGGTGCGCGTGCGCGTGTTGGAGCTGGAGCAGGAAGCGCGGCGCATCTCCTTATCGATCCGGCGCGTGGCCGAGCTCGAAACGTCGGGCGGAGCCGCGGTCGCCGCCGCCCCGGCAAAAAGGAAGAAACGCCTCGAGCTCCGCGGCGGGCTGGACTAACACCCCGCCCATTCTCGTAGGGACGACGGATTCCTCGCCCGCATCGATCAGGGCGACCAAAGATGTCCGCTTATCACTGCCGTGTATCGCCCCCTCAACCAATGGACCCGTGGAAGAATCTGCAGCAGCGCATCGTGAACTGCGAGAAATGCCCGCGGCTGCGCGAGCATTGTGCCTCTGTCGCGCTGCAGAAGCGCCTCGCGTTTCGGCAATGGGACTACTGGGGCAAGCCGCTGCCAAACCTCGGCTCTCCCGATGCCCGCTTGCTCCTCGTCGGACTCGCGCCTGCCGCTCACGGCGGAAATCGCACGGGAAGAATGTTCACCGGCGACCGCTCCGGCGACTTCCTCTTTCGCGCGATGTACGAATCAGGGTTCGCCAATCAGCCGCAGTCAACCCACGTCGGCGACGGATTGGAGCTGATTGACGCCGCGGTCACCGGAGTCGCCCACTGCGCACCGCCGCTCAACAAGCCTACACCATTGGAGATCGCCAACTGTGAAACCTACCTGGACGAGACGGTCGACCTGATGCCGGCTCTTCGAGTTATTCTCGCCCTTGGGCGAATCGCCTTCGATGCCTGCCTGCGGCTCTACTCACGCCGCGGCTGGGAAATCGACCGCCCCCGTCTCTTCGCGCACGGCGCCATTCACGAAGTCCCGGCAGCGCCATTCCTCATGGCATCGTTCCACCCAAGCCAGCAGAACACGTTTACGGGAAAGCTGACACCGCAGATGATGCGCGAAATCTTCGAAACAGCGCGCCAACTGATCTAATGTGGCATGGGCGCCCCGCATGCGTCCCGCGCGTGCGAGCGAGTCGGAGAGTAAGAATCCATTGTTAGCTGTAATAGCTATGCCTGATGCGCGCTCTGTAGAACGGTGGCCGCTCCGTTCGATTCCGATTCCATCGCTGCCGGCGCCAGCGTAATCACAATCGATTTACTCGCCGGCTGGTTGCTGCCGTCGGCGGTATGGCGCAGCGGCACGAGCACGTTCGTCTCCGGATAATAAGTCGCAGCACATTTCCGCGGGATCTCGAACGCCACGACCTTGAAGCCGCGCGCGTGCCGCCGCTCCCCCTCGAAGTGGCTCGTGAGATCCACCCATTGCCCCTCGCGCAGGCCCCGCTCCGCGATGTCGCCCGGGTTAAGGAAGATCACTCGCCGCCCGCCGAAGACGCCTCGATAGCGGTCGTCCTGCCCGTAGATTGTCGTGTTGAACTGATCGTGGCTGCGCACGCTCATCATCAGAAGCTCACCCGACTGCAGATCGTGATGCGGGATCGGGTGAACGAAAAAGTTTGCCCTCTCGCTTTGCGTACGAAACTCCTGCTTGTCGCGCGCGGGGTTTGGTAGATAAAAGCCGCCCGGCCCGCGCACGCGCCGGTTGTACTCATCGAACCCCGGAATCACGCGCTCGATATGGTCGCGGATCCGATCGTAGTTGGCGCAGCAGCCGAGCCAGTCTACGGTGGTCCTGCCCTTCAGCGTCGCTGCGGCTAGGTTGCAGATGATCGCGGTCTCACTCATCAGATGCGGGCTGGCCGGCGCGAGCGTGCCGCGGCTCTGCTGCACCACGCTCATCGAGTTCTCGCAGCTCACGAATTGTTCGCCGGATGCCTGCACGTCACGCTCTGTTCTCCCAAGGCATGGAAGGATCAGCGCCTGCTCCCCGGTGATCAGGTGATTGCGGTTCAACTTCGTGCTGATCTGCACGACAAGCTTGCAGCGGCGGAAAGCTTCAGCGCCATACTCCGTGTCGGCCATGGCCGAGAGAAAATTCCCGCCAAGCCCGATGAAGACCTTCACCTTTCCTTCGTGCATCGCCTGCATCGCCGTCGGCGAATCCAGCCCATGCTTCGGCGGCGGGGTGAAGTTGAACTCCTTGCCCAATGCGTTCATGAACCTGTCGCTCACCTGTTCCCAGATGCCCATCGTGCGATCGCCCTGAACGTTGCTGTGCCCGCGCACCGGACACACGCCGGCCCCTTCACGCCCGATCTGCCCGCGCAGCAGGTTGAAGTTCACGATCGTCTGCACGTTTCCCACGCCGTTCTTGTGCTGCGTGATCCCCATCGCCCAGCAGGTGATCATCCGCTGCGACTTCATGGCGATCCCCGCCGCCTTGCGAATCAACTCCCGCGATACGCCCGATTGCTCGAGGATCTCATCCCAGCTTGTGGCCCTGATGTCGGCCGCGAACGCGTCGAAGCCGTGCGTCTTCTCGGCGATGAATTGGTGGTCCAGGACCTTTCCGCCGCTGCGCTCGTCCTCCTCGAGCATCTCCTTCATGATCCCCTTCAGCGCCGCCACGTCTCCGTTGATCCGCACGGGAAGGAACAGCGACGCGATCCGCGTCCCCCGGCCCAGCATGTCCTTGGGCGACTGCGGATGCTTGAAGCGCAGCATTCCCGTTTCCGCCAGCGGATTGATGCTGACGATCGTGCAGCCGTTGCGCACCGCGTGCTCCAGCGAGGTGAGCATTCGCGGATGGTTGGTCCCGGGGTTCTGCCCGATGATGAAGATGCTGTCGGCGTGGTCGAAGTCGGACAGCTTCACCGTGCCTTTGCCGACGCCGATCGCCTTGGTGAGCCCCAGCCCGCTCGACTCGTGACACATGTTCGAGCAGTCGGGAAGATTGTTCGTGCCGAACTGCCGCACGAACAGCTGGTACATGAACGCCGCCTCGTTGCTCGCGCGCCCTGACGTATAGAAAGCCGCTTCGTCGGGGCTGCCGAGCGCGTTCAATTCATCGGCGATCATCCTCAATGCGTCGGCCCATGAGAGGGCTTGGTAATGCTGGCTGCCGCGCCGCAGCACCAGCGGGTGAGTGATTCGCCCCTGGTCTCCCAGCCACTGCTCGCTGCGCGCCGCCAATTCCGCGATCGAATGCTTCGCGAAGAACTCGGGCTCCACCTTCTTGTCCGTCGCCTCCCAGGCAATTGCTTTCGCGCCATTTTCGCAAAACTCCGCCGCGTGGCGCGTGCCATCGGGATCTGGCCAGGCGCAGCTTGGACAGTCGAATCCGCCTTTCTTGTTCGCGAGGATCAAGCTCTTGAGGCTGCGAACCGGCCCTTCCTTGACCGCGAACTTCAGGGATTGATACACGCCCTGGAAACCGCTCGCGACCGTGTCACGCTCATGAACGTGGGGGACGTTGCCGTCGGCGGGATATTGGGCATCGCCTGTCCGCTTCGAGACATCAGGCGTCGTCATTGGCCGCTCTTCGGAGATCGGCTTGGGCCGCTTCGGATCTTCCTGGTTCGGGGCGTTGTTCTCGTCCCGATGACTCTGGCTCTGGGTATGCTGATCAGGCGCGGGCATTCTTGAATCCTCAGGCTCCTGCTGATCTGCCGGAGCCAACCCTATTCTAGGCGGATGCGCCGATATGCAACGCGTCGGAGTTGGCAGAATCGCACACTCAAATCGCGGGCATGACGTTGCCGCCGCACACGGGGATGTACGCGCCGGTGATGTAGCTGGCCAGATCGGAGGCGAGAAACGCGACCACGTTGGCGATTTCCTGGTCCGTGCCGCGGCGGCGCAGGGGGATGCTGGCCTCGTACGCCTCCTGCCGCTCGGAACCGCTCTCGCGCACGCGATCGCTGATCGTCCAACCCGGCGCAACCTGGTTGACCGTGATCTGCTGCGGGCCGATCTCGCGCGCCAGGCAGCGGAGCACGCCATCCATGCCGCGTTTGCCCGAGACATACGCGGATTGCCCCGGCACGTTCTGCATGGCGCACTCCGTGCTGATCGCGATGATCCGCCCCCAGCGTTTCTCGATCATCGCCGGCGCGAATGCCTTCGCCATCAGGACATTGTGCATCACGCTGGAGCGGAACTGGCTCTCGTAATCGGCCAGCGGTTGTTCCATCACATTCGTCCAGGTGTACTGGATCACGGCATTATTGACGACGATGTCGGGCGCTCCGAGTGACTTGTTCACCTGCTCTTTCATTGACGCCACGGCATCCGCGCTGGTGACGTCCGCTTGAAACACCGCGGCGCGCACGCCCAGTGCGGTCAGCTCCTCGCGAAGCTTCTTCGCCATCGCCTCATTCTTCAGATAGTGGATTCCGACATTCGCGCCACAACGGGCCAGCGTTCGCGCCATCACTCGCCCCAACTCGCCGCTGGCGCCGGTGATCAGCGCGGTCCGGTTCTTCAAATCGATCTGCAGCTTGTCCATGCTTACACGCACACCGCCTGGTGGCCCCCGTCGACGCGCAGCGAAACGCCGTTGATGTATTGCGCTTCGGGTGACGCCAGAAAGACGACCGCGTTGCCAACATCTTCCGGCGTGCCGATGCGCCCGACCGGCACGCGCGTCTTGATCTGCTCGGCCGGCCCCGGCTGCGCCCAGTAATGCTCGGTCATCGGCGTGAGAATCATCCCCGGAGCCACGGCGTTGCAGGTGATGCCATGCTTGCCGAGCGCCGTTGCGAACCCCACCATCGTCATCCGCAGCCCGGCCTTCGACGCGCCGTAATCCACCTGGGCCGGGCCGGTCACGTTCTCCGCCAGCGAAGTGATGAAGACGATGCGTCCGCCCTTGCCGCGGGCGATCATCTTGCGCGCGGCCGATTGGGTGCAGTGAAACGCGCCGGTGAGATTCACGTCGAGCGTGCGCTGCCAGATTTCCGGAGTCATCTCCATCACGTCGATGAAAGGGCAGATGCCGGCGTTGTTCACAAGCACATCAATCCGTCCCGGCGAAGACTCCACCTCATCCATCATCGCGTCGACCTCGCCGCGCTGTGTCACGTCGCAACGCAGGCCGATTGATTTCATCGCGCCTGCATCGTTCAACTGCGCTGCCGCCTGCTTCGCCGCTTTGGGATCCGTGTCCGCGATCACGAGCGTCGCGGCCCTGCGCGCGAAGCATTTCCCAATGCCGTAGCCGATGCCGCGGGCGCCGCCGGTGATAATTACCACCTGGTTTTCCATAGGAACTCGCTTGTGCCCGCCTGCGTAAGACTGCGCCCGAGTGTACGGACGGGCTTAGCGGCGTCAAAGCGACCTGTTGCTGACTCATCCCCAGTTTCCTCAAACTCAGCGACGAATCCGCGGCAATGATCGGCAGCCGGATCGAGTCGATCCCGAGGCCGCGCCGCGTGGGGGCCAGGCTTTTCGCCGCCGGCCCAGGCGACCTTGCACGGGCTTTGGCGAGCTTTGGCAATCCGATGCAGGGCTTTGGTGGGCTTTTGCGGGGTTATGGTGGACCAGGAAGACCTCAACCGCCGCGCCACAGACCTCAATGCCGACCCGAACGGCCCCAGCCGGGAATGCCGATTCGGCGCGGCCCGACGGTTTCACCGATTCAACTGTCAAAGAGCGCTCCGACACGGTCCCAGCCGCTGCGCCGAGACATTATTCATTATACAGTCTTTCTTCATGGAGTCAACCCTTCCGGGGGGATTTCAGATTTTGAAACTTGCCGCTGCCGTCAGGCGAGGGGCCATCGGAGTGCGCACGCCACATAACGGGCGGCGAAGCTGGGGATGAGTCGGGACCTGTTGGGCCTGCGACCTCGCAGGGATGAAGCCTCGTTGTCGTGAATATGTATCGCGATGTAAGGCGATTGGAGAATGCAGCAGGACGGTTGCAGGGATCCGTTGAAGAGTTTCAAGTCGTTGTGCAATAGTCAGATATGATAAGCTCACAGTGATCGCAGCTCCGCGACACTCTTCCCTCGATCATTCGCCCAACGCGGAAACAGACATGGAATCCGCGCTCTTTGATATAGGTCGCGGCCGACCGTTTCGATATCGTAAAGCAATCTTCCAGGAGTCAGCGATGGTGCAACTCGTGCAGACTGAGCCGCCCGCTCGACCGCGGATCGTGCCCAACGCCTACGTGACGCTCAGCAACTGGCGTTACGTCGAACACAGCATCCTGCGGATCATCGCCGGGTGGGGACGCTCGGCGGGAGATTGGGAAGACAAGCTTGCCGTCTGTAACCACGTCTGGCTCCAGGCGCAGATCGTTAACGGGATGCGCCGACGGGCCGACATGTACCCCGGCGGCAAGCCTGATCAGCAGGTCAATCAAATCTTTGAAACCGTCTGCAATGCAGTGCTGCTCGCGCCCAGCTTCGAAGACGCGATGGCCGGCGTGCATGAGATCCTGAATCCCGCGCTGCTCGGCGCCTACCGCCGCTACATGGCTGCGTCTCACCCGGTCCACGATCGGCCCACCTTCGATCTCCTCAAGGAAGTGATTCGCCTGAAGGAGGAGCAGTCGCAGTGGTTCGAATCATTCCGCAGGCGCTATCCGAAGCCGGTGGACCAAGCCTATGCCGGCAAGATCCGCGCCCTGATCGCGCCGCTGGAGAACTTTTCCAGGCTGATCGAGCTCACCGAACCGTTCGCGCGGCAATGCGGCGTCGGCACTGACTTCCGCATGCCGATCACGCCCGGCCGCGTCAAGCACTGGGACAGGGCCCCCAAGATCATGCCCTTCCTCGAGACCGACTGGGCCACCAGCGTCGAGGCCCGTCGGCTGTATTTCATGATCGGCTACTGCTGGGAGATGGGCGTCGCCGAGCAACAGCTGCGCTGGATCTACAATTGCGACTTCATGCCCTGGGAGTTCATCTACGCCGAAAGCCGCCACATGTGGGATGAATCCCGTCATGGCAACTCGGGCTACCACCGCCTGCGCGACTTCGGCTTCGACTTCGAGCACTTCGGCTACAACAGCTACAACGCCCGCGGCGAAGGAGTTCTCGACCCGATGTCGCCGGTGGACATCTACAACGTCTTCTACGCCGTCACTCAGATCGCCGAGACCGGGTACTTCGAGACCAAGCGCTACTGCTTCGATGATTTCGCGGCCGGCGGTGACGAGGGCTCGGCGGAAATGATGCAGTACGACATCATCGATGAGACCTCGCACGTCGAGTATGGCCGGATCTGGCTCAACGACATCATGAAGCGCGCGGGGATCAAGGAAGACTATCGCAAGCGCGGGCAGATCGACCGCGTGCGCGCGCAGAAGGGGTCGGACGAGCGCGTCGAAAGCTACCGCCGCTTCCTCGCCGGCGAAACACCCGTCCACACCAGGACCGAGGACCACGGCGGCAACAGCTTCAATCCTGTGGCCGATGACAATTTTGCCCCCCTGCGCGACGAGCGGGCGCGTAAGCACTACGAGTGGATGCTGACCGAAATCCGCGAGAAGTGCCCCCTGAAGAACGTCTCCAATGCTCCCCTGCGTCCAAATCTGCCGATGTGACTTACCAATCAGATTCATTGTGTCGAACGGCGCGGGTCGGGAAGCCCGTGCCGGTTCGTTTCTGAATCAGTTGCGCTATTCATCCGAAGCCCCCTATTTTCCGGAGAATGTGATCTTTAACGCCTGGCCGCCGCCAGCGGAGGATTCGACCGACAGCTCGCCGGCCAGCTTTTCTGATCCGCGCCCCAACAGTCTCACCACCGGCGGCCGCTCAATCTTCACCTGCGACGCGGTCACGAGTTGGAGCGAGTCGCCTGTCTTCGGAGCCGACCGCGTCGGCAATTGAAGCTCGACTGTGCCGGCCTCGAAGACTGCTGAACAACCTGCCCCTTTCACCTCCATCGCCGGCAAAATCTTTCCTCCGTCCGGCTCAGGAAGTTGCAACGTGAGCTTCCCCTCCGGTCCGTGATGATAATCCCCGTCAGAAAGCACAAGCGCCTCCCGCCGCGTGCCTGCCGCAAGAGTGCCGTTGTTTTCGATGTCGAACCGTCCGGTGTCCCCCGCGCGGGAGATCGTCCCCCAGCCGCGCAGTGTCCCGCGAAGCCGGCTCTTTTTGCCGACGGGGAGCGCGAGGGCGCCGCCCTCGAGCGAGATCACCCCCTTGGGCCAGACGATGCACAGTTCCGCCACGTGCACCGTCGCGCCGGCGGAGATCGTCAGTAATCCGTCGCCGCCCGCTTTATCCAGCGTGCCGCTCATCAAGAGGCTGGGCGCGACGAGCGTTGTGTCTTTTCCGTTCACCACGACTTTCCCGTCGGCCGTCGGCTGCAGTCCGACGCTGAAGCAGGCGCCGGGGATGCAGGTGAGCGTCGCGCCCCCCGACAGCGTGAACTGCCCCTTGCCGCCGGTGCCGACTGCGAAATAGCTGGCAGTATTTGTGCCGGTATGGACCCAGGTTGTCTCTTTGCCAGCGACCTCCAGGACACCGATTCCCTCCGGCAGCAGGCCGAGCGTGATGTCGCCGACGTGCTGCGTGCTTCCGCTCTCAATGGCGCCGCCGCCGATGCGTACGGTGGAGGGGACTTTCCCACCAACGCCGATGAGCCAGGGGTTGCCATGCGCCTTGAAGCGATGCCCGTCGAGCTTCAGGGTGATGTCCACCGGCCCGGTCTGCAGCCACGAGACTTCTATATCTTCCGTGAACGAGACGGTGACCCGGTTCTTCGACGCCGCATTGAATGCAATGGCATCGCCCGCTCCCGGCGGGTGGGCCGCAGCTACCGCCGGGCGCTTCTCAATCATCCAGCGGGCAGGGTCGGAGAATTTCCCGTCCTTCGGTTCCTTCCAGGTGTAAATCTCGCCGAACGACACGCCACACAGCAGCAAAGCGAGAATCGCCGTCCACTGAATGCCTCTCATGCCCTCTCCGATTAGAAGTGCTCGAACCGACGCGATCATACCCAACTGCCTGCCCCGCGCGTCACGCACCGGTCACTGAAATTTGCAACAGGTCGCGCTTTCATCCCTTCCGCACAAGGTATTTCGCGTTCCGCTCCGGCGGGGTAGAGTCTCGCGGGTTCATGGAATTGGTGAATTCTCCGGGAGAAGCCTCTGATGAAAACGGTGAAGGAGTTGAAGACGGTCTCGGGTAACGTGCGGCCCGCGACCGAAGCGGCGCTGCAGGAAAACGGGGGCCTGTTGCGGCTTGCGCCGTGTTGGGTGCCGCGATCGTTCCTTCAGCCGGGCAAGAGGCTCAAGCTTGCTCCGGAGGACCTCTATGCCTTCGGGCTGAATCGCGGCGGCATCGACGAGCGATGGTTCGCTTCAACCACGCCCGCGATGAATGAGAACCGCGTGCCCGATGAGGGATTGAGCTATGTCGTCGTCGGCGATCAGCGTTTCACGCTCAAGGACGCGGTGCAGGAGTTGGGCGCGGCGCTCATCGGGCGCTCGATCTGGAACAAGTACAGCAAGTGGCCGGTCTATTCGAAGTTCTTCGACAACATGGGGCCGATTCCGCACCACATGCACCAGTCGAAAGAGCAGGCGGCGCTGGTGGGGCAGGAGGGCAAGCCGGAGTCATACTACTTTCCGCCGCAGCACAATGCGGTCGGCAACAACTTCCCCTACACGTTCTTCGGTTTGAATCCCGGCACGACCAAAGCCCAGGTAAGAAAGTGTCTGGAAGATTGGAACAAAGGCGACAATGGTCTGCTCGACCTGTCGGCAGCATATCGTCTCAAGCCCGGCACCGGCTGGCTCGTCGGGCCGTGCATCCTCCACGCGCCCGGCTCGCTGTGCACCTACGAGCCGCAGTGGGGGAGTGACGTCTTCGCGATGTACCAGTCGCTTGTCGAAGGGCGCGAAGTGCCCTGGTCGCTGCTGGTGAAGGACATGCCCAGGGAAAAGCACCAGGACCTCGACTTCATCGTCGAGCAGCTCGACTGGGAAGCGAATGTCGATCCCAACTTTAAGAAGAACCATTACCTCGAGCCCGTTCCGGCAGCCGACACGCAGAAGGAAGGCTTCGTCGACCGCTGGATCGTGTACGGAAAAGTCCGCGGGGAGCAGCTTTTCACGGCAAAGGAATTGACGGTCGCTCCCGGCGCGAAGTGCACGATCCCCGACAACGGCGCCTACGGGCTCATCGTCGTGCAGGGCGAGGGGCGGATGAACAAGCTGCGGCTCGATTGCCCGAAAATGATCCGGTTCCACGATCTCACCGAAGACGAGGTGTTCTGCAGTGAATCGGCAGCGAAGGCGGGCGTGACATTTGAGAACACGTCGAAGTTCGAGCCGCTGGTGTGCCTGAGGTATTTCGGTCCGGAGGTGAATCCGGCGGCGCCGAACATCGCCGGCAGCTAACGCCTTTCACGCAGGCTTGTGCATTCGGGCAGATGGCGCCGTCCTTCGCGGCGCAAGCAGGAGAAATGATGAAGCGCATCTCCATCGGTTCCTGGGCTTACAGCATCGGCCCCTATGCGAGTCATCCGGTCGACTGGCAGACGGTCACGCGCACGCTCAAGGAATACGGCTTCGACGGAGTCGAGCTGGGCGGCTTCCCGCCTCATCCCAACCCGGACGACCTGAAGACCAAAGACTCGCGGAAGAAAGTGGGCGATGCCCTGAAGCAGCTGGGGCTTTCGTTCTCAGGTCTGGCCGCCAACCTCTGGGCCGAAAAGCTCATCAATACCGACAACACCGGCCACTATTTCCAGACCTTCGTGCAGAATTGCGACTTCTGCAACGACCTCGGAATCAAGACCATCCGCGTCGACAGCGTACAGCCGCCGACGGTCTTCGAGCAGGTCGATTATGACACCGGGATGAAGCGCGTGACGGATACGTGGAAGCGATGCGCAAAGACCGCCGCGGAGCGCGGGCTGGCAGTGAGTTGGGAGTTCGAGCCGGGCTTTGCATTCAACAAGCCATCGCAGGTTCTGCAGGTGCTGGAGAAAGTGAACGAGCCAAACTTCGGCGTCATGTACGACACCTGCCACGGTCAGATGGTCGCTGTCGTCGGCGCCCGTCACGGCGCGAAAAAAGAGACCCTCCCCGGCGGGCAGCGCGAGTTCATTCGCAAGCTCGATGGCAAGATCAACCACATCCACCTGATCGACTCCGACAATACCTGCCACAAAGACGCGAACGGCAACGACGAGACTTCCACGCACGCGCCCTTCGGCGACGGCGTCATTAACTTTGACGAAGTGATTCCGGCGCTGAACAAGGCCGCGAGGCTGACGGAGGATTGGTGGACGATCGACCTCTGCTTCTGGCCGGATGCCTGGCCTGTGACGAAACGTTGCAAGGCCGCGATTGATGAGCTGAATCGGAAATACGGTTAGACCTCATCGACTTGTGGGGGTGGGAGTCGGTGGAGACGGACTGGCGGCAGCCAGTGGAGCGGAAGGACATCACCCTCATCGACCTCGCGGTGATGGTGAAGGTCCGCGAGCAACATGGGTGGTGGGAGTGAGCGCGCGGTCGGTAGCAATTATTCTGGTAATGCTTGCCGGCTGTGCGACGCCGAGGAGGGCCAACCGAATGGCCGTTGAGAGCATACGAGCCGCGACGATCGACGATGTGCCGGCAATTGTCGATCTGGCCGCACAGAAACATGAGCAGTACCGCGAGTATCAGCCGGTTTTCTGGCGTCTGGCGGCGGACGCGACAGAGAAACATACCCGGTTCATCAAAAGCGTGATCCACAAGAACCAGGCGATCGTGCTGGTCCACACGTGCGGCGGCGCGGTCGATGGTTTTGTCATCGCCAATGTGATGAATGCGCCGCCGGTCTACGATCCCGGCGGAAAGACCTGCATGATCGACGATTTCATGGTCGCGCATCCACAGGAATGGTCCACAGTGGGAGTCGCGCTGGTGGAGCGCGCCGCCGCCGAGGCCAAAGCGCGCGGCGCGACACAGACAGTCGTCGTCTGCGGTCATCTCGATGAGCCCAAGCGCGGCGCTCTCCGCGCGGGCGGGTTCTCCATCGCTTCGGAATGGCATGTTCGCTAAGCGGCCGGAAAGGTTTTTTATGAAGAATCTCAACATCGGCCTGATCGGTTACGGCTTCATGGGCCGGGCTCACTCCAACGCCTACCGCAAGGTCAACCAGTTTTTCGATTTGGACCATCAGCCCGTGCTCAAGGCGATCTGCGCGCGAAGCGGGGAGAAGCTTGGCGCGTTCGCGAGCAAGTGGGGCTGGGAATCGACCGAGACGGATTGGAGGAAGCTCGTCGTCCGCAAGGACATCGACCTGATCGACATCGCCAGCCCGAACAACACCCACCACCAGATCGCGCTCGCCGCCGCGGCGGCGGGGAAGATGATCCTCTGCGAGAAGCCGCTGGCGATGAACGCGCAGCAGGGCCGCGAGATGACCGACGCGGTGGAGAAGGCGCGCGTGCCGAACATGGTCTGGTTCAACTACCGGCGTGTGCCGGCGATCGCGCTGGCCAAGAAGCTGATCGACGAAGGCCGGCTGGGGAAGATCTTCCACTACCGCGCGAAGTACTTGCAGGACTGGACCATTTCCGCCGAGGTCCCACAGGGGGGCGCGACCCTCTGGCGGCTGGACGCCGACATTTCCGGGAGCGGCGTGACGGGTGACCTGCTGGCCCACTCGATCGATACAGCGCTGTGGCTCAACGGCCCGCTCGCACGCGTCAGCGCGACGGCCGAGACGTTCGTCAAGCAGCGCATGCACCAGGTGACCGGAAAGATGCAGCCGGTGGAGATCGACGATGCGGTAGCGGTGCTTGCCCGCTTCACCAACGGTTCGATTGCCACCTTCGAATCGACGCGCTACGCGCGCGGTCGCAAGAACCAGAACACTTTTGAGATCAACGGCGAGAAAGGTTCCATCAGCTTCGACCTCGAAGACCCGCATCAACTCCAGTACTTCGATCACCGCGACGAGTCGCACGCCCGCGGCTGGCGAACCATCCTCGTCACCGAGTCCGAGCACCCCTACATGGCGAACTGGTGGGTACCCGGCACGACGATCGGCTACGAGCACACGTTCATCAATGCCCTGGCCGATTTCCTCACGGACCTGCATAAGAAACAGCGCAGCCGGCCCGACTTTCGCGATGCCCTGCAGACGCAGGCCGTCTGCGATGCGATCCTGGCCTCAGCGAAAAGTGAGCGGTGGGAGCAGGTGCCGCAGGCGTGAACGATTCATCTCGTTCGGTGACGCCGCTCGGCAGGTTCAACGACTCATGGAAGATCCAGATGTTGGATCTGGCACATCCGGGTAGACTCGGCGCGCGATGAAGTTGTCTTACAAGAACCCGGTTTGGCCCGGCTATTTCGCCGACCCGTTTGTCCTGCTTCATGACGGCGTGTACTGGGCCTATGGCACCGGACACGGGCCGGAGGCGGATGGTCGTCAGTTCCCGGTATTGCGCTCGCGGGACCTGGCGCACTGGGAGTATGCCGGCGGAGCGCTGCTTCCACCCGGAGCGGAGACCGCTGAAAGCTTCACGGCTTACTGGGCCCCGGAGGTGGCGGAGCGCGGCGGGAAGTTCTACCTCTATTACTCGGCCGCCACCGGAGGACGCGACGAGACGCACCGACTTCGCGTGGCGACTGCCGGCCGGCCCGACGGTCCCTTCGCGGACAAGGGACTCGTCAAGCTCCCGGCCGCGCTTGCGGATGTGTTCTGCATCGACGGCCATCCGTTTCGGGATCCCATAGATGGGAAGTGGTTCTTGTTTTTCGCGCGCGATTTCTTCGATCAACGCGTCGGCACGGGCACTGCGGTTGTCCCGCTTGCCGATGACATGAGGTCCGCCGCAGGGGACGCAATCACAGTTCTTCGCGCCAGCGCTGATTGGCAGATCTATGAGCGCGAGCGAAGCCTGTACGGAAAAGTCTGGAAAGCGTGGCACACCGTCGAAGGCCCCTTCGTCTGGCCGCATGCCGGCCGCTATTACTGCTTTTACAGCGGCGGCAACTGGCACACCAAGACGTACGGCGTCGGCTTCGGCGTTGCCGAGCGCGCGATCGGACCCTATCGCGATGACTGGAGCCAGGAGGGTCCCGCAGTTTTGCGCGGGGTGGAGGAAAAGGTGGTCGGGCCCGGCCATTGCTGCGTCATCGTTGGGCCGGACGAACGGGAATACCTGGTATACCACGCGTGGGATCCGAGCAAGGCCGCTCGCCGCATGTTCATCGATCCGCTCATCTGGACTCCCGGCGGACCAAGGTGCGAGGGTCCAAGCATCGGATAGGCTTTCCTACAGCGTGGTATACTCAATCGTCACAGCGGCCGGAGATCACCCATGACTGCTCTCGCTCAACCCATTTCGATTGCGAACCAGCGGATCACGTTTGAGGAAGTGAGCTGGGACTATTACCAGCAGACGCTTGATCAGATTGGAGACGGGCATCTTCGCGTCACGTATGACAACGGAAGGATGGAACTGATGTCCCCGTCTCAGCGACACGAGCAGATTAAGACGCTGATTGGGCGGCTGATCGAAATCTATGCGCTGGAGGCGGACATCTCGATCCTGCCGCTCGGCTCGGTGACGTGCAGGCGGAAAGACCTGAAGAAAGGACTCGAGCCGGACGAGTGCTATTACGTTACAAATCGTCCGCGCGATCTTCAAAGATTCAATTTGCGAAAGGACCCGCCGCCCGACCTCGCGATAGAGGTGGATATCACTCACTCCTCCGTCCCGAGGGAACCCATCTACGCCGCACTCGGGGTACCGGAGGTCTGGCGGTTTGACGGGAATCAAGTCACTCCGCTACACCGGGATGCCGATGGCGAGTACCGCGCCGCGGCGCGGAGTCTGGCATTTCCGCACCTCTCGATGGCGCTTTTCAACGAGTTCTTCAATCAGGCGCTGGTCGGCGACCAACACAGCGCGATGAAAGCGTTCCGCGACTGGGCCCGCACTCAGGGCTGAGCGTTGTGTCGCCGCTTCACCGTCTTTTTGCGCGTGTGCTGGTAGACTCGCAACTGGTGGATTGTCGAACGGAAAGACAAGTCATGTCTCAATGCTGCAGCACATCGACCATCCCGCGGGCGCTTCGCATTGGCATGCTAGTTCTGCTAACGGTGGCGTCGGCCGGATGTCTGCGGACGTATCTCGGCGATCCGGAAACGGCGACGATCGACGAGAAGCTCAACGGCTGGTGGCGCGGCAGCGATGACTCCGGAGAGGTCCTCGTCTGCATCGCGCCGATGGACAAGCACACGTACTGCATCGGCTGTTTCTCTTATGCGGTGGAAAACGACGCAGCCAAGCCGAAGGTCGAGTACAACCTGCGCGGCTGGCTCAGCCAGACCCGGGGAGCCACCGTGCTCACTGGGCAGCTGATCGGCGCAGAGTGGGAACTGCAGGCGCCTGGCGAGCACTTTTACCCGCATTTTAAGCTCGAACTCATTCAGGACACGATCAAGACCTCGACGCTCAACGCGGACAAATTCAAGGACATAAAAACCCCCGAGGCGCTGAAGAAAGAGTTTGAGGCACACCTGAAGGACGAAGACTTGTGGCAGGAACCCCAGACATACCAGCGCGTCGATCCCGTAGCGCACCGCAAGGAGATCAGAAAGATCCTCAGTGCGTTTCATCGGATGGAGACTGAGGTGGAGCAAAGCTCGACAGCGCCATCGACAGCGCCCTCAACCGCGCCGACGAGATGAGTAAACGTCCGGATTATCGCCGCCTACGATCGTTCGGCCGCGCTGGCAATCTCCCGCTCACCGTTGAAGGCGGGGCGAGTATTCAGGTCGGGGTTGCTTGCGGGAGGATGGGCGTCTGTCGCTCGGTCTTGGCGATCTCGTGATATTCCGCATCTTCGTTCACCGCCCATGGATCACGCGATTCGGCGCGGGCCACGTTGCGAGCCGCGATTAGCGCGGTCGCCATGGAGTGGTCCTGGTTGTTATAGCGGTGTTGTCCGTTTCGCCCGATGCAGTAGAGATTGCGCAGCGACCCAAGCCAGTTGCGGATCACGTCCAGACGTTGCAGATAACCCGGATCGTAAACCGGGTAGGCCTTGGGGACGCGCACGACGTAGCCCTTGATCAGCTTCGCATCGGTTAAGCCAATCTGCCTGAGCTCATCGTAGGCGAACGATATGAGCTTCTCATCGGAGTTGCACCACAGGTCATCGCCCTGATTCACGAAATACTCCATTCCAAGGCAGCTTGTCGATGCGTCTGGAACGAGGTCGGGGCTCCAGTTGCCGAAGTTCTGGATCCTGCCAACGCGCACCGCCGGGGAATGAATGTAGATCCAGTTGTCGGGAAATAAGTCCGCTTTGCCGATGACAAGTGCCACCAGCAGGAAGTCTCGGTACGCGAGTTGTTGCGCGGCCGCGACCACCTCGGCCGGTGGCGGAGGGCTCATCGACAGCAGCAATTCCCGCAGGGGCATCGAGCTGAACACGTGGGTGGTGGGAACCTGTTCGGTTTTCCCGCCGCGGTCCTGTGTCCACACCGCCTCGACCCGCTCGTCGGATCGATCCAGCCGGGTCACTCGCGTGTTCAGTTTCAGTTCCCAGCCACGTGCTTGAATCGTGCGCGCGGCGACCTCCCAGAGCTGGCCGGGGCCGAGCCTCGGATAGCGGAAGGTATCAATGAGTGTTGTGGTGACGGTCTTGCGCGACTGGCCAAAGAGCGCGTTGCGGATGGCTCCGCCCAGGCTCAGACCCTTGATGCGCTGGGCGGCCCAGTCGGCGCCGATTTCCGTGCAGGGGCATCCCCACACCTTCTCGGTATAGCTTTTGAAGAACATGCGATAGAGCCGGGAGCCAAAGCGATTAATCACCCATTGCTCGAAGTTCTTTGGGTCCTTGATCGGTCGGAGCCGCGCGCAGGCATAACTGGCGACGCAAAGGGCCGCAGCCAGCACGCCCATATTCATCACGGCGTTGGAAGCCTTTAAGGGGTAATTGTAGAACTTCCCGTTATAGAAGATCCGCGAGAGCCTGGGTCGCACCAACATCGGCTCGTCGAGGATTTCATCCCATAACGCCTCGATCTCCTGAACCTTTGAGAAAAAGCGATGGCCGCCGATATCGAACCGATATCCGTCGCGCACCACCGTGCGGGCGATGCCGCCGACCACAGCGTCCGCTTCAAGAACAACGCCATCGATTTGGTGACGAGAAAGCTCAAACGCCGCCGTCAGCCCGGCGGGACCTGCTCCAATGACGACGGGAAAGTCACTCAAAGCACGCTCCGCGGGCGTTCAGTAAAGGTCATCCCCTGCATGCACAGTGACCGCGACGCCCAGTTCGCAATCCAACACGAAGATCGGCCGACTGTGCTCTTGCAGTGCATCAACACCTCGCGACTTATCGTGTTGGAATCGGACCGGCGACCAGCGTGAGCTTTTTGTTTCGGGAAATGCGCAGCGTTGTTTTAGGGCGGTCAGCGGCCAAGGCCGCGATGTTCTGCTCAAGCCTACGTTCCCAACCATACAGCAGCGCGCCGGCAGGTTTGGCCTGCAATAGTTCCTGCAGGTCGTCAGGCCCGACGGTATTCATCGTTTTTTCCTGGGCTTCAGTCAAGAGTGGCTCGACTCGGAACGCGAAGGGCCCGGTAACGAGTTGCGGATAAATACTTGCGCCGCCTTCCAGGGGAAAGATTGGCTCCAGTGTCAGCACCGGCCTCCCATTGGCGACACGGGCCACTTCGACTCCAGCGCGATGGACTTTGACGGGAAGCCACGCTGTGAAATGAACCACGTCGGTAATTCCACGATACCGTGGGATTCCGAAGATGATGCACACCACAGCGCCGGCCATGATCGTTCGAGCCCATTGGATCTGTGCTTTCTCGGCGGTGGGCGCCGCGTAAAGAATCAACAGCAGGCAGAAGACCCAGGGAGTGTAGAAGTAGGGGTAGAAGGATGGCGAGGGCGCGAACGTTCCGATGAGCAATGCCCCGATGAGGAGCGCGAGCGAGAGCACCGCCCGCCGTCTCGGATGGTCAGCGCTCCGCCACGCCGCAACCAAAGAAACTGCCGCCCCCAGAAAGACGAAGGCATTGGCCGGTTGAGCCAGCACGTCGGTGAAAACGAACCTGATGCGTCCGAGAACTCCCATGCCATTGAAGTGTCCCTGGCTCGCCCGCAGGACCGTATTGATGCGCGTATATTGGAGATTATCGAAAATGCACTGACTTGGCGCCAGAGAGAACAGCCAGATAAAAGGAAGGGCCGCCACCGCCGCCGCAGCGAAGTACAACGCAACATTTCTCCGACGATGCTGTCTCTCGGATGCGAACCACGCAATGGCTGCGAGAGCAATTGCCGCCGGGCCAAAAGTCAGCCGCACCCCGACCGAAGTGGCTGCGCAAAATCCGGCGAGCAAGGAACGTCCAGGAGTCAAACCCCTCTCGCCGGCTTTCAACAGCAGAAATGCAATCAATGTAAGCAACGTCGGCAGGTCGTGGTTCCATGCCCGGCCACTCGTAAGAATAAACAATGGACCGAAAACAAGGATAGCGCCAGCGCTAATCGCCACTGTAAGTCTCGCCATGTTTGAATGGCCCGACATGAGACGCAGTGCCGTCTTGAAGACCAGCGCCGCGGTGAGGAATCCGAAGAACGCCATCAAGAGCCGTGCGGCCAGCAGCAGATAATGGCATCTGGTGAAGAGCAGCGCGTAGATGCCCACCAGATAGGGTGCATGGAAGTACGGATAGTCGCGGTAGGGGAGCAGGCCACTTCGCGCGAGGACCGCGCCGCTGGCCACAAACTGATTCTCATCGTGATCGAGATGCTTCGTCAGCGTCAGTACCAGCAGTAAGGCACAAGTCATAGCGCCGAGGATCACATAGAGCAGTGCCGTAAAACCGGACCGGCGCGGCCGGCGGCTGTCGCCAAGGGCTTGGGCAGGCGCGGCGCAGGTTGCGGAGGCGTGGCTCGTAACCATTCGTGTCATGCTAACCAGGCCCATCGCCGCGCTGCGGCGAGTGACGCGGTAGAATTGATGCCCTGCGCGCATGGTTAGCCGCCACCTTCATTCTCGCGTCCAAAAATGATTAGACCGTGACGACCAGATGTCGTCCATGATCGGATGTGCTCAAAACATTCGCCGTTCTCAAAGCACCCCCGGGCAGACGGATAATTGCTGTGCCCCGAACCGCCAGAGCTATTTTGAAAAGGCATCTGCGATTCGCGAGGTTACTTCGGATGACGCACGGGCAGCATTGATGAAGGCCTGAACGACAGGTTTCGCAAAAACGCCAGATCGGCGGGCGTCTTCCGCAGCATGCGCCGTGGCCGGGGGGCCGCACCGCGTTTCCTCCTTCCCCTGGCTTGCATTAGCTGCTATAGTGGCCGTGCGGACAGGAACGCTCAGCGCTTCCGACAATCACGCCGACCATTTCCAACGAACCGGTTTGCATGACTGCCGATAGGTAGATGGTGCAAACATGATCGTCTGGTCTAACGGGAAATCCTACGACACCGCCGACGGCTCCGAACAGCCGCACCCGGGGTCTGTACGTCCGCGTGTTGATCAGGACGCAGCCGACGCCAACCGCCTCGCCGACGACGGCGCACCGCCGAAGCGCAACGGCTCGCGTGAACAGCGCCGCACGACGCTGCTGCACCAACTCTCAATCGGTAAAGCGTCGTGGAGTGTTCTAAGCCTCGGCCGCGTCGCAGACCTGGTCCGCCGATTTCGTCGCGAATTGCCGCTGCGCCAGCAGACTGCCAGAACGGCGTCCGAGACGAAAAACGCGGACGAGACGCAGCGCCGCGAAGCAGCTGTCACGCAGGCCAACGACGAACGCTACCGAAATGCCTGGGAGAATACCTAAAGCATCCGCAACTCTGCTCAAGACCGACGCGTTGACGGAATATCAAAATGAACGGTCCGCCCCGCGAGCCCCGCAGCGTCGCGGTATTGGACCTGTATTCAGAACAGAGGAACTACCCATCACCGACTTAGAGCAACTCATCGCTGCCGCTTCCGTGATCGCCGACCAACGAGGTCGTTTCGACTGGGCGAAGGCGGTCACGCTCTCGGAACTGTGGCCTAAAACCGTCGAGCGCCTCCGCTGCGCTTCTGCGTTCGAGGAGTTTATCCTCCTGAGCGACCGAGACCCCAAGGTGAATCAGATGGGTCAGTTGACTCCCGGCGGGCTTCGACTCGGGACGATGGTTCGGCCCGCCCTCCAGGCGATGAAGGACAGGCCCAGGCCGCTCTGGCGGCTGAACCGGAGCCCTAAGTGAGGAACCGATGAGAGATGTGAAGCTGCTGGACATCGCCCGGGACATCGAGCCGGTTGTACAGGCTGCGCCGCGACTGCCCCAGTCCGCGCTGATGCTTCTGCGGGAGCAGCTCGACGGTTTTCGTGCACAGATCGTCACCTTGCCCGAGTCGGAGGCATCCTTCATCCGCCTCAGGATGGAGGCGATAGGGCGGTTGTTGAGTGAGTAGTGATTCGACTTCTTCAGCCCAACGCCGCTGCGGCGGCAAGAGAGACACAGCATGGAACAAGACAACGACGCGATTAAAAAACTTCGCCGCGAACGTGACAATCTCAGCTCGACACTTGATAGTCTTGGGGCGGGACGACGGCTTGCGCAAAGAGACCGAATCGCACAGATCGATCGGCAATTGCGCGCTGGCGTGACCGGCACAGAGCTCGTCCCGGTCTCCAAGCGGCCGTAGCGGGGTTGGCATTCAACGAGGCATCGATGATCCTCGATGGTATTGCTACAGTGGCAGCAGAGCCTGGCGAACCGCTGCGAGCGATGCCTGCGGCGGGCGTTCGCTCCGATGGACGTCGATCACATTTGTGGAACGCGAGGGCAGACTCTCGCCGTCGCGCGCCGTTGCTTTGCGAACCGCGAGCAGCTCACCTCCAATACCTTTCGCAGCCGTCGGATCGGTTAACCCGCGATGACCGTGAGACTCGAAGCACACGAGTGTTTAAAATCAGTGATTATGTTCAACTCGAATACACATCCCGCATTTGCCGCCGCCCGTAAGTCGCTGGCGCACCCTCTGGGGTTTACCGATTTCCTTGCCAAGCTCCCTCCGAAGGATCGAGCGAATGCGGAGCGGCGGAACGCCCTGTTGGAGGCAGGTCCAGACCCGCAGCGCGCCGGCCTCTGGCGCCGCCTTGCCTGCACGCTGATGTCACTCGCGCCGGTCGCAAAGATCGTGGGCGCGCAGACGGTGCAATTCTACGTGCCAGACGGCAAGTATCGCATGCAGGTCTTCGCGCTGGAGGACCTTCAGGACGGCCAGGTAACGATCTACTGCCCCGACGTGTTGAAGGAGCTCACGGAGGCCGGCTTGCTGACGCCGTCGCTTCACGGAGAACCGCACGTGCTTCAGATCCAGCCGTCCAAGGAGCCGCTGCGGATCGAACCGCTTAACAAGGCTTCTCTAAACCCCGCCGCGCACTTCAAGGATCTGCTCGGCTGGAACCGCAAGGCACTTCGCATCACGCTGCCGCCGTCCGCGTCCCCGGCGCAGGTCGAGGCGACGGAGTTGCTCTGTGCCGTCGCCGCGCAGCATTTCGTGCGCACGATACCGTCCGCGCGGTAGAGCTGTTTATCTCCACTATTTGCAGATCCTCCTGTCGCGCTGGCGAAGCGCGAAGACGTGCAGTTCGGTGCCAGATTGTTTCCCGAAAGCTACAGACTACCGCTCCCGGGAGCCCGGGAGGATGATTCCCGCACACATGGCGACACAACAATTTGATGGCGGACCTTCCGCGATCCGCAGATCCGTTGGTTCCACGAGTCTTCGCAATCCTCCAAGGACCGCGTCGAACGGCGTTGTTCGGCGAGACTCTTTGAGGGGTCGCGGGCTCCACAGTCCCAGGAGTCAGGCGATGTACGTCTTTTTCTTTCGCCCGCTGAGATAACTTTCCATGATGCAGGAGGCGAGTTCGCCGCTGCTGGTGTAGAAGGCGACGCCTTTGGTGAGCTTGGCCAGTTGATCGACGAACCCCACCCAATCCATTCCCCAGTAATCCTCGATCAGTGCGAATGTACTGATGCGGCAGCCTTCGCGCACCGC
This sequence comes from Tepidisphaerales bacterium, assembly GCA_038204465.1. Taxonomy (GTDB): domain Bacteria; phylum Planctomycetota; class Phycisphaerae; order Tepidisphaerales; family Tepidisphaeraceae; genus JBBRCX01. The sequence goes on along the minus strand of JBBRCX010000001.1, from coordinate 45,765 downwards.
CGTCACCGCTTCCTTGAGCGTGGCGATCGTGCTCTTCGGATCCGGCGGATAGAGGAGATAGACGAAGTCGCCTTCGACGTGTGCCGTGGGCTGGCCGTCGGTCACGATGAAGATCTGCTTGTTCTCGCTTGTGCGCTTGCGCAGCAGCCGCCGCGCCAGTTGCAGGCCCATATGCAGGTTCGTGAAGTGCTGCGGCGCCTTGGCGAGCTGGTCAATCGGCACGCGCAGGCGCACTTGGTAGTCGTAAATCGTCACCGGCTTGGGCATCGTCAGGGGCAGCATGGCCTCGGGAATCTGATTGGCCCCGGAATAGAAGCCGACAAAGTCGATCGAGTCCTGCGGGAACTGGCTGCGGACGAGCGCCTGCATCGCCATCGCCACCTTCTTCGCCGACAGAAAGCGGCCGTAACGCATCATCGAGCCGCTCATGTCGAGCAGCACGACGGTTGAGCAACTCGTCATGCCTTCGTGCAGGTGCAGTTCGAAGTCGTGCTCATCGAACTTGATCGGCGCATGCTTGCCGCCTTGCTGCTTCTGGGGGAGGCCGTGGCGCGTGAGGGCATTGTGCAGCGTCTGGTGAAGATCCAATTCGCTCACCGGGTCGCCGTACTGATACGGCTTGGTCCCATCGATGCGCTCGCCGCCCATCCCCGGCGTCACTTTTTCATGTCCCTCGCGCTGTCCGCTTCGGAGATTGGCAAATACTTCCATCAGCGCCTTGCGCTGCATCTTGGTGATTGCCCGCGGCGTCAGCCGCAGCTTCCCTTTGCCATCTTTGTCGAGCATTCCGTCCTTGAGCAGTTGCTCGAGCATCTCCGACTGGGCGTCGTCCTTCGGATTCTGCAACATCTGCTCGATCGCTTTGAGCGCCTGCTCGCCATACTGCATGATGAACTGCATGAGCTGGTCGAAGCCGAAGAGCTTGTCCTGCGTGGGGAATTCTTCGCCGTCGTATTCGCCGTAGAAGTACTTCATCGGGAATCATTGTAGCCCCCGGCGGCGAGGGAGTCGCGGATCGAGCGCGAGTTCTGGCTGGATATCCACATCTGCGGGATCGATTAAACTCCAGCGATGCGTCACGCCGTTGCGGCGTTATGTTCTGTCTGGCTTGCCGGATGCGCACATGCCATTGATCCGCCGTTGCTCCCCGCGCGGCTCGAGTTTGGCGTCGAGAGCCAAGCCGCGGCTGCGCCTACCGAATGCCTCACCGTCGCGACTTACAACGTCCACTGGCTCAGTGAACGACCCATGCTTCGCCGCGACTTCCATCGGATGCGCGACGTAGACGTCTGGTGCCTTCAGGAGGTGCGATTGAAGCCGGGAGATGGCGCGCTGCGATCATTGGAGGGCTCGCTCTCAGATCTTCTGCCGGGACATTGGTACGGCGCGGTTGTGCCGGTGAATCGGCTTCGGGAGCTTCACTCGCGCGACTGGGAGGCGCAGGCGATTGTCAGCCGGATCCCCATCGTTTGCGCCGATGTGTGGGAACTGGACAGCGGTGGAGAGAAGCGGCGTGTCGCGCTGACCGCGCTGCTGCGAATCGGCAGACGCGAAGTGCTTGTGGTGAATACGGATCATGAGCCTTCATTCCTTAGCTGGAGGGATGGGAACGCGGTGCAGGTCAGGGCGCTCGTCGAGCGGTTGAAGAGTGAATCCACGCCGTGCGTTGTCACCGGCGGTGATTTCAACTGCTCCGGTCGCGTGTTCTGGTTGCAGGGAAATGACGGTCACATTCAGCAGATCGATGCGGCGATGGCGGAGGCAGGGGCAACGCCCGTGCATACCAATGGGCCGACGTTCATCGCGGGTCCAATCCACCTCCGGTTGGATCGGCTGTATCTGCGAGGGCTCCATGGTGTCGCGCAGGGCGTCGGCGAATGGTGCAGCGGATCAGACCATCGCCCGGTGTGGTGTCGGGTGCGGATCGATGAGTAGTTTTCAACGTGCGGGAATCATCGCAGATCGGGGAAAGGTTGGCACGACCCGGTTGTCTTCCTCATGAAAGAAATGGGTCACGCGATTAATAGCGCAGCGCCCGGCGCGGTCCGTTGGAACCGTTGAGCGTGACGGAATTCTTCGCGACGGTGACGACGATCGTGACCGGGAGGCGCTGCACCACGCTGGCGTTGTTGGAGTCGGCGCCTAATTGTGGTGGGCCGAAAGTGGCTGACTCTACGTTGTTCGCCAGCGTATACAGCGGGCCCGCGGTCCCGCCCACGTAGAAGATCTGAAGCGTGACCCGGCGGTTCGCGGAATCGAAACTGTAGCGGCGGTACACCTCATTGGTCGTCCGCGTTTCATCGGGGCGAATCACGTCGAAGTAGCTGTTGACCGATGTCGAGCACTGCACCGAGTCGGCCCGGCGGATCTCGGTGAGCATCTGATTCATCGTTATGCGGCCGGTCTGCGAAGCGTGGAAGAAGTCGTCGTTCATCTTCACCGCCGACGCGGAGGCGGCGTACGCAGTCGCGACCGCGACCAGCAGCATGGAGGTGATCGCCAGGCTGATCATCAGCTCGACCATGCTGAGCCCGCGCCGGCGCAGGACGGCACGAGCGCCATAAGCGGGCGGCGGAGGAAACTGGCAGGGTGTGAAAGACGTCATGACAGTCTCTGTCGGCTCGACTATTGCAGTTCGACGTAAGTGCCGGGCAGCGGCGCAAACTTGGTGCCGAAGGTCACGCCCGGCGGGTAGTTACTCGTGCCGGTGCTGGCGATGATGATGTCGGCGCTGCCATCCGCCGTCATCGGCACGTTGTTCATGTTGATGACGCTGCCTTTGACCGTACCGCCCGAGTTGCCGCTCATCGTGATCTGACTGGCGATGATGCTCCCGCCCAGTGTCCCGAAGTCGCCGGTGAAGGTGACCGCGAAGTTATTCGCCAGGAGGAAAGCTCCCGTCAGCGACCGAAGTCCGCCGTAGCTCGCCGGCAGCGTATCGACGCCCGTGGCGCTGACGCTGCCCGAGAAGGTCAACTTGTTCGCCGCCAGGTTCAGGGGCGCGGCATTCTCCACAACAATTACTCCTTGAATACTGGTGTTGCCCCGGAACTCCACACGGTTGGGCGCCTTCACCAGCAACACGCCCTTGATGGTAGTGTTGCCCGTAAATGTCGGGTTCGTGTTGGGCGGGATGTACGCATTGTCCAGCGTATTGCCGTTGGTGTACTGGTTCGTCGCATAGTTGGCGAAGACAGTGGTGTCGACCGTCGGGAACGCGGGCTCCTTTACGCCCTTGTGAATGTGCTCGGCGGCGATGAGCGCGGCGTTTGTCGTGCCGCCGATCTTCGCGCCGGCATAGGTTACGGTTCCGTTGGCGTTGACGATGCTGATGTCGCCGCTGACCTCCTTACCACCGATCACGACGGGGGTGGAGTCGGTCAGATTGGTGGAGAGCACGCTGCCGCGCGTCGGGTCGCCCAGGCCGACGATGATGGCCGAGCCGCCCGTCACGATCTTACCTTTGGAAGCGACACCGTAGTTGAAGATGGCGCTGGCCCGCGACGCCTTCTGGAACTTCACCTGTACGGTTCGCGAAATCAGCCCTGCGGTCCCCTTGACGTTCAGGATAACGAACGCGCCTGCAGTCGTCACGGTCGCCCGAAAGCCGGAAACGCCGGGGTTCACCGGGATCGTACTTGTCGCGCTAGGGATTTGGATCGCGCCGGCGGATGCCTGCACGGTGTTGCCGCCCATGTTGCCCGTGTTGTTCATGAGCCGGCCCAGCTCCGACGCGAGAGCGCTGAGCAGGTTGGCGTCGGTGGTGCCGTCGGCGATGTTGACGTTGCCCAACTGGTAGCGCATGAACTGCAGGCCCGACTCGGCCGCCATCATTGCGTCCGAGCTGGCGCGCTCGTTTTTGGCCACCTGGACTGACATCGTGGTCGACGAATAAAAGCCAATCGCCAGTGCCGAGAAGAGCATCAGGAAGAGCATCGCGAGCACGGCCGTCATTCCCCGGCGCCGGGATGCGACGCGGATGCGCTTCATGAGGGGGGATGGATGTTGGGATGATCTCTCGCACATCATATTTACCTCGTCACTCACGCTCGCGCTCCGGTGTACACTTAAGGGCTACGAACTCAGGCCCTGGTCAATCGTCGGACGTATCGGAAGCGACGACGATCCAGCTCGTCTCGTAGACGGGCCTGCCATGTCGGCTGATGGTCACGGTAATCCTGGCGGTCGGTTCGGTGGTGGTGTCGGGGACGACGGTGCCGATGAGGTTCTGCCCGACCGTCTGCACCTGCACGTCCTGCTTCCAGCCGGCGTAATCGCTCATCGAGCTGCGGCGGACGTCCACTGGCGGGGAGAACGATTCGCCGTCCAAATCAAGCACGTCGTCGTAGTTGGCCAGGCCGCCCGATTCCTTTGTCGACCAGTTCGTCGACGCACCCGTCGTCGGGTCGTAGAACGGCAGGCCGTTGGCGATCTCGTGGATGTTGTTGGCGAGGTTGACGGCGGTGGTGAGCTCGGTGCCAGCCACGTTGGAGATCGTGCCGGCGGCCAGGAGCTGCAACATAGCGACGACGCCGATGCCGATGATTACCGTCGTGATCGAGGCTTCCACCAATGTGAAGCCGCGATGGCGCCGGGGAAACGTTCGGCGGAGGGGTGACTTTTCCGAGCCGGAGGGGGGGCGGCGGCGGAGGATATCGCAGGTGGCAAACATCACCCTTGATATCCAATTCAAACGGGCTTGCGTCAAAACCGGCCCGGTGGGCCCTATTTGACCAATTGGCTCAGCTTGAAGATTGGCAGAATGATGCTCATCGCGATGAAGCCGACGACGCTGCCCATCAGCACGATCATGAGCGGCTCGATCATAGCGGTTACGCCTTTTATGACGGCTTTGAGCTCACGGGCGTAAAAGTCGCTGACTTCGTCGAGAACCTCGCCGAGTTTACCGGACTCTTCGCCCGCGCTGATCATCTGGACCACCGCGCGGGGCAGCAGAGTGCTGCGGTTGAGCGGGGTGGAAATCTTCTTGCCCTGCTTGACGGCGCTGTAGACGGCGCGCCACATCCGCCGGTAGAGCGTGTTCCCGCTGATCTCAGCGGTGATGCTGATCGTATCCAGCATCGGCACGCCGGCGTTGATCAACTGGCCCATCGTGTGCAGGCTGCGGCTGATGTAGAGCGCGCGGAAGAGCTTTTTGAATAGTGGCACCGTCAGCTTGACCTTGTCCCACCACATCCGCCCCCAGTCGGTTTGGAGCATCAGGACGAAGCCCCAGATCCCCGCGCCGAGCGCGAAGATCAGGATGTACCAGTAGTGGGTCATGAAGCTCGAGAGCGCCAGCAGCAGCTTGGTGGGCACCGGCAGGGCGGCTTCCTTGCCCTGGAAGATGACCATGAACCGCGGCAGGACGAAGGTGAGCAGGAAGATCGTCGTGCCCGTCGCGAGGGTTCCGATAATTCCCGGGTAGATCATGGCGCCCATGACCATGCCGCGGGTCTCGATCTGCTGCGCCAGATAGGCTGCGATGCGGTCGAGCATCTTGCTGAAGCCGCCTGACAGTTCCGACGCCTTCACCATGTTGATATAGAGCGGCGAGAAGCTTTTGGGATAGCGCGAAAGGGCGTCGGAAAACTGCTTTCCCGATTCGACGTCCTTTTTCATCTGCACCAGCATCGCCTTGAACTTCGGGTTTGTTGCCTGCTCGGAGATGCCCTCGATGGCCGCGCGGATGCTGATGCCCGCGCGGATCATGACGGCAAGCTGGCTCGTGAACCCCTGCACGTCCTTGGCGCTGGGGCCCATCGAGAAGCTGAATCTGCGCCCGGCGGATCGCGAAGATGCGTCATTCGCCGGCGCCAGGGCGAGGATGTATTCGCCGCGGGCGCGCAGTTGCTGCGACGCGGCGGCGAGGGTCCCGGCCTGGACGACGCCCAGCGTCACCTTGCCATCGGAAGCTCGAGATTCGTAGCGATAGGTTGGCATCTGTTCTTGCGTCTTCAACGGCACGGGCTGTCAGCCCGCACCTCGCTCGCTCCTTCGCGCGGGTACCCGGCCCCGCGTTATCTCGGTGCCTAGGCAGCCAGGGTTCGCTCCAGTTTTTCCGGATGCGCGGCTTGCGCGATCGCGTCTTCCTTGCTGATGTAGCCGTTCACGAAGAGCTGGCGAATCGAATCGTCCAGCGACTGCATACCCAGGGCCCGGCTGGTCGCGATGATGTTGGGGATCTCGAAGATACGGTTCTCGCGGACGCAGTTGCGCACCGCCGGCGTGCAGAGCATGATCTCCACGCCGGGGATCATGCCTGGCTGGTCGGAGCGGCGGAACAACGTCTGGCTGATGACCGCCTGGAGCGTGTTGGCCAGCATCGAGCGGATCTGGTTCTGCTCGTCGCTGGGATAGATGTCGATGATGCGCTCGATCGTCTGCGGCGCGTTGACCGTGTGAAGCGTACTGAAGACAAGGTGGCCGGTTTCGGCCGCGGTGATGGCGGCGCTGGTGGTTTCCAGGTCGCGCATTTCGCCGACGAGGATCGTGTCGGGGTCCTGACGCAATACGTGGCGCAGGCCGCTGGAAAAGCTCGGCACGTCGCTGCCGACCTCGCGCTGCTCGATGGCGCACTTGTTGCTCACCAAGGCGTACTCGATCGGATCCTCGAGCGTGATGATGTGACCCTGCTCGCGGCGGTTGATCGAATCGACCATGCCGGCCAGCGTGGTGCTTTTGCCCGAGCCGGTCGGGCCGGTCACGAGGATCAGCCCGCGCGGCAGATACGTCAGCTTGTTGACAATCTCCGGAAGGAACAACTCCTCGATCGGGCGGATCTTGTCGTTGATCGTGCGGAAGGCAAGGGCCACCGAGTTGCGCTGGTAGTGGGCGTTGACGCGGAAGCGGCTCAGGCCCGCAATTTCGTAGGAGAAGTCGGAGTCGCGCTTCTCCTCGAACTCCGCCCAGCGTTTCTCGTTCATCATGTCCTTCGCGATTCGCATCGCCCCCTCGGGCGTCACGATCGGGAAGTCGCTGTGCTGAACGACCGTGTGGATGCGGAACAGCGGCGGCGAGCCGACGTTGATGTGCACGTCGGATGCCTTGGCCTGGACCGCATTGCGAAGGATGTCGTTGATCATGCTTATCTTTTGGGGCACAGGCTGTCAGCCGATGGCACCCACTCAAAAAGAAACGAACCTTTCCCTACTAAAGAGATCTCACAGTGCGTTCTCCGTGACGCGAAGGATTTCATCCACCGTTGTGAGTCCCTTCATCACCTTGTCGAAGCCGTCGGCGCGGAGGGTGACGAGGCCGCGCTCGCGGCACAGCTTGCGCAAATGGGTGACGTCGGGGTTGCCCGTCACCAGGTCGCGCAGGGAATCATCCATGACGAGCAACTCGTAGATGCCCAGCCGCCCGGAATAGCCGGTCCTGCGGCAGCGGTCGCAGCCCTTGCCCTTATAGGTCTTTTCGGCCGCAAACCCGTGCAGGGTGAGGAACTCGCGCATCTCGTCGCTGGGGACGTAGTCTTCCCTGCAGTGCTGGCATACTTTTCGGACCAGGCGCTGGGCGAGGATGGCATTGACGGCGGAGCTGATCAAGTAGGGCTCGACGCCGATGTTGATGAGCCGGGTGATCGAAGCTGGGGCGTCATTCGTGTGCAGGGTGCTGAGCACGAGGTGACCCGTGAGAGCCGCCTGCACCGCGATCTTTGCGGTTTCCGGGTCGCGAATTTCACCGAGCATGACCACGTCGGGGTCCTGGCGCAGCAGGCTTCGCAGGGCCGCGGAGAAGGTCATGCCGATCTTTTCGTGCACCTGCACCTGGTTGGCCTGGGAGAGCTGATACTCGATTGGGTCTTCGACCGTGCTGATGTTCAGCTTGTTGCCGTCCATGCAGCGCAGGGAGGAATAGAGCGTCGTCGTTTTGCCGCTGCCGGTTGGACCCGTGACCAGCAGAATGCCGTGAGGCTGGGCAATCTGCACCCGCCAGATGGTGAGCGCGTCCTCACTGAAGCCCAGCTCTTCCAAAGCAACATTGATCGAGCGATTGTCGAGAATGCGCATGACGCACTTCTCGCCAAAGGCGGTCGGCAGCGTGCTGAGGCGCAGGTCGATTTTGCGGCCATGCACCATCGCGCGGATGCGCCCGTCCTGCGGGAGGCGGCGCTCTGAAATATCCAGGTTGGACATGATTTTCAGCCGGGAAACGATCGCCGGCTGCATGGTGTGCGGCGGGTTCATCGCCTCGAAGAGCACCCCGTCGATGCGATAGCGGATCTTGAGGGCCTTCTCCTTCGGCTCGATGTGGATGTCGCTGGCGCCTTGCTTGATCGCGTCGAAGATCAGGTAGTTGACGAAGCGGATGACGGGCGACTCATTGCCCATCTTTTCCAGGTCGGTGACCTCGTCCTTCGCGTCGGTGACGAGCTGGACCTCATCCTCGGCCATGTCCTTGATGATCTCGTCGACCTTCAGGTCCGAGGCGCCGCTGGTGAATTGCTCGGTGATTCGGTTGATGTCGGCGGCGGTCGTGACGACGACCCGCACGTCGCGCTTCGTGCGGCGCTTCACCTCATCGAGCAGAAAGACATTGGCGGGGTCGGCCATGCCGAGGACCAGCGCCTTCTCCTCGAAGCGCAGCGGCAGGACGAGTTGCTTGCGGATGTAATCCGGGGCCAGGAGGTTGAACGCCTGCTCGTCGATCTGGCTTCGCTCGGGCGTCTCGAAAGTGAGCTCGAGAGTCTCAGCGAGGGCGGAGAGGATCTGCGCCTCGCTGGCCGCGTGCATCGTCAGCAGGATCTGCGCCAAAGTCTTGCCGGGCGTCTGGGCGGCGACGGCCCTGGCCTGCGCGAGTTGGTCTTCGGTGATCTGTCCGCGCTGCAGCAGCAGGGCGTCGACGGACTTGCGGGTGGCTGCAAGCGTCGGCTCCCAGAGTGGCTGGGATTCCACCGGGTCGTCATCGGCGATGTGCTGCGCGGCGTGCCGCTCGGCAACGGCGGTGGGAGAGTCGGGAGTTGTGCGCTTGGTGAACATCGAAGTTATTTCTGCATCTTCAGCTCGAAGCGGTACTGCCCGCTTCGGACAATCACGCTCGCCGGGCCGATCTGCTCGATGGTGAACGTGCTGAGCTTCTGCCCTTCCTGGTACATCACATTGTTCAGCAGGCACGCCTTGCGCGAGCCGCTGTGGATGATCGACTGGAGTTGCAGCGCCTGCGCCGCCTTGAGGACCGTCAGTCGCTCCTCCTCGTGCCGCTGTTTCGACACCGAGTCTTCATCAATCGTCTTGGCCCTGGCGGAGCTGAGGCGGAAGGGATTGGTGAGAAGCTCATCGACGGGCACCTGCGACTTGCCGGAGTGGGCGAGGAACTGCTGGACCACCATCTGGGTGTTCTTGAGCATGTCCCGCATCGCCTTGACGTTATCGGGGCTGAGGAATTGATGGATGGTCGTGTCGGCCTGGACGGCTTCGACGGTGGCGGCGCCGGCCTGGCGGGGGCCGGTCCGCGTGTACATGAAGTACGTCGCTGCGCCGCAGGCGGCGAGGATGCCGGCAATGAGCAGGGTGCCGCGGCTGAGCGGTTTCCTCGGCTCCTCCGCAATGAACGTCGGATCGGTATCGGACAGAACGTCGCCGAGGTTGTCCGGCGCGTCGTCGGCGTTCAGGTCGTTTTCATTCTCAAGGCTCATGGATCGCTCCCTGCGTCCGCCGGGCGGGGCGGATGTCATCGTTTCAATGCTAATGCTGCGGTGCGGCGCCGATCGTGGCGTCGGGTTCAAAGAAGATGCTGATCGTGAGCCTGGCTTCCATTGCGCCCTCCCGGCTGGAGATCTTCTGGAGGTTCATCTCCATGACTCGGGTAAGGCGCGGCAGGCGCTCGAGCTGCTGGAGAAACGCGTAGAACCCGTAAAAGTCGCCGCTAAGGCTCATCTCGATCGTCTGCTCCCTGAAGTTGTTGGTCCGCTCGCTGTGCAGGCTCTTGATGGTGCGCGTCTGCAGTGAGTTGGCGTCCGCGATCTGCCAGAGCTCTTTCAGGACCTTGTCGATCTCGCGCTCCTGCGGCAGCTTCGACTCGAAAAAGGCGATGGCCTTCTGCAGCTCGTCGATCTTCGTCTTCAGGTCGCTCACTCCTTCGGTGGAGTGTTCCAGCGCGGCGAGCGACGCCTGCTTGTTGTCGATCTCCGCCTGAAGGGCGAGCCGCTTCGCGTTGGCCTTGGTAAAGACCAGGAAGTAGGAGCTGGCGAGCAGTCCCAGCATCACGAGAAGGAACACGAGTTCGCGCATTCCGAATTTCATGGCATCTCCATTGCGTCCTGCTTTCGCAGAGCGCCCTTTGCGGCGTTACTTGAGTTCAACCGCCGCCGTTTTCGTCGGGGCCGGCTCGTCCTTCACTTCGGCGTCGGGGTTGAGCATCATCTCGATCTGGAACTTGCGCATGGTCACGTGATCGTGCTCGTAGATATCGCTGATCACGAGATTGACGTCCCTGAGCAGCTTCGAGCCGTTCAACCGGGTGATGAACTGTGCCACCTGCACGTCTGTGTCAGCGATGCCGGTAAGCTTCAGGTAGACGTCGTACAACTTAGGCTGAGGCGCGGAGCCCTTGAGCCCCTCGAGCGCGTCGCGCTTCTGTTCAAAGGACGACTTGTTCGCGTCGGGCACGGGGGCGGCTCGGGCCCTGGATTCCATGGTCAATTCCAGCAGCGACATGCCCGCGGGGAGCGAGTTGGTGAACTCCGCCAGCAGGTTGCTTCGCGGTACCTTTTCGACCAGGGCGGCGGCGAGTTCGGCATGCTCGACGATCGATCGCTGCTGGGCGCGCATGACGTTTACCTGTTCGATGCGGCGGGCGGCGTCGCCGAAGGTCTTGTCCACCTCCGCATGGCGCTGCTCGACCCTCCGCATCGATTGTTCTGTGAGCGTGAAGGCCGACCCGATGCCGCCCATCACGACGACCGACAGCACGCCGCACAGGATGTTGGCGCGGCGGCGAGCCTTGCGCTCCAGGTAGTCGTCGGGAAGAAAGCTGAGTTGATTGGGAGAGGTCATAGGTTTCTCGCTGGGTGAAGCGTTGGCTGCTACTTGGCCTCCACGGGTGCGTTCTGGGCGGGGCCGATGCTCAGGCCAAGCGCCACCGCCCATGCGGGCTGCGGCACGCGGCGATCGATGCCGCTCTCGATGCCGATGTCGCTCGTGCGGCCCATGCGGACGAGCGGATCGCCGACCTGGGCCGCCAACATGAGCTTTTGCGCCACCGACTGGCAGAGAGCGCGCTGATGCGCCTCCCCGCCGACGAAGATCAACCGCTGAACGGGAAGGTTGGGGAACGCCGACTCGTGGTAACGTCGGCAGAGATCCAGTTCTTCGACGAGTTTCTGCAGCGGTTCGCGGCAGGCCTGTTCGACAAGTTGTATCTCGCGGGTCATGTCGCCGGGACGAAGGTCTGGCTCGTCTTCCTGGACCGCGACGGGGGCTTCAACTAATGCAGTGCCCCCCGCCTGTGCTTTGCGGCTTGCCTCGAGACCGGCGCCGAGCAGGGCAAAGGAGTTCTCAACTTCCTGGTCGGCGGGCTGCTGTTCTGCGAGGGGCCCGGGCGCACCCGCGGACGGCTGCAGGTGACACAGCTTGATCCGCATGACCTTCGCGTCGTCGAGCCCGATCTTCAGGGCCGTCGCGACTGCGCGATTGAAGTGGTCGCCTCCGAGCGGAATGACCCGCGCGAAAAGGATCTGGGTTCCGCGGGCAATGACGGCGCGCGAGGCCGTCGAACCGATATCAACGAAACAATTGGTGATCTCTGCGTCGGTCTTGCGCCGGTAAACGTGGGAAAAACAGTCGATCAGCGCCTTGGGTTCGACGTTCATCCCGATGACTTCCAGCCTGGCTTTGGCGGCGGTCGCCAGCAAGTGCTTGACGGTTTCGCGGCTGGCGGCCATCAGGATGACTTCGTTCTTTGGCTCCTGCTCCTGGTAAACTTCGCCGGCCACGAGATGGCGCAGCAGCGCGTGTGACGGATCGATGGGCAGCTTGCCGCGCGCCTCCCACGGCAGCGCCTTCTTGAGGTCCTCGTCGTCCATCTTGGCCATGCGAAGATGCTGAATGAACATCGACGAAGCGGGGAGGCTGAGGACGGCGCGGCGGCCCCTGAAGTCGCCGTGCTGGAGCAGATCGCGCGTGGTCTGGGCGAAGAAGTTCAGCCGTGCCGACGGATCGTGACGCACGTGCGTGGGGACATCGGCGCTGGCGGCGGCCACGAGGCGGAAGTCATTATCGACATACTCCACCTGCGCCAGCCGCAGGCTGTCGCTGCCGAAGTCGACGCCGATGGGGTTGCACCCGGGCTTAAACCAGTTTTGGACGAAACCGAACATTCTCCGTCTCCACTGTTCCGATCCTCTCCTGACCTACGATTCGCCGGCGCCATGGGCAAATGGGCGGGCCGGCGAAGCTGCGCCGCTTCCGGGCGCAACTGGCGCGCAGGGGGCGCCTGATAACCGTATCGACGGTGCGTCGGGCGCGAATTAGGAGATGTGTGAGGGGAGCAGCTGGAAATCGGAGGTTATCGGCCCACGTCCAGAAACTCGGCGGCGACCGCGTCCGCTACGTTGATGCCGGTTTCGGTCAGGCGGATGGCTCTGTCGTCGGTCTGAAGCAAACCTAACTGCGCAAGCCGCTGTGCCGGCTCCGCGAAAAGAACCCGCGCATCGCGCTGCGTGCGCGCGGAAAAGTCGTCAAAGTTCAACCCGCGCTCGAGTCGCAGCAGAAGCATGGCCAATTCCCCCGCGCGACGGTCAGGTGAGAGGGCCTCCACCTCGGTCGCGGGCAATTGGCCGGCGGCGATGGCTTGTTCCCATTCGCCCAGATGGGGGCGGTTGCGCCAGCGCCATCCTTCCACATGCGACGCGGCGGAGGGGCCGAGGCTCAGATAGCTGCCGCCGGTCCAATAAAGCAGGTTGTGACGGCATTCCTCCCCGTCCGTTGAATAGTTGCTGATCTCGTACGGCTGCAGGCCGGCCTCGCGGAGTCGGCGGCGGGCGTAATGCAGCATCTGCAATTCCAGCGTTTCTTCGGCCGCGCGGATCAGTCCCAGGCGTTTCTTCACGGCGATCGGAGTATTCGTTTCGTAGGTCAGTCCATAGCAGGAAAGGTGCGGCGTGCGCAATGCGAGAGCAGTCTCGAGCGAGCGCGACCACGACTCGAGGTCCTGCCCCGGAATGGCATAGATGAGATCTACGTTGAGGCGGACGAATCCGCTTCCACGAGCGATCTCAACGCTTCGAGCGACATCGTCCGGGTCATGATGCCGTTCGAGGGTCGCCAGGTCGCCGCGATGAAAACTCTGCGCGCCGAAGCTGAGCCGGTCCACGCCTGCGTCGCGCAGCATGCAGCAGTAGTCGGCGCGAACGGTGGCGGGGTTGGCTTCGACCGTCCATTCGTTGACGCAACTCAGGTCGATCCGCTGCTTGAGCCCCTGGATAAGAAGGCGCATGGACTCGAGCGGCAGCAGGCTGGGCGTGCCGCCGCCGAAGAAGACCGTCGCCGGCTGGAAACGGCTCGCGAGGTGCGAGTCAGCCCACAGCTGCGCTTCGGCGAGGACGAGTGACACGAAGCGGCTCATCCGCTCTTCGCTCTGCCGGGTGATGCTGTAGAAATCGCAATAGTGGCACTTGTGAAAACAGAAGGGGACATGGACGTAAAGCGCGTCGATCGCCGCAGCGGGTAAGCGCGACGGCGCGAATGAGCTGAAAGATTGCAGTTGCAATGTTGTCATGCCGGCCGAACGGTCGGTGGATCAGGCTGCTGCCGAAGCGACGCAAGGCATCTCTTTCGCCGCCGGATGCCCTGTGAGAATATTAGACTCCCTGCAAGGCCCTGCGATGGCGGCGGCAAGCATTATTATTGTTGCCGAAAGCAGCACTTCGGGATAGGTTATGGCGGCTGGTTTCGGCGCGGTTTCGTTGCCGGTCCGGCCGATTGGGCGACCCTCTTCGGACAGTGGATTATGCAGGCGGTATTGGTCATGTTCCGCTCGGACGGGGAGCGGAGGAGCTTTTCCCTCTCCCGCGATATTACGGTCATTGGCCGGCGGGAGGACTGTGACCTGCGCATTCCGCTCGGGGATGTTTCGCGCAAACATTGCCGCCTGCTCCGCGACAACGAAGGTTTCCACCTGGAAGATCTGGGCAGTTCCAACGGCACGTATCACAACGGGCAGCGCGTGCAGGAAGTCGGCCTGTCTGCTGGCGACAGCATCCAGATAGGTCCAGTGGTTTTCGTGCTTCAGGTAGACGGAGTGCCTGCCGACGGCGATCTTCACCCGCGAACGAGCGACTCGGAGGGCACCAAGACCCCGACGCCGGTCGCCAAAGGTGAAGATGGAGAGGCGGAGTTCGAAACCCTCGAGGAACCGGCCGGCTCGGGCGCGGACGAACTGCAGTCGGCTGCGGCGCGAGAGCCTTCGCTGGAGACGATGCCCGGCTCAGGCCAGTCGGATTTCGACATCATTGACGAACCCACCAACAGCACCAGCGGCGAAGTCCAGATTGACATCGACGCCGAACAGCCACGCACTTAGCGCATACCTTCCTGTCGTACCGCGACCATCAATCCAATACTCCTCGCTTTGCGCCTGCGCGATCGCTCACCGGGTGGTCGAGCTTGACCCGCGGTGCGGGCACATCGCGTTTGGCGCGCTTAAGTTAAGCTCAGGGGCGACACTATCGGACCTTTGGCAGCCAACTCGGTGGTTGCTGTGGCCCGCTGAAGTTCGTCTGCGACACACGACGACGCGTCATCGCCTGTGTCAAGGCGACGCGCGAGTGCCTCTGCCGGCGCAGCCTTCCCGGATTACGGGACGGGCACGGCTTTTGCGTTTCACACCCTCATGCGAAGATTGACTCACCGCCGGCGCAAGGCATAATCGCCTCAGGCTTTTACAGCCTGCGTTGCACCGGCCGACCGCGGCGGGTCGCTTAGAAAGGTTGGTTGGCTAAGATGGCCGCTCCCCAGTTCTTCACCCCACGTCCCGTGCGGCCCTCCCGCCCGAAGCGGCGGTTCACGCTGCAGGAAGCAAACCGCGCGCTTCCGCTGGTTCGCCGGGTCGTTGGCGACGTCGTGAAGGCGCACACCGAAGCCGTCGCCCTTCAGGGCGGGCTCGAGTCGGCATCGGGCAAGGAACAGGTGCGTCTGCAGGGACAGCTCGATGCCACGATGCACCGGCTGGAAGACTTCGTTGACGAGTTGTCGGAGATCGGCTGCGACTTGAAGGACTATCAGACGGGGTTGATCGATTTCATCGGACGTCACCAGGGGCGCGACGTCTGCCTTTGCTGGAAGCTCGGCGAGGAGACAATCGCCTACTGGCACGAACTGGACAGCGGCTTCGCAGGGCGACAGCCCGCCTCGATCCTGCAGGAAGACACATAGCGACACCAACTCGGACCTGGTTTCAAACTCACCCGCCTTCCGGAATTCCGGAAGGCGGTTTGGTTGGCATGAGCGTCGTCGTCCATGCGACGTCATCACCGCGCCTGCCGCGAAGCGCCGGTTGGCGATCAGTCGAGCCATAAGCGCTTCTTCATTTTTTCGGGAAGGTAGGTCTCGGTGATGAAAGAGAAGTCTTTGCTCGAGAGCGCTTCCAGCTCCAGCTTCACGCCGCTCTTCAGCATCTGCTGGATTTCCTTCTGCCATTCCTTCTTCTTCGCGAACCAGGGGTAGGCCATGATCTCTTTGGCCCGGCGAATGTCTTCGTCCTTCATCTGAATCGTGACGGTCTTGTTGATGCCGAAGCGGTGGGCGTCGAAAGCGCTCATGCCGATGAACCGGGCGCCGGGGACTGCCATGCGCACCGATTCAAACGCGAGGTTGATCGAGCCTTGTTTCACGACCGAGTAGATGTAGTAGCCCCACGGATCGTTATCGACCAGCACGTACACGGGGAGTTTGAGCTCCCGATGCATGCGGTGCATCAGCCGGCGAACGCCGCGCGGGGGCTGGCCGCCGCCATGGACGATGATGCAGTTGTGCCGTTGCCAGAAGCGGTCTTCGTTGAAACGGCGCCAGACTGCCCCTTTTTCGATCAGCAGGATGAACTGGGCTTCGCACTTCTTGAACTGGATCACATCGGGTTCAACGATCGACGGGACCGACCAGCCCCCGGTGCCCATGCGCCGGCCGTCGATGGTGTCGCCGTTATCGGTGAGCGTGATGTTGCCGACCATCGCGCCTTTATTTTCCGCGAACAGTCCCAGCTCTTCGCGCAGGCTGGTGATCGCGACCTCGAGGTCTTCGATGATCGGGTCCGATTCGCTCTGCTCATCGAAGGTGTTCTCCCTGGTGCCTTCGATCGTGTGCTTCATGTGGTAGTAGAGATCGCGGATGCTGGTGGTCTTGCCCTGGTCGTTGAGCTCCTTGCAGCCGCTGGCGACGAGCATCGTCTGCATGAACTTCTTCGCCTGGCCGAGGTTGAAGAAGTTGCGGCGCTGAAAGCTGCCGCCCATCGTGATGATCTGCTTCTTCTCATCGAACTTCGCATTGGAGAGGGCGCGGGTCGGGATATCGAACCCCGGGTCCTCCTTCGCCCTGGCGTACTTCACGACGGTCTGCGCCATCCCTTCCAGCTTCTTGCTGGTCTGGGGATTGCGGGGTTTGATTTTGGTTGCGGTCTTTGCCATGGGATGGTCCCTGGTTACCAATCGATCGAAAATCAGGTTCGGCGAAGGCGCGTCGCGCTGCGCCTGGGGGAGCGGCGTCGAGTGGGGTCGTCTTGTTTCAGCGCGTCTTCATGCCGCCTCGCTCTCGCTGAAAAGATTCTTCTCGGCTTTCGCGGGCTTAGCCTTTACCGCCTTTTTGGTCCTGGCCTCATCGGCCGGAGCTTCGGGCTCGAGCACCTGTTCGGTGGCGGCCTCCGCGGCATCGCTGACGGCTGATTCGATCACCACCACGTTCTCATCGCCATCCAGGCGCCCGGCGTTTGGCGTGGGCTTGATCGGATTTCCATCTTCGTCAAACTGCACGTCCGCGCTCGCGGTGCGCGACTTCGCCACCGCCTGCAGGTCCGCGAGCAGTTTCTTCGGATCGATGCGGGTCATCTTCTCGCAGGCCATCACGACTTCGCCGATGTACTTCTCGAAGACGTGGCGGCGCTGCCCCTCGCGGGCGATGCGCTGCCGCCGGCGGATGTAGGTGTTGAGCTTTCGCCCGCACTCCTGGATCGCCAGCTTGATCTCCTTGCGGATCTCGTCGTAGTCGGCGATCGCCTCCTTCGACTCACTCGTGAACGGCACCCACACGCTGGCCATGTGAACCAGCAGCACCAGCGGCCCGTCGGGCAGGCTGTTGCGGCCCTGGCTGATGCCGTAATTCTTCCACGTGGTGTCGATCACGCTCTTGTTGATCGCGCAGGCGCTGGGCTGATAGAGCAGCGGGACGCGGTTGGCGAAACGGATGACGCGCGCGGTGTCTTCCACCGGCAGGTTGCCGCCGTAAGCGATACCCACTTCAATCTGGAACGGGTTGCCGCGGTAGACGGCGGGTTCGCGCGTCTCGGCGGTGTAGAACTCGGCCTTGATCTCTTTCAGCAGGCCTTTCAGGATCTGCTGCGGGCCGATGGGCACGAGGCAATCGGTCGGCGGGGCGATGATTTTGGTGTTCTGGATCGCGTCATGGAGGCGGTCGGCGTCCTCGCGAGCGACGTGGGCGCACCAGGTCATCGTCGTCATGCCGGCCTTCTCGCAGATTTCCTTGGCGACCTTGGAGCTGACCCGGCTGAATTCTTCCTGGAGGAAGCCGGCGAGGTGCTTGTGCGGCGTCTCCTTTAGCATGCGAATCAACACGCCCAGCTCGACGCCATAGGGGTGCGGCTTGATGGCTTCGGGCGACTCGGGGACTTCGTTCACTTCGCGCAGGAAGTCGCGGTGGATGCCGTCGGGGGCCGTCCAGTGGAACAGCGCGTGGGGGTTGGCGATGGCCGTCTGCTCCAGGTATTCGTCGACGCTGGCGCGGCCGCGCTGAAACCTGGCTTCGAGGGTGATGCTGACTTCGGTGCCGTGCTGCATCTCGACGCTGTTGGGCGCCCAGCTCGGAAGCTCTTCGTCCTTGATGATTTCCGGCCGGTTCTTGAGCGTGTCCATTTGCAGCTCGAACCGGTGCGCCGGCTTCTTCCTGCCGGTGCGCGAGATAATCTGCACCGACTGGCCGGTGGTGAGCAGGCCGTACATGCCGGCGGCGCTGATGCCGATTCCCTGCTGCCCGCGGCTCATGCGCAGGCGATGAAACTTGGAGCCGTAGAGAAGCCGGCCGAAAACGTTGGGGATCTGGGCGCGGACGATGCCGGGCCCGTTGTCGCGAACCGTGACGCGGAAGCGCGTGGCATTGGCGATGGAAGGCGCGACGGGCTGCGCCAGTTCGGGGTTGGTGGCTTCGATCAGCGCAGGTTGAGTTTCTTCCTTCTTCCTTGTTTTGGGCTTCGCGACGGGTTCTTCCCTGGGCGCGGCGCGCCCGCCGTTGAGCGCTTCGATTTCGACCCAGACTTCCGGCAACACGCTGGCCTCGTCGCAGGCGTCGAGCGAGTTGTCGACGGCCTCCTTGACGGTGGTGAGCAGGGCCTTGCGCGGGTTGTCGAAGCCGAGCAGGTGGCGGTTCTTCGCGAAGAACTCGCTGACGGCGATTTCCTTCTGCTTGGGGGCCATCGATTCGGCGGTTTCTCCCCTGGCTCGCCGGGCCGATTTGGCTTCGTTCTGCGTCGATTGTGACACAGGCAATTGGTCGCCCGGCCCCATAAGAGATTGATTCTTCCTTCCCGCTTTAGCCATCCGTGGATCTCCTGGGTTTTTTGCCGCCGACTGCGTGATTATCGGTCGTTCGTGCCCGGTTTCTTGACTTCAGGGCTTCCGCACGGGCGGGGACGCCCGTGCTACGGTGAAGTGGCTGGCGAGACATTGAATCATGAGTCGGCGGGCGAGGCGGCTGGCGCGCGTCGGCGGGCGAGGCGGGCCGGTGCAAGGAGGCGGGCGGGAAGCATGGTCTCGCCCGCCTGGTTTGCGAATGGATGCAGCGGTCAGGCTTTCACGTTCAGTTCGGGGCGGTTGTCGTCGGCTTCTTTGGAGTTCCAGGTTCCATACGGATCGGTGAACGCCGTATTGGTAAGGGCTATCGTCACCGTGGTGTGGCCCGCCAGTTTCTCCTGCTGGAGATACGAGGTGAGGTCCCACTCATGCCAGGTGGGCTCGTCGTCCGTGACGGTTGTGGTGGCGATCGATTCGGCGCTGAGCGTCGGCTTGTTTGACCAGAGAATCGTCGCCTCTTTCCAAGTGCTGTCCGACACGGCGAACGCCACGGTTTCCACTGGGACGTCGCTTGCGTGGTTGAACCCGCCGAACAGTCGGAGCCGGGCGTCGCTGATGGTCACCCAATCGCTCAGGTCGAACTTGAGGTAGGTCAGACGGTTCCAGTCGGTTTCATTCTGCTTGGTGAGCAGCTCGGTCAGGGAGCCGTAGTTGGTGTCGGACCAGACGCCGTCGCGGACGAAAGCATCGTCCGTGGGAGTGAGCGCGGCGGCGAGCGTCGTTACCGTCAGCTTGTCGATGTTCGGCCCACTCGCGCCGATTGCCGTCGCGCGGACAGCGTTCGCGCCGGCATTGAGCGGCGTCTCGAGGGACAGGTCGCCCCAGAGGTTCCAGCTGCCGGTGGAGGTGAAGTCGACGGTGCCGATCGATACGCCGTTGACCGTTACGTCGAGCCTGCGAGCGGGCGTCCTTCCGTTGGCGTAGGTGAAGTCGAGCTGGTAGGCGCCGGCGGCGTTTGCGTTGACGGTCCATTCGATGAAGTCGCCGGTAGGGTTCTGGTAATCGCCGAAGCCGGTTCCGGTGAACCCCGGATGATCGGTCGCTTCAACCACTCCGAATAGCGCCGCGGCCTCGGCCTCGTAGACGCCGTTGGGGTTGGGAACCGGGCCAGGCGCGGGCGCCGGCGTGACGGTGGACGCTTGCAATGAGTAGTCTGAATCCCCGGCGTCATTAAACGCGCGAACTCGGTAGGTGTATGCGGTTTCCGGCAAGAGGCCTGTGTCGGAATAGCTGATCTGTTCTGCATCAAGCTGGGCGATCTGCGCGAAGGCGCCGGCGCCGGTGGAGCGTTCCAGCTTATAACCGACCGCGCCGCTTGCCTGTTCCCAGGAAACGACCACCTCAGTAGCGGACACCGCGTTGACGAGCAGTCTGGTAGGGACTGCGGGAACGACAAGCGGGGCGGGCAGCGTGACGGCCGATGCGGTGAGTGAATTGGCCGACTCCAGCGCGCCGTTCACCGCGCGGACGCGATACGCGTACAGCGTGTTCGCAGACAAGCCCTTGTCGGAATAGCTCGTCTGCAGGGCGTCAAGCGTCGCAAGCGGCACGAAAGCGCCGCCGTTCACCGAGCGTTCAAGCTTGAAGCCCGTGACGCCGGTGGATTGCTCGACCCATGACACGTCGACCTGGCTCGGGGAAATGGCTCTGGCCGCAACGTTGGTGGGCGCCGCCGGGACTACCGTGCTGACGAGGTCCCAGACATTGGTGATAGCCGTGGCGGACGCGCTGTTGGCCAAGGTACCAAGGCCGTACATGTCCTGCACCGTGCGCAGCAGATCATAGTGATCGATGTCATTGTTGTAGTCCCCGGTCTTCACCTGGGCGCCGTAGAAAACCGTGGCGACCAGATTGCCGTGACTGCCGTCGTCTTCATCGAAATGAACGATGAGCAGGCTGTTGTGCGCCTTCGCCCAGGTGGCATAGTCGCCCAGGTTGTTTTTCAGCCAGGTGTCGCCCTGTGCGATCGAGCCATCGTGCATGTCGTTGTTCTCGTTTGGACTGACCATGCTGACGGTGGGGAGGTTGGTGAAGTCGGTGGGGAACTGCGAGAAATCGCGGCCGTATTGTGCGGCGTTGGTGAACGACTCCCACGGGTCATGCTTGCGAACCGATGGCGCCTCCGCATAGCCGAGGAAGCTCTCGCCCGCGGCGTATAGCTGGGTTGCCAGGTTGGGCCCGCTGAAGTTGTAAGTGCCGTTGTCCGTTACACCCTGCGTGGAGCCGGAAAACAAGGCCAGGTAGTTCGGCTGGCTGGGATGGGTAACCCCGTGCGAGTTGGTGAAGTTCGCGCCGGTGTCCGCCAGCGAGTTGATGTAGGGCGCGTCCGATGAGCCAATGATCTGCGAGGAAGCCTTGTTTTCCTCCATGACGATAACGACGTGATCGAAGGTGGGCAGATTGGCCGCCAGGAACACGCGTGGCTCCAAAGTCTCGACCCGACTGAATTCTAAACTGGACTCGAACGACGCCAAAGGGTGCTGATGCGATGGTGTGAAACCCAACATGGAACCTCTCCGGTGAGTGTGACAGCCTGCCCCGAGAGACGGCACGAAAAACCCCCTTTGATCGGTTTCGGTGTGAAGCTTGCGAGTCCTCCGTGTTCGCAATTCAATTGGTTAGCAAATTACATGCAGCGAAACAACGCTTGGTAATTCGGCAAATTAGATAATTTGCGATGGGCCTTGGAAGGGTAGGTCGAAGCGCTCGCGGTAGAGCCTGCTGACCCGCTGCAGGGTGCACGCGCCAAAATGTCCCACTAATCATTTGTTGCGACAGGTTGCGCTAACCGCCATCGCGGATGGTCGCTCGAATTGCGTGGTCGATCAAACCTTCGAGGGATCCCTCGGCGAAGGGAGTCTGCCAGACCGAGTAGACATCCGATCCGTAGCGTTCACGTGGCGGGAAGTAGCCCGAATGTCCGTTCACGACGCCCATCACCGCGACCGGTCGAGGGGCGAGATGCCGGCGAAGCTCCCGCTGAAACAGGGAGTAGGGCTCATTGGGTTGACCGATCAGGACCGCTTCGCCGAGCGTCCAGACCCACAACGGCGTCGAGGTCGTGTCGCCGTCACCAACCGATCTCCGCACCGCCAGCTTGCGCCACCATCGTTCCTTCATCACGCGGTCATCGCATTGCCGCCATTCCCGCTCGATCTCGGAAAGCGACGGCATGGGCTTCAGCGCGGATGTCACCGACTCAAGATGCGACGTCGCGCGTGCGGACACCGTGGCCTGCTCCGGCAGCCATACCGCCAGGGGCGCACCGGACTCGACGGTCTCCGAATGAACCAGTCGCGTGCGGGGCGGCAACATTCCTTCCAGCGCCGCCAGTGCCGCGAATCCCAGCCGCCGTCCATGCTTGTCCGCAACGCGGGTATCGCCGACATACTGCTGTGCGGGAGCCAGTTCACCTGATGCGCCCTGCAGAAATGCGCACGGCGCTTTCGTTTCGGCTTCGATCACCTCACGCATCGCTCCGACATAGTCAGGCGAGAGAAGCTTGTTGTCCCACGCGAGGGTCGTCGGATGACATGCATAATTGACGATGCTTGCGATGATGCGCCCGCCTTCATCCGCCGCGCGCGCCACGAGCAGCGTATCATCGGCGGCCACCGCCGGGTTGTAGCCGACGATGAAACGGTTCCGCGCGGGGTCCGGCAGATCGCGGTCCGTCGCAAGATCGCAGCGCCCGTAGCGCCAGGTGAGCGTCGCCGGCACGCGCGATTCCAGTGCTCGCCGTACGGCGTTAATCACGGCGTCGCGCAGACGCTGAAGGTACGGACCGATCAGCTCTCCTCCCGGCTTGCCCGCGTCCTCGCTCACCAGGCTCGGGCCGGCGTGTGTATGGGAAAGGCAGATCATCAGCTGCGATTCATCCAGCCCCAGCTCCTTCAAAGCGGGGCCACGGACCGACCACTCATCCTCCCGGGTCTTCCACCACCCCAGATCAGCCGCAATGAGAACCAGCGGCGGGGCGCTGGCCGAGGATTGGAACGTCAGCGCTGTCAGCGTCAGCGGGCGATGCACGCCCTCGGCGACGTCATGCTTCGCCGCGCCCCAGCTTCGCGCGTAAATTCCGGCCGGTGGCGTGATGTCCTCGCGCCAAACGCCGATCAAGCCCTGGAAAGCGCCGTCGCTATTCGGTTGAGTAGTGGAGTGAGGCATGGAGACAGCAGGGTAACCGCGCGGTTGCGCCGATGCGACAGACGACGCTCCGGCACGATGACTCGAGTCACTTGCCTGTGTAATTGGGCGGAACGAGAGATAGCCCGCCGTCCATGAGGATGACCGTGCCGGTCATGTGTCGATTCGCCGGATCGCACAGGTGCAGCACCTGCCGTGCAACTTCATCTGCTTCAATGAGCTGCCGAATCGGGACCTGTTCCAGGGCCCGCTGCCGCATCTGGGGCTGCTCGTGGAAGATCCTGCCGCTCAACCCCGCGTCGACATACCCCGGCGCGACTTCGTTGACCAGGATGCCGAAAGGCGATAGCTCCAGCGCCATGCATTTGCAGAGCATGCGCAGGCCGGCCTTGGCCGCGCAGTAGGCGGGGATGAACGTGTGCGGCGCGTGCGCTGCCCAGCTGCCCAGGAAAACCACCCGGCCCGGCTTCTTCGCCTCCAGCAGTCGCAGCACCGCCGCTTGCGCCAGATGAAAGGCGCCATCGAGATTGACCCGCAATTCGCGCGACCATTGCTCGGGCGTTATCGTGCGCACATCCGCAACGGTCGCAGTGGCGGCGTTGGGGACGATCAACGTGGGCGTGCCCAGATCGGCGGCCACCGCACCCACCCAACCTCGTACGGCCGCGGCATCACTCACATCGACGCGGTCGTAGCGGCACCCGACGTTCAGCTCGCGCAGCTGGCGAAGCAGGCTCTCGGCCCGCGGCGCGGGGCGAATGTCTCCCACCGCCACCGCCGCCCCATGCCGCGCCAACTCGATTGCCGTTGCCCGCCCGATATCGCCCAAGCCCCCGCTGACAATCGCGACCTGACCCTTAAATGTTGGTTCGGGCATCTGCTCGCCTTTTGCAATCATGCCGCACCTAATCGCATTCGCGCCAGAGTTGAATGAGCATCACCAGTCGCCAACGCTTCCATCCTTATAGAAGCTGCGCAGCACCAATTCCGGCTGGAAAGGATGTCGCTTCACTTCCGCCTCGTTGATCTCGATGCCCAACCCGGGCCGTGCGTTGGGCCGCACGATCTGTCCTTTCTTCTCGACGGTGAAACCTTCCTGTACGACGTCCGCGCGCCACGGCACGTCGGAATGAACCGTCTCGCAGATGATGTAGGAGGGCGTGGCGAAGCCGAACTCGAGGCTGGCGGCGGTGCTGACCGGTCCTTGCGGATTGTGCGGGGCGACCGCGACGCGATAGGCCTCGGCCAGGGCGGCGATTCGGCGCGCCTCGCTCAATCCGCCGCAATGGGTGATGTCCGGTTGGATGACGCTTGCCGCCCGCTTCTCCAGCAAGTCGCGAAAGGCGTGTATTCCGATGAGGCGCTCGCCGGTTGCGATCGGGGTCTTGACCGAACGCTGGATCAGCGCGATGTCGTCCATCGTTTCCGGCCAGCAGGGCTCTTCGAACCAATACAGGTCGTAAGGCTCGAGCGCTTTCGCGAAGAGCATCCCCATGCGCGGGGAAGGGCGGGCATGACAGTCGACCATAATGTCGATGGCTTCGCCCGCCGCCTCGCGCATCGCCCGCACGCACGCTTCGGCATAGCGGATCGGCTGGAGGCCCTCGAGTGGGCCCGTTTCAGGGACCGCCATCGACTTGAATGCGGTGAATCCTTCCTCCACCGCGCCGCGCGCCAGGTCGGCGAAGCGATTCGCATCGGATGGATCGCAGCAGTAAAAGTCTTCCATCTTCCCGCCGCCGAGGTGCGAGTAGAGGCGGACGTAATCGCGGACGGGACCGCCCCAGAGCTTGTGACAGGGCACGCCATGGATCTTGCCCATGATGTCCCAGAGAGCGATGTCGATGCCGCTGATGGCCGTCCCGCGCACGACGCCGTTGCCGTGCCAGAAGTGCTGGCGATACATCATCTGCCAGAGATGCTCGATGCGCGTCGGATCCTCTCCGATCAAGAGCGGGCTGACGTCCTCGATCGCTCCGATCACAGACTTCGTGTGCCACTCGAGCGTCGCCTCCCCCCAGCCGTACAGGCCCGGCTGATCGGTCAACACCTTGACGAAGATCCAGTTGCGCATGCGCGCGTTGCAGACGAGGGTTTCAATCCGGGTGATTTTCATGGCGGTGAGGGGCGGGTCCCTGTCAGTCGTATTCTCACAAAGCCGAATTCAGATTGCTGAAGAGCCGGTCGACTTCGCGGCGCGTTTCTTCGTCGAACATATAACCGACCGGGCCGCGCACCAGCGCGTTCTTGAAGATCCCTTGTTTCACCAGCAGGTATTTCTCGATCGCCAGGAACGCGTCGAGACTGTTCTGCAGCGACACGAGGGCACAGAGCGGTTGGGAGATCCGATAGACGCGCGTCTCATCCCCTTCGCGCAGCGCTCGCCAGAGCGCGACAACGGCGCGAATCAGATCGGCGCCCGGCATCGTTCCAACGATTCCCCGGCGGAAGCTGTCCACCAGCGCGATCCCGCCGGTGCCTTCGAAGACGCGTGCCTTCCCCTCCGTAACATCACGCAGCGCCGACAGGCGCGGGCCGATCGGCGCCGCTTCCGGCTTGAAGTAGATGCGCTCGCCGAACTCGCGCATCATCTTCGAATAGGCACCGATCGACATCGGCTTGCCGACATAGCCGCTCGCATCCTGCACGATCACCGGGATCTTCACGGACTGGATGATCCTCGCGTAATAGCGAAGCAATTCGCTCTCATCCAATGCAATCGACACCGGTGGAATCGCCATCACCGCAGCGGCCCCGACCGACTCGGCATGCCGTGCCAGCAACTCAGCGACATATCCGCTCTCCGCGCCGGTACTGACGATCACCGGACCATAGCCTGACCCAAACCTGCACGCTGCCGCGGCAAGCTCGCGCCGCTCTTCAGTTGAAAGCCGAAGCACCTCCGACACCATCGCCATCACGACGCCGTCGGCGCCCTGCTCGTGGAGCCAGGCGATCTCCCGGCCGAGCGTGTCATAGTCGATGGTTTCATCGTCGTGATAAGGCGTTTGGAAGACGGGCAGGACGCCGCGAAGCTCCCCTTTCGGATCTGTGCCGGACCGCTGCATGCCGCGGGAAGCATACCGCCAAGCTGAGTGCAGGCGTAGGAGTCTCTGTCAGAGCGCTTGGCCCGGCGATTTTGGGGATTCGATCGTGCTCGGTTATCATCGCTCGTGGGCTGATGGGCAAAAAAAGGGGGAGGCCGTTCGGTGGCGGCGGCCCGTTCGCTGCAACTTTTGCCAGAGTGATGAGTGGAGCCTACGAGGTCAGCTATGAACCCGCCGGGTCCCAATGCACGTCGCCGGTTCGTTCTGCCGCTGCTGCTCATACTCCTATCGGTTTGCTCCATCACGGCAGCTCTCGAAATTGTTAATGACGAGGGGAACGTCCAGACGGTTCATGGTTTCTCGGTTCGCAAAGAAGACTCGAAGATCGTGGACGCGCTGGAAGATTTCCAGCGTTATCGCGACAAGAAGGCCTGGGAGATCGCCTTCCGCACGATCTCAGGATTGGCCGAGCAGGACCTGAAGGGGATGCTCCCGACGAAGGACGGTTTCTTCGTCTCCAGCCGGCAGCGCATCTGGCAAAGCCTCGCTTCGCTTCCCGCCGACGGGAAAGAAGCGTATCGCCTCTTCAACGACGCGAAGGCGAAGCAACTGTTCGAGCAGGTGCAGAACGGCACTGCCGCGGATGAAGTCGCGACGCTGCGGAAAATCTACGACCAGTATTTCATCACCTCGATCGGCGACCAGGCAGCCGACCGCCTGGGCGATACGTATTTCGAGGCCGGCGATTTCCTCGCCGCCGAGCTCACCTGGGGCTCGATCCTTTCCGATTACCCCGACACGTCGTTGCCAAAGCTGCGCCTGGAGGTGAAGCGCGGCATCGCGCTCGCCCGCGCGGGTCGCCTCGAGCAGCTGCGCGAGCTGCTGCAGAGCGTACGCTCCGAATCGGCCGGCCAGAAGGTCACCATTGGCGGGAAGGAGGTCGTCGCCGCCGACTACCTTGCGATGCTCGATTCCGCCGCCGCGACGCGTCCAACCGCCCAGGCGATCGTGAACGAAGTCCAACTCCCCGAGGCGGACGCGCCCGCATGGCAGGTGATGTTCGCCGACGATGCGCTGAATCAGGCGCTTCAGGCCCAGATCATCCAGATGGGCTGGAACGCCGGCATGGTCCCGCTCGTGGGCAGCGCACCGGCCAGCGCTGTGGACGGCAAGCGCGTCTACGCCAACTGGATGGGGATCGTATTCGCCGTCGATCTGCAGACCGGAAAGCTTCTGTGGCGCACGCGGAAATTCTCCGAGCTGCTTTCGCGCGCACAGAACCTCATCCAGTATCGCGCCGAGCCCGACCGTTATTCGGTCACCGTGGAGGGCGATCGCCTCTACGTCACCGGCATGCCGCTGGAAAACCCCGGGCAATACCGCCTGGTCTGCCTGAACGCGCAGACCGGGGCCGTGATCTGGTCCTCGAATACGACCGCCCCCATTCTGAGCATCGGCGGCCGTCCATTGATCATCGACGGAACGATCTACGTCGCGGGCTATAACCAGAACGGCGCCGAACTGAGCCTTCTGACGTTCGCCGCGGACACCGGCACGCTGCGCTCGACCTTCCCGCTGGGTCAGGCCCAGCCTCAGCAGAACCGCTACAACGGCGGCATGACCTCCAGGACGTGCACGCTGCTTCACCGCGGCGGAATGATTTACATGCTCACGAATGACGGCGCGCTTCTGGCGGTGAACACCTCGGGGCCGCGGCTCGAGTGGGCCTTCACCTACGAAGGACCGCCGCCAGGCTTTGACCCCCGCTTCGGCTTCGGCGGCGAGGAGATGATGCAGACCGCCGGGATGCCGGGCACGGCAATCATCCGCGATTCGGTGCTGTACCTTAAGGAATGCGGCGCGGGCTCGCTCTACGCCATCGATCTCGCGGGCCCCAGCCTGAAATGGAAGCGGCCGGCGCCGTCGCGCTTCGACACGATCGCGAGCGTGGGCGAGCAATCGATCCTCTGCGTCGGGTATGACCTCTCTTCGATCGACCTGCAGTCTCGGGCGATGAAGTGGAGCCATCGGCTGCCGGTCCAGAATGCTTCGATGGGAGTCCGGCAATCCGACGGAAGCGTCTACGTTTACGCCGGACGAGGCGTGTACGAGTTTGATGCCGCCACCGGCGAGGCTGCCCGCATCTTCCGGGGCGCGGACCGCGATTCGCGGGGCGGCACCCTGCTGACGACGCCCGAGCGCCTGATCGCGGTGTCAAACGTTGCGATTACCGCGTATCCAACGGGTCGAAGTCAGCGCGCGCGGAAGTAAGCGTGCGGGGAAGTAAGCCCGCGGGGAAGAAAGCGTGCCGCGGGCTTGCGATGCATGTTGCGACACGACGTCTCAACCGGGTGAGGAGCGATTTATGACGAGGAAAGTTTCGGGTTTGACAACCGCGGCCCTCGGGCTCGCGCTCTCCTTTTTGCTAGCAGGCATAACCATCGCCGCGGAGGCCCAGACCGGCATCCTCGTCACCGGCAATGGCGAGGCGAAAGGCAAGCCTACTTCGATCGAAATCGGCGCCACCATCAGCGGTGATGCGGAGTTGGCGGCGGACGCCATCGTCAAATACCGCGACAGCAAGAAGAGCGCGATAAAGGCCCTCGAGGCGCTCAAGCTGCCCTCGCTGGTGATCGAATCCAGCGGCTATTCGATCACCCAGGGGATCGATCCGCAGGCACAGATGATGGCGATGCGCGGCATGGCTGTGCAAACCGGCAACAACCGGCAGCGCGTCGCGGTCATCGAGCAGATGAAGATCCGGCTCAAGGATCTGGACAAGCTGAAGGACGACACGCTCATGGAGACGGTGCTCAAGGTCCTCGACACGGCTCGAGACGCGGGCCTCACGGTGGGTCCCAAGCAGATGTCGCCTTACTACCAGCCTCAGGTCCAGGCCCCGAGCATCGTCACCTTCAAGATCCAGGACATCTCCGAGCTGCGCGAGCAGGCGTACAAACTCGCGATGGATGACGCCCGCGCCAAGGCCGAGCGCCTCGCGAAGCTGAGCAACGTCAAGCTCGGCCGCGTCGTGACCGTCCAGGACAACAACAACCAGCGCCCCGCGCAACCGCAGGTGGTGTACTACGGAATGGTGCAGACCGGCGAAGACGAACTGGCATCCGGCTCATTCAGCGAAATTACCATGAAAGTCGTCCTCAACGTGCAGTTCGAGATCGAGAAGTAGGGAATCGATGAAACTGCGTTGCTTGAAAGTGATAGTCGCGATGCTGGCGGCGCTCATGCCGCTGGCGCCCCGCGCGCTGGCGGAGCAACTCTACCCCAGGCATATCAACGCGAAGACCGAAACCACGGTCAATCGGGGCCTGGAGTATCTGGCGAAGACTCAATCTCCCGATGGCAATTGGCCCGATTCGCGCGATGCCCAGGCCTATCCGGTCACCATGGCGTCGCTGGCCGGCATGGCATTTCTTGCCAACGGCAACACCCCCAGCCGCGGAAAATACGCCGACCAGGTGCGCAAGGCGGTGGAATACGTCATGTCCAACGCGCAGACTTCAGGCCTGATCGCCAATGCCGGCGCCGACCAGGGCCAGCCGATGTATGGCCACGGCTTTGGGATGCTGTTCCTGGCATCGGTTTACGGCATGGAGAACGATGACAAGGTGCGCAGCAAGCTGAAGAAGGTGATCGTCGCCGCGATCGACCTCACCGCTCGCGCCCAGAGCAACTACGGCGGGTGGACGTATTCGCCCGGAGGAGGTGACGAAGGCTCAGTCACCGTCACACAGATCCAAGGACTTCGCGCCGCGAAGAACGCCGGCTTCACCGTGCCCAAGGGTACAATCGAAGAGGCGGTGAAGTATCTGGAGCGATGCCGGACGCCTGATGGCGGCATCCGCTATGCGTACATATCCGATCCGACGACGCGCCTGGCGATCTCCGCCGCCGCCATCGCCACCCTCTACAACGCGGGCGAGTACGACTCGCAACTGGCCGATGGCTGCCTCGCGTACGTATGGAAACAGTTCTCCCTTCTCAAAGGAGAGTGGAGCAAACGCGCAGGGCACGATTACTACACGCACCTGTACGCCGCTCAGGCCTTCTACCAGGCGGGCGACAAGTACTGGGATGAGTATTTCCCCGCGACGCGCGACCAACTGATTGGCATGCAACAGGGCGACGGATCATACCAGGGCGAAGTGGGCCCGGTCTACGGCACCTCCATCGCGATGATCATCCTGCAGTTGCCTTATAAGTTCCTCCCGATTTACCAGCGTTAGCAACTTTGCTTGTTTTCACGAAAGGGATTCGAGCGTGACCACTGCAACCCACGACATGCATGCAAAGGCAGACGCCGACCTCGAAGGCCTCTCCCGGCTGCGCACCGCGCGCGACCAGATCCGCGAGCAGATGGGCACCACCATCGTCGGCCAGGAACAAGTCGTCGAGCAGCTTCTCGTCTGCCTCTTTGCCCGCGGCCACTGCATCCTGGAAGGTGTGCCCGGGCTGGCCAAGACGCTGATGATCCGCACCCTCGCGAGCTGCCTCTCGCTCGACTTCGCGCGGATCCAGTTCACGCCGGACCTTATGCCCAGCGATATCACGGGCACTGACGTGATGTACGAGGACCGCTCATCGGGCGACCGCACCTTCAAGTTCCTGCACGGGCCGGTGTTCACCAACGTTCTGCTGGCGGACGAGATCAACCGAACCCCGCCCAAGACGCAGGCGGCCTTGCTCGAAGGCATGCAGGAGCGCCAAGTTTCGGCCGGGGGAAAGCGCTATCCGCTGCCGGACCCGTTCTTCGTGCTGGCGACGCAAAATCCAATCGAGCAGGAGGGGACTTATCCCCTGCCCGAGGCGCAGCTCGATCGGTTTCTCATGAAAGTCTTTGTCGACTACCCCGACGAGCAGGACGAGCGGAAGATCTACCGCCTCGCCGCCGGGCACGCGCCGGCCGAGGTCAAGCCGGTCGTCACCGGGGCGGAGCTGCTGCACCTGCAGGGAATCGTGCATCGGGTGCCGGTCAGCGACTTCTGCGTCAACTACGTTTCGTCCCTGGTGCGCTCGACTCGAGTGAACGAACCCAAGTCGCCGCCATGGGTGCGCGACTGGGTCCTCTGGGGCGTGGGCCCGCGCGGCGGACAATCGCTCATCCTCGCCTCCCAGGCGCGTGCCGCCCTCGACGGCCGGCCCGAGGTTGACATCGCCGACATCAAGGCGATGGCGACGCCGGTGCTGCGGCACCGCCTCGTGCTCAACTACAACGCCGAGTCGCAGGGTCAAACGACAGAAACGGTGATCCGCAAGCTTCTGGAAACGACGCCTGTCCACGACGGCGCCGGGGCGAGTCATGGCCGAATCGAAAGAGTACTTAAAGCCTGAGGTGCTGGCGCGGATCGTCCGGCTGGGTCTGCGCGCCGAGCGCGTCGTCGA
Organism: Tepidisphaerales bacterium; assembly: GCA_038204465.1. Classification (GTDB taxonomy): domain Bacteria; phylum Planctomycetota; class Phycisphaerae; order Tepidisphaerales; family Tepidisphaeraceae; genus JBBRCX01. The sequence goes on along the minus strand of JBBRCX010000001.1, from coordinate 14,379 downwards.
GGGGACCATCTCCGGGCTGCACCGCAGTCCGCTGCATGGCGTCAGCGTCGAGTTCGCGGACTACCGCGAGTACACGCCGGGGGACGACCTGAAGCGCCTCGACTGGCGGGCGTATGCCCGGAGCAATCGCTTTTACATCAAGAATTACGAGGAGGAGAGCAATCTCCGCGCGACGCTTCTGCTCGACGCGAGCGCCTCGATGCGCTACGGGCGGGGGGCGATGACCAAGTTCGACTACGCGGCGACGCTCGCGGCCTCGCTGGCGGCGCTGTGCGTCAAGCAGCGCGATGCGGTGGGCCTGGTGCTGGCGGATGAAGCAGAGCGCGCGTTTCTGCGGCCGGCGGCGACGCAGGCGCAGCTGGCGAAGATTCTCGACGTGCTCGAACGCGCCAAGCCGGACCGGCAGACGGAACTGGGATCGATCATGTCCCAGGTATGCGACAAGATCCGCGGCCGCGGGCTGGTGATCGTGATCTCCGACCTGCTGCTGGATCTGGACAAGTTTTACAGCAGCCTGGGCCGCCTCCAGCACCAGGGCCACGCCGTGCTGGTCTTCCAGATCCTTGACCCGGAGGAGATCGAGCTGCCGTTCAAAGACTCGGTGCTCTTCAAGGACATCGAAGGCGCGGAAGAACTGTTCGCAGAGCCCTGGGCGTTCCGCAAGGCCTATCGCCTCGCGATGGAGCAGTTCATCGACGAGGTCGCGCAGCGCTGCAGGTTCTGCGGCATCGATCACCTGCTGATGCGGACCGACCAGGACCTTGGCCTGGGGTTGAGTCATTATCTGCACGGCCGCCAGCAGCGCATCGGCGCCGCGAAGCATGCGGGGAAGATGGCATCGTGGAAGCGGTCTTGAGTTTCAAGCACGCGCGAGCGGCGCGTGGGCAGCGGGTCGCGTGTGTGCTCTTGTGGCCGATGCCACGACATCTCAGGAGATCACTGACGTGGCGCTTCTGACCGGCTGCTGGTTCGCGATGCGGGAGGGACTGAATACTGGGTGGTTCAGCACGGGCGGGACGCCCGTATTACGGTGAAGGCTTGGGCGGCTCATGGTTTTTCTGGCGCCTATTCTGCTCTCGGGACTCGCGCTGGCGAGCATTCCGATCATCATTCATCTGCTCAACCGGCGGCGCTTTCTGCGCATCGACTGGGCGCCGATGCGCTACCTGAAGCTGACGATCAAGACCAACCGCCGCCGGCTGCGCATCGAGCAGCTCATCCTACTCGCGGTGCGGACGCTGGCGATCCTGGTGCTGTTCTTCGCGGTGGCGCGGCCGGTGCTGTCGCAGAGCGGGGTCGGGGCCTGGCTGGGAGGCCGCAGCCGCACCGCGCGCGTGATCGTGATCGACGATTCTTCGAGCATGGGATATCTCGCGCAGCGCAGGGCGGGCTTCGACACCGCAAAAGACGCGACGATACAACTGCTCAAATCGATTGGCGCTCAGGACAGCGTGACCCTCCTGACGACTTCCGCGCCCGATGCGCCGCTCATCCGCGAAGCGCACCTGGACGACCCGGCAAAAGTCCTGGCGGAGATTGCAAAGCTGCCGCTGAGCGATACCGCCAGCAACTGGGGGCAGACCCTCAAGGCGGTCGACACGTACCTTTCGGGCGCCGCACTGCCGATTCGTGAAGTGGTGCTGGTGACCGACCAGCGGCGCAGCGGCTGGGGCGGGGACGTTACCGAGATCGCCAACCGCTGGGCGGGCCAATATGTGAAGCTGAAGGTGATCGACGTGGGCAGCCGGGATGTGCAGAACGTCGCGCTGTCTTCATTCGAGCAGGAGGATGCGATCGCGCTGCCGGATGAGCCGGTGAACCTGAAGGCGCAGGTCCGCAACGACGGGGCGCCCTCGCTGGAGGGGACGCAGGCGGCGTTGAAGCTGGGGGACGAGACGCGTCCGCTGATGCTTCCGAACCTGCCGCCGGGCAAAACCACCGACGTTTCACTGACTGTGAACCGGCAGCAGCCCGGTCAATACCCGGTGTTCCTCAAGCTGCCAGGCGACAACTTTCCGCAGGATGACGTGCGCTGGATGTCGCTGACGGTCCGGCAGAACCTCGAGATGTCGCTGATCGACGGCGAGCTGAGCGCGCAGCCGTTTGAGAGCACGACCGACTTCCTCGCGACCGCTTTCACCGTTGGCCATCACCCATGGCGCATCCAGCGCAGCGGCGATTCCGACTGGAGCGCGACGGCCCCTTCATCCACCGACGTGATGGTGCTGGCGAACATCGCGTCCGTTTCTCCGGAGCGCGCGGCGACGATCGAACAACTCGTCCATAACGGCATGGGGCTGATGATCTTTATGGGCGAGCAGGTCGACCCGCAGCTTTACAACCAGCGCCTGTACCGCGAGGGCCAGGGCTTGTTGCCATGCCGCATCGACAGGCCGCTCGATGGGCCCGTGACGGGAATGTTCGTGGAACAGGTGGCGCAGTCGCCGATCGCGTCGATGGCAAAACTGGCGCCGGAAGCGCTGACGCGGATCGTCGCTAAGCGATTCATGGGCGTATCGATGCCGCAGGGCAAGTCGCAGGAAGTGCGGACCCTGGCGCGCTGGAACGATCAGGAGGGGCATCCTGCTATCGTCGAAAAGCGGTTCGGAAAAGGGAGCGTGCTGCTCTGGACGATGACCGCCGACAAGAAGTGGAGCGACTGGCCCGTCGATCCCACCTACGTCCTGGCCGTTCGCTCGGCGGCGATGACGATCGCGCGCGGCGAGCGGCAGCAGGACAATCTCATCGCAACTCAGCCTCTGGTCTATCAGCTTCCCGCCGGACAGGCGGTCATCGATGCCCGGGTGGCGGCGCCGGGGGACCCCGCGCCCCATAGCATCCCGGCGCATGCGGACAAGGCGGGCACGGTGCTGCGGTATGACCACACCATCCGGGCCGGCATTTACACGATGAGCTGGAAAGACGCCGCCGGCAAGGAACAGTCGCACCAGTACAGCGTCAATGGTGATAAGGCGGAGAGTGACCTGGAGCCGATCGCGGACGATCAACTCAAGCACCTGCTGGGAAATCTCCAGCCTCCGATCATTCACTACGGCGCGCAGGCAATGCTGAGCGGACCAGGAAGGGAAATCTGGCGCACGCTGGCGATGACGCTGATGGGCTTGCTGCTGGTGGAGACGCTGCTGGCGGTATGGGTGGGCCGGGAGAGGTAAGCCGCTCCAGAGTCGAAACGGAACCTGATGCCGCGAATCATTCAACTTCTTCTGGGAACCAAGCCCGCGCCATGGGCGCAGGGCGGTCAGTGGCGGCTCGAGTGGACGGCCTGGCCGGGCCACGATCGCGCGCTGCTGCTCATGATCGCGATCGGGCTGGCGGTGTGGGGTGTGTTGTACCTCTACCGGCGCGAGGGGCGAAATCTTGGGCTGGCGGCCAGGCTCGTGCTCACGTCGCTTCGCATGCTGGTGCTCCTGTCGGTGCTTGTGATGCTGCTGGAACCCATGCTCGTGTTCAGCAAGAAGGAGTGGGCGCCGTCGAAGGTGCTCGTGCTCGCGGACGACTCGCAGAGCATGGACCTGCGTGATGCGTATGTCGATCCGAACCACGCAACAGCGGTGGCCGATGCGCTGAAACTTTCGGGAGGCGTCGCCGAGCTTCGCGAGTTGTCGCGCCTGTCGCTCGTGCAGAAAGCGCTTTCCAGCGGCCTTCTGGACAAGCTCGCGGCGGGCGGTGACCGCACCGTGCAGGTGCATTCATTCGCGACGCAGTTGCAGAACGATGCAGCCGCCGGTCCGTCCACTCGGCCACTCGATTCCTCCACCGGCGATTCTTCCCCGGGCGCTGCCACGCAGCCGTCGTCGTCCGATCGCGCGGCGACCGGACTGGGCACGGCGATTCGCCAGGCGATCGCTTCCTATCGGGGCCAACCGCTTGCGGGAGTGCTGGTGATCAGCGATGCGCAGTGGAACACGGGTGAGTCGCCGATCAAGGCGGCGGAGTTCGCGGCGGGGGAAGGCGTGCCGCTGATCGGTCTCTCGGCGGGAACACCCGAAGGGCCGCGGAATGCCAGGCTGACGAAGATCGAGGTAAGCCCGGTCGTGTTCGTCCGCGATCCGAATCCGCTGCGGGTGGTCGTCGAATCGCGCGGGATGGGCAAATCGCCGGCGACGCTGGTGCTGGAAAAGAGCCGGGATGGCGGCCCCTGGGAAGAGTCGGGCCGTCAGTCGATCATCATTGAGGAATCGGGGCAGGTGCAGACGGTGGGTTTCGAATTCAAGGAAGACAAACCGACCAAGCTGCAGTTTCGCGCCTCACTGGTGGATGCGGGGGCGGAGCTGACGACCGAGGACAACACGGCCGCCGCGGAGGTGCGCGTGATCCGGCAGAAGATCCGCGTGCTGTTCATCGCGGGCAGCACCTTCCCGGAGGTGGAATTCATCCGCAACGCGATCCTGCGCGACACGGCACTGAGCGCGTCGACCTGGTTGATGACCGCGGATGCGCGGTATGACCAGCCCGGCAATCCCCCGATCAAGCGTCTTCCCGCGACGCAGGAAGAGCTCAACGAGTTCGACTGCATCATTCTGTACGATCCTGAGCCAACCCTGTGGCCCACGCAATACCCGCAGTTCCTGACCGACTTCGTCGCAAAGGCGGGGGGCGGATTGGTCTATGTCGCGGGGGAGCGCAACACGAAGAACCTGTTTGATCACCAGGACGATCCGGCGACGTCATGGCTTTCGTTGTTGCCGGTGGTCAGCGATCAGGGGCTCTATCGAACGGAAGTCTCCATGAAGCTCAGCGCCCGCGAGGAGTGGAAACTGGAGATCACGCCGGAAGGAAAGACTGATCCGATCTTCCGCTTCGCGCCCAGGGCGGAAGACAATGAGACGATCCTGGCCCACCTTCCGGGGATGTACTGGCATTTCCCGGTGACACGCGCCAAGCCCGGGGCAACCGTGCTGGCGCGCCATGCCGATCCGCGCATGCGCAATGAGAATGGCGGGCACGTCCTGCTGGCAACACAGCTCGTCGGGCCGGGCCGGACCTTCTTCGTCGCGTTCGACAGCACCTACCGCTGGCGCTATCTCGACGATCGATACTTCGACAGTTTCTGGGCGCAGATGATCGACCGCGCGGGCCGCAGCAAACAACTGGGCGGACGCTACCCTTACACACTTTCGACCGACCGGCCCAGCTACCGGCCGGGAAGCCAGGTGACGCTCGTCGCCCGGTTCGACAACCCGTCCGACCGGGACGCGGCTCTGGAGGCGTTGCATGGCGAAGCCGAGCTTGGCGGCCAGCCCCCGATTCCACTGACGCTCGCGGCGCGGCAGGGTGACCCCGGAGCGTTTGAGGCGGCCTTCGCGGTGCCCACGGCTGGCGCGTGCACGGTGCGCGTGTGGTCGGGCGATCAGGACCTCAAGACCGTGGCGCGGGCGGCAACGCTGCAGTTTCCGGTCGAGTTGCCGAATCTCGAGTACGAGCGTCCGACGTTGGACCTGGCGACCCTGCAGGCGATGGCGAAGACGGCCGGCGGCAGCGCCTTCGACATGAGCCAGCTGGAGAAAATCCCGGACGCATTCAAGATCAAGCGCGTCGGGCGCGTGCTGGAGGACCGCCAGGAAGTCTGGAACGCGCCATTGCTGTTTGGCGTGATGCTGTTGGCCATCACCGTTGAATGGCTCGTCCGCAAGCGCGTCAGACTGGTTTAGCCGGCTTTGAGTTGCAGGGATGACAACACTCGATCCAAGCACGTCCGACCTGTCCGGCCTGCGGGCACAGCTTATCGAGCGGCTGAGCCGCTTCAGGCAGCGCGTGCGCGCACACCTGGCGATCGAAGGCCTCGCGCAGTTCCTGGGCGAGGTGCTGGTTTCCATTCTGCTGAGCTATCTGATCGACCGATGGCTGCGGCTCAGTGTCGAAATGCGGATGACGTTCCTCGTGCTCGCGCTGCTGGGGATGGCCTACGAGGCGTGGCGGTTGGTGCTCGCGCCAGTGAGGCTGGATCTCGGGCTGGTCGGGATGGCGGCGGCGTTGGACCGGGCGAGCGGCAGCGCGACTGAGGCCGCACTTTCAGCCGCGATGAACCGCGAGAATGCGCACTTGGCCGGACATGTTGCAACGGTGTTGGAGCTCCCGGAGCTGTTGCGTTCGGCTCGGCCGCCGTCGGAGTCGATGGTGCGACGGGCGGTGCTACGTTCGCATGAGTCGCTCGAAGGATTCGAATTCAATAACCGCCTCAATCGTCGCCGCTATCAGCTCAGTCTTGCCGCGCTGGCCGCGGTCGTGCTGGTGCCGGCTGTTGTTGCGATCGCGAGTCCGCGGACGGCGGGGATTTGGGTGCGGCGATGGTTGATGGGATCGGACATCCCCTGGCCGCAGAAGACATACCTTCAGGTCGCGGGCCTGGAGGACGGCAAGCTGGTGGTGCCGCGCGGCGAACCCTATGTGCTGCGGGTCTCGGCGCGAGAAGGAAGCGCCTCGCCCGAGACAGTTTCATTGCGGCTGCGGCAGGGGCGGGAGGACATGGGCCGCGCGCAGCTGACGCGCTTCGGCCCGGACGACTTCCGTTACGATGGGCCGCCCCTGCAGGCGCCGGTATCGGCCGAGCTCGCGGGGGGCGACGATCTTTTCGGGCCCTTCATCATCGAGCCGATCGATCGGCCGCGAATCGTTGAGCTGCGGCTGAGCAGCCAGCATCCGACGCAAACGTCGCCGGAATTCCGCTCGTTTGCCGGACAGGATTCCGAGCTGTCTTTCCTGCCCAGGACCAGGCTCGAGTTGACGGTAACGGCGAACGTTCCCGTGGCCGAGGCCGGGCTGAAGGCGAAGGGAGTGGGCGGCAGCGGTCTGCGGCGGTTGAGCGACCGGCAGTTCGCGCTCGCATGGACGCACGACAAGCCGGTGCAGTTGGAGATCGAGATGCGGGCGCTGCAAGCGAACCTGACGTCACTGCCGACGCCGATCGACATCGGGCTCAAGGCGGACTTGCCGCCGCGCGTCAGTTTGCAGTTCAGTGGCGTGCGGCAGCGCGTGACGCCGCAGGCGAAGATCCCCTTGTCGGCGCAGGCGCGCGACGATTACGGCGTGGTGCAGTTGCTGCTGGCGCTGAAATCGGAATTGACCGACCAGGCGCTGGCGGAACGGCCGACGACGCAGTCAGCGACAGGTCCCGCGGCCACGTCGCCTGCCGCGACCGCGCCGGCAAAGCTGGAGCCGATTGTCCTGTATGGACCGGTGCAACCGCCGACCGAGCAGGAGATGCAGCCGCAGCACCTGCTGGATGTTTCGCAGTTCGCGCTGGTTCCGGGGTCGCTGCTGTCGGTGACGGCACAGGCGACGGACGCGTGTTACACCGGCGTTCAAACCGGCAGTTCACGAACTGTGACTTTCCGGATCGTCGCGCCGGAGGAGTTGTTCCGCGAGATTCTGCTGCGGCAGCAGGCCGAGCGGGCGAAGTTCCGCAAGGCGATCGAAGATGCCCAGAAGATCCGCGAGCTGATCAGCACGATCGTCTCGGCCGACGGTGCGGTTCAGGCGGCCCGCCAGCAGGGGCTTCTGCAGCGCGAGGCGTGGCGCATCCGAACAGTTCTGGACGAATCGATGACCGAGATCCGGCTCAACGCTCTGGGAAGCCCGGAGGCTACCGAATTGATGATCAAAAGCGTCCTGTCGCCTCTGAAGGCGCTGCACGAAGGGCTGATGGCGGAGCAGAAGCGAGCGCTGGAAGGGCTGGCGCCGGAGGATGCGAAGGCGATCGCGGCGGCGGGCAGCCGGCAGGAACAGATCGTGTCGACCATGCGGGAGATCCTCAAGCAGATGTCACAGTGGGACAGCTTTGTGGACGTGCTCAATCAGCTCAACCAGATCATCAAGGTCCAGGAAGAGGCGGAGCGGAATACCGAGCAGCTTCGGGCCAAAGAAACCGAGTCCATCTTCGAGGGCAAATAAGAATTTGCCGCAGCCCGCCGGAGGTCGTACCATGGTCGCGACGCAACTCTCCATAACAGGGGCCTCTCCAATGCAACAACCGAGCCGGGTGTTCTGCTGCGCGGTCCTGGTGTTCGTCTATGCCGCCATGCCAGCGCACGCCGGCCCGGCGCCTACGCCGGCGACCAAGCCCGCGATCAAGCCCGAGGAGCAGATCCAGTTCCAGCAGAAGAACGTTTCCGCGCAGATGCAGGAGCTGCAGGAGCGGATGTATCACCTGGCGGAACTGACCCGGCAGGCGGAGCCGGACGACGCGGCCCGGCTGCTGCTGGCAGTGCGCCGGGCCCGCGAGCAGCTGATCATCGAGCAGATGAAGGACATCCTCGAGAGGCTGGGGCGCAACGATTACGGCAACGCGTCGGAGCAACAGAAACAGGTGTTGGTGAAGCTGGAGGAGCTGAGGAAGTTGCTGCTGGCGACAGATCTCGATCTGCAGATGCAGCTCGAGCGGCTGAAAAAACTGCAGGCGACGATTGCCAAGCTCGACACGTTGATCAAGGAGCAGAAGCGGCAGCAGGAGCAGAGCCGCAAGCTTGCCGAGACGCAGAAGACCGGCAAGCTCCCGGAGAGCGCGCTGGCCGCGCCGAAGCAGGACCAGGACAAGACGCAGAAGGCAACCGAGAGCGTCGCGCAGACGGTGAAGGAATTCGGCCAATCGGGCGCCAAGGCGCTGGAAGCGCTCGCCGGAGCGGGTGGGAGCATGGGGGGCGCATCGAAGAGCCTGGGCGGCGGCAAGCCGGGCGACGCCATGCCGCAGCAGGGGGATGCCGCCCAGTCGCTGACGAAGGCGCGCGAGGCGCTGGAACAGGAGCGGAAGAAGCTGCTGGCGGAGATTGAGAAGCAGGTGCGCCGCCAGGTGATCGAGAACCTGACCGACATGCTGGAGCGGCAGAAGGCCGTGCGCGAGGCGACCGAGGTGCTGTCAGCCAAACTGGTATCGGCGCAGCGCGAATCGGTGCTGCGGCTGAAACAGCTGGCCACGCCCGAGCAGCGCATCGTGACGGCGGCGCAGCAGACGATCGACCTGATCGAGGAGACACAGTTCAGCGTGGCCCTGCCGGCGGCGCTGCGGTCGGTCCAGCGGCGTTGCGTTTACGTGACCGCCGACCTGCAGGCCGGGCGCGGCGGCAAACCGGTCGTCGACGCCGAGAAGCAGATCGAGAAGGACCTTTCGGATCTGATCGAGACGTTCAAGGAGCTGAACTCGTCCAGCGCATCAGGCGGTGGGAAATGCAACTCGTGCGGCGGCAACAGGAACAAGCTGCTGGCCGAGCTGAAGGTCGCCCGCCTGCTGCAGGTACGGGTGAACGAGGAAACGCTTGACGCCGACGGACGCCGCGCCGCCGCTGCGGCGGAGGTGAGCCCGGAGCTGCGCGAGGTCATCGGCACCGTGCGCGACAACCAGGCGCAGGTGCAGGACGCCATGGACAAGCTGCACCACGAATACTGTCCTGACTGCCTGAAGGAATAGCGATTGCGGTTTGATTGCGCGACCGAGGGAGACATTGCGAGGCTTAAAAATGAACTTCAATTACGGACGGCACGGGTGGCTGCATGCTCGGAGCATCACTCTGGCAATCGCGACACTGGCGACGACAGTCGGCTCGATCAGTTTCGCGGCCGAGTCCGCGCCGCCTGCGCGGCGGGCCCCGGCGCTGTCGCATTACGAGGATTTGATGCAGTCATTGACCGAGATGGCGCTGCATGGGCGCGATCAGGACCCGTTGCGGTTCCTCGCAGGCGACATGGCTGACATCGTGGGGGATCTTTCGCACTTCCAAACGGACCGGCCGGTGCAGGGCAAGCAGGCAAAGGTGGTGAGCCGGCTCGATGAACTCATCAAGCAATTGGAGCAGAGCTGCAAGGGCGGCGGCAGTGCGGCCAATCGAAATCCCCGCAAGCCCGCCAACGCATCGACGATCCGGCAAGGGCCCGGTGGTTCCGGGGAGATGATCGACCCACGGCAGGGCGAGAAGCCGTGGGGCTATCTGCCGCCCAAGCAGCGCGAGCAGATCCTGCAATCCAAGACGCAGGGCTTCCCTGCCGGCTATGAGTCGATTCTGGAGAAGTATTACCAGCGTTTAGCGCAGGAGCAGGTGACGGCCGAGGGAACGGCAAAAGATCCGACGCCGAAGGAAGAGCCGAAGAATTAACTCATCACCGGAGCGAGCATGCGCAGCGTTCATCGAGCGATTCATCCGGCGGCCTTGATGGGCCTGTGTTTCGTTGTTGCGCTTGCTGCCCGGCCGGCGACGGCTCAGGAGACAAGAGCGACGAGCGGGCCGGCGGCGCCGCAGACGCAGCCGGGGGCGGCGGCGACGCAGCCGATGGTTGAGGGGATGAAGCCGGACGTGGCGCCGGAGAAGGCGATCGTGCTGGAGTTGCGCCGCCCGTTCGTGCCGGATGACAATGCTTCGGACACTTACACGCTGGCGCGCTGCTATGGCTCGGACGTGATCGAGGGATCGTTTCCGCGGCTGTCGGTTGGCTCGCCCAAGGAATTCCACGCGTTCCACCTTTTTTTCCCGCTGCTGTCACCGGACGCGCGAAAGTATCCGATCGTCGTGACGACCTATCGCGCCAGCCGCATGCCGCCCGACAAAATCTGGTATGGCACGTGGATGAGCGACGAGACCAATGCCATCAACGGCGGGTTTCATCCGCTTAAGAAGGAAGAGATCATCAGCGACGGCAAGGTGCACGAAGTACGAAAGGACCTCCGCAAAGCGGATCACGTGCCCGAGGGCGTCTCGAGAACGATGTTGCTGCAGGTCTCCTGCGATGAGATCGGGCCGAGTGAGTTCGATCTGATCGACATGCGCTTCGAAGCGGCGCCTGATGCGCCCGTGGCGGAGATCAAGGCAGATGCCCCCCTTGAATTGAAGGTGACGGGCGAGGGGCAGCCGATCAAGGGTGCGAAGGTAATACTCGACTACGAGTGGAGAAATTTCGCCCGCGCCGGCGCCACCAATGCGGAAGGCGCGGTGACGATCACACCGCTCGCGAACGAATCGCACCAGCATACGGCGCGGGTGGAAGCGCCAGGCTGGAGGATGCGTCAGGTTGTTTATGTCCAGCCGATGCCACAACCGCCGGCCCAGCCAGCGCCGGCCCATCAGGTCGACCTGGTTCGCGGCGCGTGCTATGGCGGCACGATCGTAGACCCGGCGGGGCATCCGGTTCATGGGGCGATGGTGACAGCCAGCTTCACGGAACCCGCGCAAGGCAACCAGCCGGCAATCACAAATGAACCGGTCATGTTGATGACGGACCGGCACGGGCACTGGCGGACACCGATGCTTCCCGCCGAACCCGCAAACGTGCAGTTGACGCTGAGTTACCACACCGACTGGGCGGGGTCGGTTCAGAATCAGACGATTCAGGCGGCCGATGCGCTGCGGGCTGCTTCGCCGGCCGAACTCGAGCAGAAGCTTGGCGCCGATGAAAACAAGACGGACGAAGCTGTGGGCGCTGACGTCGTGACGCTGCACAAGGCCGAAGGCGGCAGCCTGCGCGGCAGGCTCATGGGTCTGTCGGATGGCAAGCTGTCGGTCGCGCCGCCGAACGGGGCCGGGACGCGGCAAACCGTACCGCTGCAGGACCTGGTGGACCTTACCCGCGAGGTGGACGTTGCGCGCCCCGTGAATAAACCGGGAGTGACGATCATCAATGCCGCGTCCCGCGAGTCGGCAGTGGCGGCGGCGAAGGGCACGGCAACGCCAGCGGTCGTCGCCCATCCTCCGATTCGCGTGACGCTCGAAGGCGACGATCAGGTCGCCGGCGTGCTGAGCGGCTGGTCGCAGAAGAGTGTCGCGCTGAAGCTGAACAGGGGGAGCATGGAGCTGGAGGCGCCGCTGGAGCGCGTGCGCGAGTTGTGGATCGGAACGAGCGAGCAGGAAAAGAAAGCGCGAGCCCTGAAGAACGAATCCGCCACTGAAGATGTAGCTTACGTGCAGAAGGACGAGGGGATCGTTGCGGTTCGCGGCATTGCGATCGGCACGGAGGGCGACTCGCTGAGTTTTCGCTACAACGATGCCGACCGGAAGATCGCGCTGAACCGGCTGATCGGCGTGGTGTTCGGCGGCCACCAGGACGCGCCCCCGGACGATGCGTTGCACCAGGTGGTGCATCTCGACTCGGGAGACACGCTCTCCGGCACCTGGAAAACCCTGGACAAGGGGACAATCGGACTGCAGACGCGCTGGGGCGCGATGGTGAATCTCCCGTTCTCGAGCGTGAAGAGCCTGGACATCCGCAACGGACGGCTGGTTTACCTTTCCGATCGCAAGCCGACGCGCGTGGAAGAGGTTCCGTTCTTCGACCGCGTGCTGGGCTATCGGATGAACAAGTCGCTCGCGGGCTCCGCGCTGCGGCTCACCGACGGCGAGTACACCCGGGGCATTGCGGTGCATTCGCGCTGCCTGCTGCATTACGACCTCGGGGGCCGCTACGAGGAATTCAAGACCAAGGTGGGTTTCCAGCAGCCCGATGGAAAAGCCGGGCAGGCGGCCGTGCGCGTCCTTGGCGACGGCAAGGTGCTGTTCGAGGCGCCGGATGCCAAAGGCGATGCCAAGCCGGCGGAGATCGACGTGAAAGTCAGCGGTGTCAACCGCCTTACGCTCGAGGTTGACTACGGCAAAGGCGAGGACGTCGCCGATCGCGTCGTCTGGGCAGAGCCGCGTCTCCTTCGACAGGCATCCGCGACTCCGTGATCCGCTCCCCGCGAGCAGCAACGACGTCCGGCATTGATCGGAATCAACCATGATAAACGGATGGTGGCGAGTCGGGCGGTTGGTGGGCGCCTTCGCGGTAGCGGCGATGCTGGCGGCGCGGGCCCGCGGCGCGGCGGAGACGAAGCCTCAACAGGCGCCATTCGAGCTTCAGGAGTGGGTGGTTTTGGTCGTGGACCCGAACCGGCCGGGCACGAACAACGGCGTGTTGTTCAAGTCGACGATGCCGGGATTTGTGCTGAACCGCCGGTCCGGGGCGAACCCGGAGGAACACAACGACCCGTCGCCCGTCGGCGTGATTCGACTCTACGGGGATGCGAAGACCGATTCGATTCCGAAGATCGACGTGCTGGTGCGGGGCAGCCAGTTCAATGCCCACTGGCCCAAGGCGCAGCAGAAGACCGACCGCGTTTTGTGGCAGGACGTGGAGCTGAGCGGTGGGCCACTGGGCCCGCAGGCGGTCGAGCCGGAACATTGGTTTTCGCGATTGCGGCAGGGGGACTCGGCGCACCTCAAGTGCGGCAACAACACCGAGAATTTCCTGCTGTACGATTTCGAAGCTGCCTACAGCGCGCCGCTCAAGGTGTCGGGTGGCGCCGAGACCGGGTTCCTGCTGAGCACGAGCGGCGCAACGGCGCTGCGCGACATCTGTGTTTATCAGCCCGGCGAGGGCGGTTGGCGCACGGGGACGGCGCCGGACCTTAAGATGGGACAGCGTGCGGTGGTGACGACCAAACCATCGACGACCCAGCCTGCCACGACACAGTCGGTTGAGGGCGTGGTGATTACACTGGCGCCCGATGCCGTGAAGCAGCCGGTCGATCTGCTTGCAGGGTGGAAGAAGAACCTTGCGGCGACGGGGCTGGCGCCAACGGATTACGACCTGATTATCTCGCTGCTTTCGAAGCACGCGCTGGACGCGAAGCGGCTGACGGTCGTCTATCGGATGGACGAATCCGAATTGAACGGCCTGCTCCCGCTGGAAGTGACGCCGCTGCCCAAGAAGCAGCTGCGCGTGGGACTGGTGATCGTGCGCAACATGGATCCCAGCGTGGGCGAGGAGGTCGACCGGCTGATCGCGCAGCTCCGTGATCCCGACTGGTCAAAACGCACGGCGGCGCACAAGCAGTTGGCGGAGATCGGGATCGCGGCCAAGCCAAAGCTGGAGCAGGCGGCGAATGACAAAGATGCCGAAGTCGCGTGGCACGCGGAGCAGCTGCTGCAAGTCCTCACATCCACCCCGCCGGGACGATGACCAACGCCACCGGCGCCGCTACACGGCCTTAGCGCTCCGCCAGAGTTCGAGATCGTAAGCCGGCACTGAAACCCAAACCCATGCCCACCCCCTACACCGAAACCTTCGACCACGACCCCGGCGGATGGATCACGTGGGCGTCCAACTCCCTCGGCCCCAAGCCCCTCGAAATCAAAGACTCCTGCGCCGTCTCGCGCAGCCCCTGGTGGATCGACTACAACCACGCCCTGCCCGGCGCCGGCTACCTGCACCTGCCCTTCATCCTCATCACCCGCGGGCCCCTGGGCGAATACACCCGCGAAATCGGCGGCGCCAACCGCTTCATCGAAGCCAACTTCCCCCGCGACTTCACCAACGCCCATATCACCATCAACGTCCGCGGCGAATTGATCGCCAACGGCGCCCGACTCGTCCTCCTCTGCCAGTCCACCCAGAACAACCTCT